>DASZWW010000355.1:0-14115 GCA_035546175.1 Polyangia bacterium
GGGCGCCTGCGCGCGTGGGCGCTCGCCGTCGGCCTCGCCTCGGCGGCGGCCGGCGCCGGGAGCCTGCTCGCGCGCGACTGGGCGCGCCGCCACGACCCCTCGCTGCGGGTGACGTTCCTCGACGTGGGTCAGGGCGACGCGGCCGTCATCGAGGCGCCGGGCGGCGCCGTGGCGCTCGTCGACGGCGGCGGCGCCTTCGACGACGCCTTCGACACGGGCCAGCGCATCGTCGAGCCGTTCCTGCGCGCCCGCGGCATCGCGCGCGTGGACCTGGTGGCGCTCTCGCACCCTCACCCGGACCACCTCAACGGCCTGCGCCGCGTCCTGCGCCGGTTCCCCGTGGGCGCCCTCTGGACGAGCGGCGACGACGGCCACAACCCCGAGTACACGCGCCTCCTCGCGCTGGCGCACGACCGCGGCGTGCCCACGCCCGTCCCGGCGCCCGCGGCGCTGGGGGCCGCGTGGCTCGCGCCGCTCGGGCCCTTCGTCTCGAGCGCGGCGGGCGAGGTGATCGGGCCGCCGCCGGGCCTCTCGGTGAACGACGCCTCGCTCGTGCTGCGCGTCGGCTTCGCGGGGCGCGCCGTGCTGTTCCCGGGGGACCTCGAGGCGGACGGCGAGGGCGAGCTCGTGGGGCGAGGCGCCCTCGGCCAGCCCGTGGCCGCGGACGTGCTCAAGGTGCCCCACCACGGGAGCCGGACCTCGTCGAGCGACGAGCTCGTCGACGCGGTCCATCCGTCGCTGGCGGTCATCTCCCTCGGATGGCGCAACCGGTTCCACTTCCCGGCGCCCGAGGTCCTGGCGCGCTACGCCGCGCGCGGCGCCACGGTCCTGCGCACCGATCGTGACGGCGCCGTCACGGTGACCATCGCGCCGGACGGCCGGATCACCGCCGTCCACGAACGCCGAGCGCCCCAGGAGGCGCCGTGAGGATCGCCGCCGCCTGCGCGCTGCCGCTGCTCGCGCTCGGGTGCGGCCACGCGCGGGCCCTCAACCCGCGCGCGGTCGCGCTCGAGGGGCAGGGCGCGGCGTCCCTCGCCCGCGGCGAGCTCGACCGCGCCGCGGGCCAGTTCGCGCTCGCGCTCGACTACGAGCCGCGCTTCGCCGAGGCGGAGAACGGCCTCGGCCTCGTGGCGCTGCGCTACCAGGACTGGGCGCGCGCGGAGGCACACTTCCGCGCCGCCCTCTCGCTCGACGAGGACCTCGCCGAGGCGCACTTCAACCTCGGCGGCCTCCTCCTGCGGGCCGAGCGGCTCGACGACGCGCTCGCCGAGTACCGCGCGGCCCTGGCCGTCGATCCCGGGTACGGCGAGGCGCGCCTCGCGGCCGGCGAGACGCTGCTGCGGCTCGGGCAGTTCGTCGACGCGCGCTGGGAGCTCGCGAAGCTGTGCGCCGTCGAGCCCGAGCGGGCCGAGGCGCGCGCCGCGCACGCGCTCGCGCTCGCGGCGACGGATCGCCTCGCCCTGGCCGAGATCGAGGCCCGCGCGGCGCTCGGGCTCGCGCCGCGCCTCCCCCTCGCGCACCGCGCGCGCGCCGAGATCCTCCGGCGCGGGGGCGACTACGAGGGCGCGACCGACGAGCTGCGCCTCGCGATCGGGGCCGGGCCGGGAGACCTCGACGATCGCGTGGCGCTGGCGACGGTGCTGGCGGCGCGGCGGCTCTGGGAGGACCTCGATCGCGAGCTCGCGGGCCTGGCGCTGGCGGCGCCCCGCCGCGCGGAGGTCCGCTTCCTCGTCGCGTACGCCGCGCTGGCGCGCGACCGCTACGCGCAGGCCGAGGCGGCGGCGGGCCAGGCGCTCGAGCTGCGAACGCGCTACCCGGAGGCGCGGCTCGTGAGGGCAGAGGCCCTGGCGCGGCAGGGGCGCGCCCGTGAGGCGCGCGCCGACCTCGAGCGCTTCCTCGCCGAGGCGCCCCCCGAGCTGTCGGCCGAGCGGGCGCGCGTCGAGGCCTTCTTGCGGCGACCCGACGCGCGGTAGATTGCGCCCGTGGCGCTGCGCTTTCGGGTCTTGCCGACGGAGGAGACGCGCCCGGCCGGGGCCGGGCCCAAGGCGGAGGGCCCGCTCGTCGCGCGCGTCCTCGAGCTGCCGGACGGCCTCGATGAGGTCCGGCTCGGGCGGCGCGCGGACCTCGAGCTGCCGCTCCCCTTCGTCGTGCTCTCGGGCGTCCACGCGCGCGTCTGCCGGGCCGAGGGCGGCTGGGTCGTCGAGGACATGGGCAGCACGAACGGCTCGTGGCTCGACGGGGTCCGTCTCGCGCCGGGCGAGCGCCGCCCGCTCGCGCCGGGCGCCGAGCTGCGGCTGGCGAGCGTTCGCCTGCGCTTCGAGGGAGACGGCCCCGGCGGGCCCGCGAGCCAGGGCACGGCGACCATCGCCCGCCGCCTGGTGGACGATCTCTTCGGGGACGCCGGCGGCGCGCCGCGCGTCCGCGTCGTGCGCGGCGCGCCGGCCGCGACGCTCGCGCTCGCCGTGCCGGGGCGCGCCTACGTCGCCGGCCGCGGTGAAGGCTGCGCGCTCCGCCTGGCCGTCGAGGAGGTCTCGCGCGAGCACGCGGCCTTCGTGCGCGCCGCCGAGGGGGTCGTCGTGCGCGACCTCGGCTCGAAGAACGGCGTGCTCGTGGGCGGCGTCCGCGTCGCCGCCGAGCGCGCGCTCACCGACGGCGACGTCGTGACCGTCGGCCCCGTGACGCTCACCCTCGACGACCCCGCGGCCCGCTACCTCCGCGAGCTGGCGGCCCTGCCGCCCGCGGACGCGGCCCCGGCCCCCGGCGCGCCCCCTGCCGTCGATCGGGCTCCGGCCGTCGATCCGCCTCCCGCCGTCGATCCCCCTCCTGCGGACGCCGCCGCTGCCGCCGCGCCGCCCGCGGCCGCGCGCGAGGGCACGCCGGCGAGGGCGAAGCTCGGCGGCGCGCAGATCGCCGTCGGCGTCGCCGTGTCGGTCCTCGTCCTCCTCGCCGTGGCCGCGGGCGTGCTGGTCTTCGCGCGCGGCTAGGCGGCTCGCCCTCGCCCTCGCGGGCGTCAGCGGCGGCTCAGTGTCTATTCTTCTTGCGGGCCTTGCGGGCGTCCTTGCGCTTGCGCTTCTCCTTGGCGCGGTCGACGTTGCGCTTGGGCGCCTGGAAGCCCCCGCGCTCGGCGGACGGCGTGCTCATCATGCTCGCGAGCTTGTTCATGTCCATGCCCATGAGCTGCTTGGCCTGCGCGAGCTGCTTGAAGCCGGGGATCTTGCCGAGCAGGCCCGTCGACATCCCGAGCTGCATCATCATCTGCCGCATCATCGCGAAGCGGTTGAGCAGGTCGGCGACCTCCTGCTCCTTGTGGCCCGAGCCGCGCGCGATGCGCTTGAGGCGGCCCATGTCGTAGAAGGCGCTGCGCTTCTTTTTGCGCCGGCCGCCGTCGACGACCTCCTCCCAGCTCGTCACGACGAAGCGCTCGGGGTGGCGCCGCTCGTCCTCGGTCATCGAGGAGATCATGGCGTCGATGCGCACGAGCTCCTTGTCGTCGACCTGCACGCCCTGCGGCATGGCGTCGGCGATGCCGGGGATCTTCTCCACCATGTCCTGGAGCGGCCCCATCTTCTTGAGGACGCCGAGCTGCTCCTGGAAGTCCTTCATGTCGAACTTCCCCTTGAGCATCCGGACGGCGTCCTGCTCGGCCTTCTCCTCGTCGACGACGTCCTCGAACTGCTGGATGAGGCCGACGACGTCGCCGCGTCCCAGGATGCGGCTCGCCATGCCGTCCGGGCGGAACTCCTCGAGGCGGTCCGACGCCTCGCCCATGCCGACGAACTTGATGGGCTTGCCCGTGACCGCCTTGACCGAGAGCGCCGCGCCGCCGCGCGCGTCGCCGTCGAGCTTCGTGAGGATGACGCCGTCGAGGTTGAGGCGATCGTTGAAGGCCTTGGCCGTGCCCACGGCGTCCTGGCCGATCATGGCGTCGACGACGAGCAGGATGTTGGCCGGGTGCACGCGCCGATCGATCTCGGCGAGCTCCTGCATGAGCGGCTCGTCGATGGCCAGGCGGCCCGCCGTGTCGAAGAGGATGACGTCGCGCCCGCTCTCGCTGGCGACGCGCACCGCCTTCTCACAGATGTCGGGCGGGCTGCCGCCCGGCTCGGCGTAGACGGGGATGTCGAGCTGCTTGCCGAGGATCTGCAGCTGGTCGATGGCGGCTGGCCGGTAGACGTCGGCGGCGACGAGCAGCGGGCGCTTGTGCTTCTTCTCGAGGTAGCGGGCGAGCTTGCCGATGGTCGTCGTCTTGCCCGAGCCCTGCAGGCCCACGAGCATCACGCCGGTCGGGCCCTTCTTGGCGAACTTGAGGCCCGTCTCGACGGGGCCCATGAGCTCGATGAGCTCGTCGTGACACAGCTTGACGAAGTGGTCCTCGGGGCTGACGCGCCGGACCTTCTCCTTGCTCGAGGCCCGGACCTTGACGATGACGCCGACGGCCTTCTCGCGGACACGTTTACAGAAGTCCTGGACGACGTCGAAGCCCACGTCGGCCTCGAGCAGGGACGTGCGCACGTCCTTGAGCGCCTCGTCGACCGTGGCCTCGTCGAGCTCGGCCAGACCCTGGAACCGCTGCTTGGCGCTGCGAAAGCCCTTCGTGAGCGTCTCGAACATCGGCGCGGAATCTAGCCTTTAACGTCGCCCCTGGCCAGCGCCGGGCCCCTGACGCGCGGCCGCTCGCCGCACCCCACCCATCGCCAGTCCTCCGACGGGCCCCGACGAGGTCCGCGGTCGCGCCGCGGGAACCCTCCGCGGCGCGGATTCGTCTGGGTACGGGCAGAACCCGACGGAATGAGGCCCCGGACAGCAAAGTTGTTCTTCGTCGTCTCTCTCGTGATCACCGCCGCGGTGGTCGCCGTCCTGTTGAAGGTCGCCCTCTAGAACCGTAGCATCCGGTCCCACGTTGCTCCGCAAGATGACACCGACAAACTGCCGCTCGTCCAAGGTGCAGCCCCGGGCGCTCTCGGCCGGGCTCCTCGTGGCGGCGCTGCTCACGGGCGGGCGCGCGGCGCGCGCCGAGGCGGGCGGTGAGGCCCCGATCCCCGCCCGGCTGAGCCTGGCCGACGCGGAGCGCCTCTTCCTCGAGCACGGCCTCGATCTGCTGATCGCCCAGTACGGCGCCGAGGGCGCCGAGGGGGACGTGAAGGCGGCCGGCGCCCACCCGAACCCCGGCCTCGACGTCGGCACGAGCTGGGCGCCGGCGGCGAAGCACGGCCTCATCTACGACCTCGGGCCCAACGCCTCCCCGACGTCGACCTGGGGCTTGAGCTTCGGCGTCAGCGACAACGCCGCCCTCGAGGACCAGCTCTCCGGCAAGCGCTCGCTCCGCATCGAGGCCGCGACGAAGGCCCTCGCCGCCGCGCGGCTGAACGTCGGCGACGTCAAGCGGCTCGGCCTGGCGGCCCTGCGGCAGGCGTACGTGGCCGCCGTCATGGCCCGGCTCGACGTCGAGGCGGCCCGGGAGTCGCTCGACACGTACGACAAGCAGCTCGCTCTCAATCAAAAGCGCTACGACGAGGGGGCCATCAGCGGCCTCGATCTCTCCCGGGCGACGCAGGCCGAGCTCGAGGCGCAGCAGACGCTCGACCAGGCGCGCAGCGGCGCCACGCAGGCCACGGCGGCCCTCCTCTTCTTGCTCGGCGCGCGGGGGAAGGCGCCCGAGATCACGCTCACGACGGCCATCGGCTACAGCGTGCTCTCGCGGCTCAAGGACGCGACGCTCGAGCCGCTCGCGGCCGAGGCCGAGGACAACCGGCCCGACGCCAAGATCGCCCTCGCCAACCTCGAGCAGGCGGAGGTGTCGGTGCGGCAGGCGAGGCGCGCGCGCTTCCCCGATCTGTCGCTCTCGCTGGGCTACTCGGAGCAGTGCAGCTCGGGCTCGTGCTCGTCGCTCCCCGCCTTCAGCGCCGGCGTCCAGGGCAACGTGCCGCTCCTCTACCAGCAGCAGGGCGAGATCCAGCGGGCCGAGAGCAACCAGCGCGCCGCCCAGCAGCGCGTGAACAAGGTCAAGGCGCAGGTGCTCGTCGACGTCACCGAGGCCTTCGCGGCCTACGCCGCGGCGAAGAGCCAGGTCGAGCGGATGGAAGGCAAGCTGCTCGAGCAAGCCAAGGTGTCGCGCGACCTCGCGCAGCACATGTACCAGCGAGGGGCCGCCTCGTTCATCGACTTCATGGACGCGCAGCGCGCCTACGTCGCCAGCCGGCTCGAGTACAACCAGGACCTGGCGAACTACTGGAACGCCGTCTACGGGCTCGAGCAGGCGACGGGCCTGCCGCTGCGGGAGCCGGGGGCGCGATGAGGCCCGCGCGCCGCCCGCGGCTCCTCTCGCAGGGCCTGGCCGTGCTCGCGCTCGCCGCGTCCCTGCCGGCGTGCCGGCACCGGGCCGCCCCGGAGGCCGCCGAGCAGGCCCCGCAGGACGAGGTCTGGCTCAGCCGGGACCAGCTCGAGCGGACGGACATCCGCATCGTCACGGCCGCCGAGACCGACGTCCCGCAGGGCATCGCGGCGAGCGGCCGCGTCGCCTTCAACGACCTGCACGTCACGCACGTGTTCTCGCCCGTGACCGGGCGCATCACCCGCGTGCTCGTCCAGCCGGGGCAGCGCGTGAAGAAGGGGTCGCCGCTCCTCGCCATCGCCTCGCCCGACGTGGGGCAGGCGTTCTCGGATCTCGTGAAGGCCCAGGCCGACGTGGCCGTGACCGAGGCCGACTACCACCGGCAGGCGCGGCTCTCGGCGGAGGGCGCGGCGACCCGGCGCGACGCCGAGCTCGCCGAGGACAACTTCCGCAGCGCCAGGGCGGAGTACCAGCGGGCCGAGAAGCGCGCGGCGCTGCTGCGCTCGGGCGGCTTCGACGCCGTCACGCAGGAGTACACGCTCAAGAGCTTCATCGAGGGCGAGGTCATCGCGCGCATGGCCAACCCCGGCGTCGAGGTGCAGGGCCAGTACTCGGGCGGCACGTCGGCCGAGCTGTTCACCGTCGGCGACATCAAGGACGTGTGGGTCTACGCCGACGTCGCCGATCTCGATCTCGCGCGCGTCGAGCTGGGCGCCGACGCCGAGATCCACGCCGTCGCCTATCCGGGCCGCGTGTTCCTCGGCAAGGTCGACCTCGTCTCGAGCGTCGTCGACCCCAGCCTGCGCACGGCCCGCGTCCGCATCGCCGTCTCCAACGCCGGCGAGGAGCTCAAGCCCGAGATGCTCGCGCAGGTGTCTATCGTGCTGCCGCCGCGGCACCTGCTGACGGTGCCCAAGGACGCCGTCGTGAAGATCAACGAGACGACCTTCGCCTTCGTCGCCGACGGCACGCGCCCCGACGGCCGTCAGATCTTCCGGCGCCGGCCGGTGCGCACCGCGGACGCGCAGGGCGGGCTCGTGCCCGTCCTCGAGGGCCTCGCGGCCGGCGATCGCGTCGTCGCCGAGGGGTCGATCTCGCGCGAGCAGCCGAACGACGAGGTCTGGCCCACGCCCTCGCAGATGGAGGCGGCCGCCATCAAGGTGGGGCCCGTCGCGGAGCGGGACCTGGCGAACGCCGTCTCGGTGGGCGGGCGCCTGGCCTTCAACGACAACCGCGTGAGCCACGTCTTCTCGCCCGTGAGCGGCCGCGTGACGAAGGTGCTGGCCGAGCCGGGGCAGCGCGTCTCCGCCGGCACGCCGCTCCTCGCGATCGCCTCGCCCGACGTGGGCGGGTTCGTCGCCGACGTCCTCAAGGCCGAGGCCGGGCTCGTCGCCGCGGAGCACGAGTACCAGCGGCAGAAGGAGCTCTACTCGTACGCCGCGCCCGTCCACGCGGGGACCCTCAGGGACCTCGAGGCCGCCGAGGACGCCTGGAAGAAGGCCAAGGCCGAGCTCGATCGCGCGCGCCAGAAGGCCCGGCTCCTCCGCGCGGGCACCGTCGACGCCGTCACGCAGGAGTACGTGCTGCGGAGCCCCATCGCGGGCGAGGTGATCGCGCGCATGGCGACCCCGGGCCTCGAGATCCAGGGCCAGTACGCGATGGGCGGCAACGTCGTCGAGCTGTACACGGTCGGGGCGACCGACCAGCTGTGGGTCATCGGCGACGTGTACGAGATGGATCGGCCGCGCATCAACGAGGGCGACGCCGTCACGCTCACCGTGGGCGCGTTCCCCGAGGTGACCTTCCACGGGACGGTCGACTGGGTCGCGGACGTGCTCGATCCGACGCTGCACACTGCCAAGGTCCGCTGCGTGATCGACAACCCGCAGCGCCTGCTCAAGCCCGACATGTACGAGGCCCTCAAGATCTCCGTGCCCGGGCGGCACCTGCTGGCCATGCCGCGGGGGTCGCTCCTGCGCGTGGGCAACGACACGATCGCCTTCGTCGAGGCCGGGCGGCGCCCCGACGGCGCGTTCGTCTTCAAGCGCCGCAAGGTGGTGGCGAACGAGGCGCTCGAGGGGGACCTCGTCCCCGTGCTGAGCGGCCTCGCCGCCGGCGACCTCGTGGCCGTCGACCACGCGGTCCTCCTGCTCGGGATGCTCTGACGGATGATCCAGAGAATCGTCGCCTTCGCCCTGCGCTACCGCGCGATGGTGCTCGTCTTCGGCGTGGCGCTCGTGATCGTCGGCCTGCTGTCGTTCCACGCGCTGCCCATCGAGGCCTACCCGAACCCGGTGCCGCCCATGGTGGAGGTCATCTCCCAGCCGCCGGGGTGGAGCGCCGAGGAGACGGAGCGGTACGTGACGATCCCGCTCGAGATCGCGCTGGCCGGCATGCCCGGCCTCGATCACGTGCGGTCGCAGTCGCTCTTCGGGCTCGCCGACGTCAAGTGCTACTTCCGCTGGGGCACCGCGTACAAGGACGCGCGGCAGGAGGTCATCAACCGCCTGCAGTTCACGACGCTCCCCGCCGGCGTGCAGGCGGAGATCTCGCCCTGGAACGCCATCGGCGAGATCTTCCGCTACCGCCTCGTCGATCGGACCTACGAGGCCCAGAAGAAGCAGCTCGAGAGCCTGCCGGGGGATCACGCGCTGCAGCTCGCGGAGGTGCGGGACCGCAGCCTGCTCAAGCTCAAGACGCTCGAAGACTGGGTGCTCGAGCGCCAGTGGAAGCAGGTGCCGGGCGTCATCGACGTGACGAGCTACGGCGGCCTCTCGAAGGAGTACCACGTCGAGGTCGACCCCGTGCGCCTCAAGGCGCGCGGCGCGACGCTCGCGCAGCTCGCGGCGGCCATCGCCAACGCGAACCAGAACGTGGGCGGCCAGCGGCAGGAGATCGGCCAGCAGTCGTACACCGTGCGCGGCGTCGGGCTCATCGGCTCGCTCAAGGACGTGAGCGACACGGTCGTGCTCGAGCAGAAGGGCGTGCCCGTGCGGGTGCGCGACGTGGCGAGCGTGTCGATCGGGTGGGCGCCGCGCCTGGGCATCGTCGGCATGAACGGCGACCCCGACATCGTGCAGGGCATCATCCTCATGCGCTACGGCGAGGAGACGGCGAAGACCCTCGAGGGCGTCAAGAGCCGGCTCGACTACATCCGCCAGTTCGTGCTGCCGCCCGACCAGGGCGTCGACATCGTGCCGTACTACGACCGCGGCGCGCTCGTGAACGTCACCACGCACACGGTCATCGAGAACCTGCTCATGGGCATGGGCCTCGTCGTCGTCGTGCTGCTCCTCTTCCTGGGCAACATCCGCGCCGCGCTCGTCACGGCCCTCAACATCCCGCTCGCGCTGCTCACGGCGTTCTGCGGGATGATCGTGCTCGGGACCTCGGCCAACCTCATCTCGCTGGGCGCCGTGGACTTCGGGATCGTCGTCGACTCGACGGTCATCATGATGGAGAACATCTTCCGCCACCTCGGCCCCCACGGCTCGGGCTCGATCCAGGCGCGGATCCGGGCCGCCTCCGCCGAGGTGGCGCGGCCCATGGCCTTCTCGACGCTCATCATCGGCGTCGCCTTCCTGCCGCTCTTCACGATGACGGGCGTGTCGGGCGTGATCTTCTCGCCCATGGCGCGGACCTACGCCTTCGCGATCGGCGGCGCCGTCGTCATGGCGCTGACGCTCACGCCCGCCGTCTCGACCTGGGCGCTGCCGGCGAGCACCGAGGAGAAGGAGAGCTTCCTCATGCGCCTGCTCCACCGCTTCTACGATCCGATGTTCCGCTGGGCGCTGCGCTTCCCCAAGCGGGCGCTCGCGCTCGCGCTCGTGCCCATCGCCGCCTGCGTCGCCCTCTACCCGCTGCTCGGCGGCGAGTTCATGCCCAAGCTCGAGGAGGGCAACTTCTGGATCCGCGCCACCTTCCCCATGTCGATCTCGCTCGCCGAGTCGTCGGCGCAGGTCGGGAAGATGCGCCGCATCCTCAAGGCCCACCCCGAGGTGCTCTCGGTCGTCTCGCAGCTCGGCCGCCCCGACGACGGCACCGACGTCGCCGGCTTCAACAACGTCGAGCTCTTCGCGCCCCTCAAGCCGTTCGATCAGTGGCCGAGGGGGGTCACGAAGGACGTCGTCACCGAAGAGGTCGCCAAGGAGTTCGCGCAGGCCTTGCCGGGCGTGATCTTCAGCTTCTCGCAGTACATCTCGGACAACGTCGAGGAGGCGCTCTCGGGCGTCAAGGGCGAGAACAGCGTGAAGATCTATGGCCCCGACATCGCCAAGAACGAGGGCGCCGCCGACGGCGTCGCCGACACGATGGCCGCCGTCAAGGGCGTCAAGGACCTGGGGCTCTTCCGCTCCATGGGCCAGCCCAGCATCAAGATCGTCCCCGATCGCGTCGCGCTGTCGCGCTACGGCCTCAACACCGGCGACGTCGAGGCCGTCGTGCAAGCGGCCATCGGCGGCCAGGCCGTCACGCAGGTGTACGAGGGCGAGAAGAGCTTCGCGCTCACGATCCGCTGGAAGCCCGAGTACCGCACGGGCGTGGCGGCGATCCGCGAGATCACCGTCTCCTCGCCCGACGGCAGCCAGATCCCGCTCGGGCAGATCGCGAGCATCACGCTCGAGACGAGCCCGTCCGTCATCTACCGCGAGGACGGCCTCCGCTACTCGCCCGTGAAGTTCTCCGTGCGCGGCCGCGATCTGCAGTCGACCATCGCCGACGCCCAGCGCCAGATCGGGGAGAAGATCCGCCTGCCGCCCGACAGCCACCTCGAGTGGAGCGGCGAGATCAACGAGCTCAAGGAGGCGACGGGCAGGCTCGCGATCATCATCCCGCTCACGCTCCTGCTCATCACGTTCCTCGCCTACAGCGCCGTGGGCAACATGGTCGACACGTTCATCGTGCTCGTCAACATCCCCGTCGCGTGCACGGGCGGCATCTTCGCGCTGCTCATCACGGGCGAGCCCTTCTCGGTCTCGGCGGCCATGGGCTTCATCTCGATCTTCGGCATCGCCATCCAGGACGCGATCCTCGTCGTGACGTACGCGCAGCGGCAGTGGGCCGAGGGCAGGTCGCTCGTCGAGGGCGCGAACAACGCGGCCGAGCAGCGCCTGCGCCCCGTGCTCATGACGACCCTCACGGCGGTGCTGGGCCTGACGCCCGCGGCGCTCTCGCACGGCATCGGCGCGCAGACGCAGCGGCCCCTGGCGATCGTCGTCATCGGCGGCGCGCTGATCCTCGCCGTGTTGCCGCGCCTGCTCCAGCCGCCGTTGCTCGTGCTCGTCCACGGCCGGTTCAAGCGGCTGCGCCCGGCGGGGGCCGCGCCGCCGCCGGAGGGCGCCTGATCGGTCAGCTCCGGTCGCCCTGGCGCGCCTGGCCCGTCTGGTACCACCACTGCTGCCAGCGCTCGCGCGCCTCCTCGCGCTCGCGCTTGGGCAGGTCGAAGTGGTAGCCGAAGTACTCGCCCGTGATGAGGCGCAGCTCCTCGGAAGACGCGAAGCGGATCTCCGGCGACTTGTGCGAGAGGCCCTCGAGCAGCCAGGCCACGCGATCCGCCTTCCTGTGCTGCTCCCACCAGCCGAGCCACTTCTTCCGGCTCGTCCCGAAGTCCTGCTGCGCGATCTCGACGAGCGCGCGCGCCGCCGTGCGCGCGAGCGCGGGCGGCCCCTCGAGCACGTCGATGAGCGCGGGCACCGCCTGACCGTCGCGCAGCTCGCCGAGCGCCCCCGCCGCGAGGATGGCGCGCTCGGTCGGACCCTTGAGCTCGCCCTGCAGCTTGTCGGCGAGCGCCCGCACGCGCGGCCGGCCGAGGCGGGCGCGCAGGACCCGCAGCGCCGCGAGCCGCGCCTCGGACTCGGCGTCGTCGGCGACGGCGCACAGCTCGCTCTCGTTGTCGTCGCTGTAGAGCTCGAGCGCCGGCCGGCCGATCGGCGTGCGCATGTGGGGGCGCAGGGGCGGCTCGTCGGCGGCGCCCGGCGCGAGGTCGACCCTGGCGTGCCCGCGCAGGGTGGCGCTCCCGTCGGCGGGGATCGTCGAGGCGCCGATCGCCGCCACGGACGCGCTCGCCGGCGGGGGCGTCCGCGTGCGGATGACGATGGGCGTGTTCGCGAGCGCCTCGGCCCCGGCCGGCGGCGCCGTGTCGGGGCCGGCGAGGGCCCGCGCGACCGCGTCGGCCGCCGCCTCGGCGGCCGCGCGCGAGGCCCGAGACTCGATGATGTCGGCGGGCTGCGTGTTGTACGTGTTCACGGGGACGTCGAACTCGGCCTCGGCGAGCTCGCTCTCGTCGACGAGGCCGGCGGGCGCGGCCGCGGGGGCGGGCCCCGCGCTCGGGGCGGGCTCGGGCTCCGGCGGCCGGCTCGCGTCGAGCGCGAGCGCCTTGACCCACTTGCGGACGGGCTGCGGGCCGAGCAGGCGCGCCAGGACGCGCAAGAGGCGCGGCGACATCACCTCGCCGTACACCGCCTGGCGCGCGGCCGCCAGGCGCACCTCGGGCACGACGAAGAGCTCGAACGAGACGCCGAGCGCGGCGCGGGCCGCCGCGAGCTCTGCCTCGGCGAGGGGCTCGCTGCAGCAGAGCTGGAGCACGCCGTCGGCCTGGCCGACGGGCACGGCGCGGCAGCGGTGCGACCACGCGAGGTCGAAGAGCGCCGCCGCCGTGGGGTCGGGGTTCTCGAACATCGCCGCGTCCGGGACGGGCGCCCCGGTGGCCGTCGCGAGCGCCGTCCAGAGCGTCGGCTCGTCGAGCGCGGCGAGCTCGAGGATGGCCGTGTCGAGCGCGCCCCCGTACACGGCCTGTCGGGCCGTGGCCGCGCGCACGACGTCCTCACGGAGCGTGCCGTTTCGCACGAGGCAATCGGAGAGCCGAGTGGCCATCGCCGCCCGACGAGGTTACTCGGATTCCCGCTCGCCCACCAGCGGGCCCGGCCGGGCGCCTCCGCTACTCGTCGACGATGAGGTACGTGCCGGCGAGGTGGTCGTGCAGGGCGCGGTGCTCGCGATCGAAGAGCGCCCACAGCCAGCCGAGCCCCGCGGGCAGCAAGCTCACGGCCAGCGCCACGAGCCGCAGGAGCCCGCGCCCCGGCCCGGGCGGCGTGCCCCGGAACGAGATGAGGCGGATGCCGACCAGGCGCATGCCCGGCGTCTGGCCCGCGATCCCGGCGAAGTAGAGCTGGTAGAGCCCCGCCATGCCCAGGAACAGGCCCACCGTCCCCACGGCCATGGGGTTGCGATCGAGGATGCCGGCCACGAGCAGGTCGGGGCCGACCTCGCGCAGGCCGGGCATCGGCACGTGCAGCAGCAGCGCCACGACGAGCGTGATCCCCGCCGAGAAGCCGAGCAGCAGCGCGAGATCCACGAGCGCCGCGACGACGCGCCTCGGGAACCCCGTGACGCGCACGCGCAGCACGCGCTCCTCGCGGGGGGGGACGGTCGAGCTGGTCGCGGCTGACATCGTGGCGGCGAAAGCGGTCACGCCCCCATCTTGGAGAGCCTGGGCGGCGCGAGCAAGTTTAGTGCATTCCCGCGCTCGTCCCCCTCCTCGCGCGCGAGGCCAGGGGCGGGGCGGGGCGCCCGGCGCCTCAATCCAGCCCTCCCGCCGCCGCCACCGCCAGGGCGACCGCCACGATGGCCGCGGTCTCGACCCGGAGCACGCGCGGTCCGAGGCTCACGGGGGCGAAGCCGGCCGCCTCGGCGGCCGCGAGCTCGCCGGCGGGGAAGCCGCCCTCGGGCCCGACGAGCAGGGCGACGGGCGCGGCCGGCGCCTCGGCGAGCCGGGCGCGCAGCGAGCG
>DASZWW010000356.1:0-4911 GCA_035546175.1 Polyangia bacterium
GCCGCCGCCCCCCGAGCACGCCGGGAGCGCGCTCAAGAGCACGCCCAGGAGCCCTGCCGCCAAGCCCACGCGACGTCCCATGACGCTCGTCATGAGCGCGTCGTAACACGACCGCGCGGCGGTCGGTGCGGCAAACGCAAGGGCGTCGATGCGCCGCCGCGCCCGCGGCCGTGTCAGTCGTTCCCATGGGCGTGCCCCCACCCGAGTACGACGAAGGGTCGCGTTCGGGATCGGCTGGGCGACGCGGCTCTGCCGCGGCGACCAGCGGGGGCCAGGGGGGACGCAGAGGCGCCGGGCGGAGTCTGCCGAGCGCGCCGACGCTCGAGGCGCCGGGCGGTCCCCCCTTCTCAGTAGAACGAGATCTCGTCGACCTGGAAGTCGAGGCTCGGTCCCTCGATGCTCACGAAGTTGAGCGCCATGACGATGCCGGAGTAGGCCGCGGGGGTGCCGAAGCCGGCCTGCGCGAGGTCGGTGAACTTCACGGAGTACTGCAGCCAGCCCGACGTGAGCGCGACCTTCTTCGACGGGTGGTCGTAGCACTTCGACGTGCAGTCGCCGAGATCGGCGACGGCCTGCGTCTCCGGGATCGCCACCTGCAGCGCGATGTCGTTGCTCGTCCCCGAGGTGCCCTTCGCCCAGAACGTGATGCCCTGGAAGGCCGACGCGTCGGTGCAGATCATCATGAGCCCCATGCCCGCGCCGAACCCCTGGAAGCCGCTGCCCGAGAGGTGAATCGCCTTGCTCGTGCCGTTCGCGCCGGGCGACACGATCGCGAGCGGCGCGAGAGACGCGCTCGCCGTCGAGTCCTTGTACTCGTACCAGTCGGTGAGCGCGCCGCTCTCGAAGCTCGCGATGAGCGGCGCGGCGGTCTTCACCTTCCCCGCGCAGGCCCCCGTGACGACCTTCCCGCCGGTGCCGCCCGCGCCCGTCGCGCCGGCAGAGCCGTTCACTCCGGCGGCGCCCGTCGTTCCTGCGACGCCGGCCGCGCCCGTCGCGCCCGTCGTCCCTGCGGCGCCCGTCGCGCCCGTCGCGCCTGCCGCGCCCATCGCTCCCGCGCCGCCCGTCGCGCCCGCCGCACCCGTCGTTCCTGCGGCGCCCATGGCGCCCGCGGCGCCGGCCGTACCCGGCGTCGTTCCTGCGGCGCCCGTGGCGCCAGCGGTCGCTCCCGCCATACCGCTCGCTCCGCCGAGGCCGTTCGTCCCCGCGATACCGATGCTCCCGGCGACGCCCACGACGCCACCGGCGCCGGTGCCCGGGTCACCCGACGCGCCACCGGCGCTCGAGCCCGCGGCGCCAGAGCTCGCGCCCGAGCCACCCGCGCCCGTCACACCGGCCGGCGACGCGCCGGCGCTCCCCGCATCGACCTTTCCCTTGAAACCCTCGGGAGCGCCGCAGGCGACGACGAGCCCGGCGAGCGTCACCAGGAGTCGCGGGAGCGCGGAGCGGCGAGGACGCGGTCTCACGGCAATGAGTGACCGAACACGTCCACATCCGTTCGATCAATCGTGGAAATCCGTCTCGACGGTCGGCGACGCGCCCCAACGTGCCGACCGCGGATCTCAACGTCATCAAGGCCTGGATGCCGGCGGGCGCGCCGGACAACGGGCGGCGCGCGCGCTTCACCCGAGCGGTCGCGGCCGATCGGGGGCGAAGCTCCCGCACAGCCCGAGCGCGGCCCCCGTTTCGAAGGGAAAGAACCACATCCGGGTCTCGAAGCCGAGCTCGTGACCGTGCTCGCCGTCGAGCGAGCGCGCGTAACGGTAGCCCACCCCGACGAGGAGCGGGTGGCTCGTGACGTCGCGGTCGCTGCTGAGCGGGTTCGTCGCACCGCCGAGGAACGAGCCGCCTCCCTCGAAGCCGACGCGCGGAGACACGCCGCGATGGAAGTCCACCATCATTCCCCCCGTCAAACGGGGCGCGAGCGACGGGCACGGGTGGAACAGCCCGACGTCGGCGCCCGCGTGCAAACGGTAAGAGAGCTGTCCCGAGGACGAGACGACGACGTCGCCCGATGCGGAGAGGCCCCCGAGCAGCACGAGCTCATTTCGTTCGAAGGAATCGGAGGGCACGCCGCCGCGCAGCGCGCTCACCATGGGTCCGACCGTCCACCCGCGGCCGAAGATGTAGCCCGCGCGCACGCCGAGCTCCATGACCACCACCGTCGCGCGCGCGCGTGGCGCGCCGAAGACGCCCACGACGAGAGAGATGACGACGAGCGCGGTCGGCTGCGCCCGCGGCATCCTCAGAACGCGGTGCTGAGGGTCCGCCGCAGGCGGGACAGCAGCCCGCCGCGCTTGGCGGGCACGTCCGTCACGCGCTCGCTCTTCTGGCGCGAGACGCCGTACTGCACGAGCCCCACGGCCGTCGAGAACGTCGGGCTGCGCACGACCTCCGCGAGGCCGCCCACGCCCTTGGGGACGCCGCGGCGCACCGGGATGCCCAGGATCTCCTCGGCCAGCTCGGGCATGCCCGCGAGCTGCGTCGTGCCGCCCGTGATGACGGCGCCCGACGCGAGCAGGTCGTCGCAGCCGAGGCGCGAGATCTCCGCCTTGACGAAGGAGAAGATCTCCTCGATCCGCGGCTGCACGATGTCGCGGCAGAGCATCCGGCGCGAGAGCACGCGCGGCGCGCGGCCCCCCACCGACGCGACCTCGAGCGTCTCGTCCTCGCCCACCAGGCTCGCGTCGGCGCAGCCCGAGCGGATCTTGATCTTCTCCGCCTCGTGGGGCGGCGTGCGCAGGCCGAAGGCGATGTCGCTCGTGAGCTGGTGGCCGCCGATGGGGATGACGCTCGTGTGCGCCACCGAGCCCTCGGTGAAGATCGCGATGTCCGTCGTACCGCCGCCGATGTCGACGAGGGCGACGCCCAGGCCCTTCTCGTCGTCCTCGAGCACGGCCTCGCCCGACGCGAGCGGCTCGAGCACGATGTCCAGCACCTCGAGATCGCAGCGCGTGCAGCACTTGATGATGTTCTGCGCGGCCGCGGCCGCCGCCGTCACGATGTGCACGCGCGACTCGAGCCGCACGCCGCACATGCCGAGCGGCTCGCGCACGCCGTCCTGCCCGTCGATCTTGTACTCCTGCGGGAGCACGTGGATGATGTGCCGGTCGACGGGCAGCGCGATGGCGCGCGCCAGCTCGAGCACCTTGACGACGTCGGGCGGCCGGACCTCCTTGTCCTTGATGGCCACCGTGCCCGTCGAGTTCACGCCCTTGATGTGCCCGCCCGCGATGCCGACGTAGACCTGCGAGATCTCGCAGCCCGACATGCTCTCCGCCTCGAGGATGGCCTGCTTGATCGAGGCGACCGTCGAGTCGATGTTGACGATGACGCCCTTCTTGAGCCCTCGGGATGGGTGCGTGCCGACGCCGATGACGTCCAGTCCGTCCGGCCCGACCTCGCCGACGACGGCGGCGATCTTGGTGGTGCCGATGTCGAGCCCAACGATGATGTCGGAGGATTTGCGGGCCATGGCAGGTGTCCCATCTTCATGGGGTTTTCCGCCTGCCCCAAATTTTTTGCCGTTTCGGGGCCGCGGGAGGCCCGACGCGCCCGAGCCGGCGTGGTTCCGCGAGGTTGGCCGGCAGCCTCGGGCCTCGGGCGACGGCGCCGCCCGCCGGAGGGTGCTCCTCAGCTCGTGTGAGCCGGTCTGACCCGGAACCAGAGGCTGCGCGGCGCGTGGCAGAGGCGGCACACGACCGAGAGCTCGCGCAGGACTCCGCGCGGCGTCGAGTCGGCACGGTCGCCGCGGAGCTCGAGCTCACCGCCGCACTGCGGGCAGGACGTGGCGCGCGCCTGGATCTCGGCGACGCCGGGCGCGGCGACCTCGATCGGGCGGTCGGGCGCGGCGCCCGGGAGCTGGCGCGCGAGGCGCTCGACCTCGAGGACGTTCTTGCGGCGCGCGCGCTCCTGCTCGCGGCGCTGGCGGCGCGGGCGCGGCGGGCTCACACGCGCCCCACGCGCATGCCCACGGGCCACGTCACGGTGCGCTGCTCCACGTCGCCCCACGCGGCCTCGAGCTTGGGGACGATGACCTTCATCGGGTCGTCCTTCTTCGTGCGTCGATAGGTCCCGAGCGCGGACCACGTCTCGATGTAGCCGACGAGGTGCTCGAGCCCCCACCGCGCGTGCATCTCGAAGGGCGGCGGGGTCAGCTCCTCGAAGGGGAAGGGGACGTCCCGGTAGAGCCGCTCGACGAGCCGCCGCTCGGGCTCCCACGAGGCGCCGAGATATCCCGAGTAGAGCTCGTCCACGACGGCGTCGATCTCGGGGTTGATCGAATCGATGCCGTAGCACCAGACGGCGACGATGGCGCCGGGCCGCGCGATGCGCCGGACCTCGTCGTAGAAGCGCGGGTGATTGAACCAGTGGAAGGCCTGGCTCGCCGCCACGAGGTCGGCGCTGCCCGGCTCGACGCCCGTGGCCTCCGCCTCGCCGCGCCGATAGGTCACGCGTGGGTGCGGCGTGGCCTTCGCGAGCTGCGCCTCGCTGGGATCGAGGGCCACGACGCGCGCGAAGCGCTCGCCGAGCTCGACGGCCGACTGCCCGCTGCCGGTCCCGATGTCGACACACAGCTCCCGGCGCGGCGTCACCTCCGCGAGCCAGTCGAAGAGCGGCGCCGGGTATTTCGGGCGAAAACGAGCGTATCCGGCGGCACTCCTGGAGAAGAGATCCTTCGCGGCCATGTGGCCGAGCCTACCAAGTTCCGCGGAGCGGCACCCGCGCGTAACGGTGAGGCGTCGAAACGCGTATCGCCGGGCCAGTGCGGCACGGCCGCGTAACCTCTCCTCCGGCCGTGCCGCACGAGAAGGCCCGCCCTTCCTCGGCGGCACGCGGCTTGCGAGAAGCTGCGCGCGATGAGCGAAGAGAACTTGCTTTGGTTGCGCGTCGCCGCTCTCCGGGGGATTCACG
>DASZWW010000357.1:0-4216 GCA_035546175.1 Polyangia bacterium
GGCCTGCGACGCGCCCGACGCCCTCAAGAAGCAGGCGCCCGGCGGCACGCTCGTCGAGCTCACCCTCGACGGCGAGGCGGCGCCCGCGCGCGAGGCGGCGCGCGCCGTCGCGGGCGTCCTCGACGCGACGACGGCGGGCGCCGTGCTGCGCGTCTACCACCCCGAGGGCGGCGAGGCGGTCGCGCGCCTCATCGGCGTCGTGCAGGCCGCCGGCCGCCAGGTGACGAACATCCGCCTCGTGCCGCCCAACCTCGAGACCTTGTTCTTGTCGCTCACGGGGAGGAAGCTCGACTGATGGCTGCTCCGAAGCTCGAAGCCTCCACCCTCGGCGCCGGCCGCGTGTTCCGCTCGCTCCTCGCGCGCGACGTCGTCGTCGTGCGCCGCGAGATCGTCTACTTCCTCATGCGCACGGCCATGCAGCCGCTCATGATCTGCGTCGTCTTCGGCTACCTGCTCCCGAGGATGGGCTTCGTGCGCGCCGGCTACACCTCGGCGCTCTTGCCGGGTGTGCTCGCGCAGTCGCTGGCCCTCGCCGCCGTGCAGTCCGTCGCGCTGCCCATGGTCACCGACTTCGGCTTCTCGCGCGAGATCGAGGACCGCCTGCTCGCGCCCATCCCGGGCTGGCTCGTCGCGCTCGAGAAGGTCGTCTCGGGGACGCTGCAGGCGCTCATCACCGCCGCCTTCGTCCTGCCCATCGCGCGCCTCATCATGGGCCCCATCGGCGGCCTGTCCGTCGCGAACATCGGCCCCATCCTCCTCGTGACGGTCTTCGGCGCCGTGGCCTTCAGCATGATGGGCCTCTACCTCGGCTGCGTCGTCGCCGCGCAGCAGATCGGCCTGCTCTTCGGCATCGTCGTCGCGCCCATGATCATGTTCGGGTGCGCGTACTACCCGTGGCGCGGCCTCGACGTCGCGCCCGTCGTGAAGTACGCCGTGCTCGTCAACCCGCTGACGTACATCGCCGAGGGCCTGCGCGGCGTGCTCATCCCGGCGGTCCCGCACATGCCGCTGCCGGCGGTGCTCGGCGCGCTCACGATCATCACCGTCGTGTTCTGGCGCCTCGGCCTGCGCGCGTTCATGAAGCGCGCCGTCGGCTGACGTCCCCCTAGCGCGCGCGCTCGTCCAGGAAGGCCGCGACCCAGGCCAGGGGCGCGTTCCAGTTGATCGCGATCTCGTTGACCGACCAGGCCTCGATGTTGTCGACGAAGCAGGCCTCGGGCGCGCAGCCCGCGAGCCCGGCGGCCTGCGCGTAGGGATCCTGCAGGCCCGAGTTGGGGCCGCCGCTCACGGCGCCCGGGGGCGGCGGCGGGAACCTCGCGTTCGCCTGGTGGGCCCAGAAGCGATGGTGCGGGTGCTCGAGCGGGCGCGCGCCGTAGCCGGTGACGTACGATTGATCGAGCGGGTTGCGGCCGAGCAGGTAGCTCATCGCGTCGGCGGCGGCGTCCCGGTAGCGCGCGTCGTGGAAGAAGTCGTCGGCGAGGCCGAGGACGACGGCGTTGTTGAGCACGAACGAGTTCGAGCCCCACGGGAAGCCCTTCTCGCCGGGCGCGAACGGCACGCGGTAGCCCTGGCCGCGCATGAGCGCGACGTAGCGCTCGGCGGCGGCGCGCACGGCCGCGCGGCAGGTCGCGCGCTCGGCGGCGGGCAGGGCGGTCGAGAGCGCGAGCGAGATCGTGCCGAGCGCCTGCACGTGGTCCCAGGTCATCGACGTCGCCACGCCGTCGCCGCCGATGGTCGTGGGCACCTGACAGAAGTAGGGCGACGAGCGCATGGTCTTTCCGACGGGCTCGCCCAGAGACGGCTCCGCGGTCGAGATGAAGAGCTCGGCCGCCGCCCAGTAGCGCTCGTCGGAGACGTCGCGATCGTCGTACGGCCCGCCGCCCACCCCGCCGGAGGCGGCGTACTCGGCGGGGTGCGCGAGCGCCGCCGCCCAGGCCCTCTTCGCGGCGGTCAGGCAGCGCTCCGCGAACTTGGGGTCGAGCTTGCGCCACAGGCGCGCGCCCTGCGCGGCGACGGCGGCCAGGTTCAACGTCGCCGCCGTGCTCGGCGGGTAGAGGAGGCGCTCCTGCGTGTCCTCGTGCGGCGCCGTCCCGAGCGCGGTCCAGTCCTTGTCGTGGATCTTGTGGTGGACCATGCCCGCGTTCGGCTGGCCCTCGGGCACCTGCATCTTCAACATGAACTCGAGCTCGACGCGCGCCTCGTCGAGGAGGTCGGGCGCGCCGTTCCTGCGCTCGGGGATGCTCATCGTGCCGTCGGCGAAGGCGCGCGCGGCGCCGCGCGCCTCGGCGCTCTCCCACTCGTTCATCAGCGTCCAGGCCGCGATGCCGCCGTTGACGACGTACTTGCCGTGATCGCCCGCGTCGTACCAGCCGCCCGAGACGTCGAGCTTGTACGGGCACGCCGGCGGCCCGCCCGCGCGCGCCGGCGCGCAGCCGACGCTGCGATCGCCGACGTGGCCCGCGGGGCGCGTCCACTTCGCCTCGCGCGCGTAGGGCAGCTCGATGGGCACGCCGCTGCGGTTGTGGAAGAAGTAGGCGAGGGCGTCGTATTGCAGGCGCGCGTAGAGATCCTCTTCGATCGCGAACGGGTGGCTCTCGTCGGCGCCCACGACGAGCACGTAGCCGCGCCCCGGCGTCTTCACCGACGAGAAGTCGGCCAGGTGGACCTTCTCGCCCGCGGCGGCGTCGAGGCCCACCACGGCGGTCCGTCCCGAGGCGACGACGGCGCCGCTCGCCGCGCGCAGCTTCCACTCGAGGGGCGCCGCCGAGGCGCTCTTGATCGTCGCCAGCTTGGGCAGGCGCGGGAAGTAACCGACCTGGTTCACGAGCACCCTGGCGATCGGCGCCGCTTCGGCCGCGCGCGCGCGCGTGAAGCGGGGATCGTCGAGGTGGATGTCGTCGAGGCAGACCGAGAACGGCGTCTGCGTCTCGGCCGCCATGTCGCCGCCCAGGTGGAACGCCAGCTCGGCCGTCGGGTCGTCGGCCGCCGACATCGTGAACGTGCCCACGAAGGTCTGCGGGTGCGTCGTCAGGTCGAGCGTGTCGGACCAGTACTCCTTGTAGGGCGGGCCGGCCATGCCGAGCTTGGCCTTCATCCTCGTGGGGCGCGTGGCGTGCGCCATGAACTGGATCGAGTACGTATGGCCCTTCTCGATGATCATCTCGCGGTGGCGCGCTTGCGCGTCCCACGGGTTCGCTCCCTTGTTCGTCACCTCGACGCACAGCTCGCCGCCCGCCACGAAGGCGCGGCCGTTGCCCGGCGCCGTGAACGAGGTCGTCCAGGGCACGTACTTGCCGCTCGCGAAGTCGGCGTTGGCGATGAGGTCGTGCCCCGAGAGCTTGGGCACGTCGAGCCCGGGCGAGCCGTTCGTGGGCGCGGCGGTCCAGTCGGGCGCCGCGCTCACGACGGCTGGCGCGGTGGGCGCGGTCGCGCTGCCGGCGACGGCCCCGGGGCCCTCCGGCGGCGCCGCGGGCGCGACGCAGGCAGCGCCGGCGCCCAGCTGCGCGAGCGCGGCGGCGAGCGCGAGCGCGCCCGAGCGGGACGTCACTTCGGCGGCCCGGGCTCGGTGCCCCAGACGAGCACGCCGTCGAGGTAGGCCGTGATCTTCGGCCACTCGATGGCGGTCGGCGCCATGGCCCCACAGTTGTCGGCGTCGAAGGAGTAGTCGTCCGTCTGCGTGATGGGGGAGTAGTCCATGTTGTGAAGGCGCAGCTGGATCTCGCCCGTGTCGAGGAACGGGTCGAGGTTGAACGCGCCGGCCTTGAAGGCGATCTCGGCGTACTCGTTGGCCTCGTCCCTCATCGGCGTCACGGGGACGAACTTCGGCGTCGGGCTCGAGTCGGCGGAGGTCACGAGGTTCGTGCAGCCGAGCTTCGAGAAGTCGCAGTCGAGCTCCTGCGCCTTGCCCGCCTCGATCGTGTACCAGTAGCGCAGCGTCAGCGACGAGAGCGGGAACGACACCGACGACTCGTTCGTGACGTCGAGGACGAAGCTGGCCTGCCCGGTGTCGCTGCTGCGGCAGGTGTACTGGAGCTTGACCATGCACGTCGTGCAGGGCATCGCCGCGCCCGCTGCGCCGGACGCCCCGCTCTGGCCACCCGTTCCGCTCGTGCTGCCCGCGGCGCCGAACATTCCGCCGCCCGCGCCGCCGCTCGCGCCGGCGCCCGATGAGCCGCCCGAGCCGAGCGTCGCGCCCCCGGCGCCGCTCGCGTCCTCG
>DASZWW010000358.1:0-2551 GCA_035546175.1 Polyangia bacterium
CGCGGGGCCCGCCGACACCGACGCGGCGGCGGGCGACGACGAGGCGAGCGCGGCCCCCGCCGCCGACGCGCGCAAGAAGAGCGGCCGCAACGCGGGCCGCGGGCGCCCCTCGAAGAAGTAGTCGGGACGCAAAAGAGGCCGCGGGGCGGATGCCGCGCGGCCTCTTCAGCTCGGACTGGACTACGGAGGGACCGGGGACCTGCTAGCGGCGTCCCTTCTTCTTCGCCTTCTTCTTGCCGCCGCCCTTCTTGCTCGAGGCCTTCTTCTTGGCCGCCTTCTTGGCCGTCTTCTTCCTGGCCACCTTCTTCTTCGCGCCGGCCTTCTTCTTGCGCTTCTGCCCGCCGATGGCGCGCTTGGCGCGGGCGATGTCTCCGTCGCGATCGACGAAGTAGATGTAGTTCGTGTCCATCTCGACGCCGCCGTCGGCGACCTTCTCGGGCCGGCCCTTCGGCACGCCGGGCTGCTTGCGCTGAACTTTCCAGACAGCCCCGTCCTTCACGTAATACATGAAGTCCTTCTCACGGTTCACGCCCAACTTTGCGACTTTCTCGGCCATCTCGTAGCCCTCCGTCAGAAAGTTTGCGAAGACCCGGGCATCGTATCGGGGGGTGGATCCCTGTCAAGGGAAATCCCGTCGCTGCTCCGTCGGAGAAGCGCGTTTTTCGCGGTGTTTCTCGCATATTTCGCGCACACGTCCGCGCGCGCTCACGCGCGCCTCGCCAGGTAGACGTGCTGCTCGCTGCCGCCAGGCGGCGCGCTCTGGTCGAGCGGCGCGCCCCGAAAATCTCCCCAGGATTGGAGCAGCTCGAGGCCCGATCGCGTCAAAAAATCTGCCACCTCCGTCGGGGTGAGCTGCCGGTGACAGAGGCGCGCGTGCCGCTCGGGGCCGCGGCGGCGGCCCAGGGCGTCGACGGGCTGGTAGTGGAAGGTCGTGAGCAGCGTGCGGCGTCGCGCGTCGAGCGCGTACGTCGCGGTGTAGGCCTCGCGCCGGCCGCCCGTCGGGTGACGGAACAGCGTGCGGTGCCAGCGCCGCTCGGGGCCCGCCGCGACGACGCGCGCGAGGAAGGCCGGGTCGGGCGCGAACACGTCGAAGGCCAGCCATCCCCCGGGGATGAGCGCGTCGCGCGCGCGCGCCAGCAGCGTCGAGAGCGCGTCGTCGTCGACGAGGTGCTGGATCCCGTGGAAGGCGACGACCGCGAAGGCGAAGCGCGCGCTCGCGGCGAGCGGCAGCCGCGCGAGATCGCCGCGCACGAGCAGCGCGCGGCGCCGGCGGGAGGGCGGCAGGCGCGCGACCCGGGACGCGGCGCGCGAGAGCATCGCGGGCGCGTGATCGACGCCGACGACGACGTGACCGTCGCCGAGGAGCGGCACGAGGAGGCGGCCCGTGCCGCAGCCGAGGTCGAGCACCGGGCCGCCGCGCTCCTCCGCGAGCATGCGGTAGAAGCGCACGTCGTCGCGCCTTCGGCGGTACTCCCAGTCGTAGAGCGCGGCGTCTTCGAACGGCTCCAGCGCCCCCGCGGTCTCGTCCTCGCGCATGAGTCCTCGGCTCGATCGTCGCCGTCTATCGTCGTCGGTTTTGGGGTTCTCGACTAATCTATTTCGACAATGACCGACGCGATCGTGCTCCTCTCGGGCGGCATCGACTCGGCGACGGCGCTCGCGATGACGCGCGCCGCGGGCCGCCGCTGCCACGCCCTCTCCTTCCGCTACGGCCAGCGCCACGCCGTCGAGCTCGCGGCCGCCGCGCGCGTCGCCGCCGCGCTCGGCGCCGACGGCCACCGCGTCATCGAGCTCGACCTGCGCGCCATCGGCGGCTCGGCGCTCACCGACGACATCGCCGTGCCCAAGGGCCGCAGCGACGCCGAGATCGGCGCCGGGATCCCCGTGACCTACGTGCCCGCGCGCAACACGATCTTCGTCGCCTACGCCATCGCCGTCGCCGAGGTCACGGGGGCGAGCGAGATCGTCGTCGGCGTCAACGTGCTCGACTCCTCGGGCTACCCGGACTGCCGGCCCGAATGGCTCACGGCCATGCAGGAGGTCGCGCGGCTCGGCACGAAGGCCGGCGTCGAGCGGCGCCCCTTCACGATGCGCGCGCCGCTCATCAAGATGAGCAAGGCCGAGATCATCCGCGCCGGCGTCGCGCTCGGCGTGGACTACGCGCTGACCCACTCCTGCTACGACCCGGATCCCACGGGCGCCGCCTGCGGCGCCTGCGACTCCTGCCACCTCCGCCGCCGCGGCTTCGAGGAGGCCGGCGTGCCCGATCCGACGCGCTACGTCCGCTGATCTCCCTCACCCCGAAAGGGGAGAGGGACGGCGGGGCGAGGGCACGATCCTATTCGACGCGCGAGGACCAGGGGCCGCCGAAGGCGCCGCTGCCGAGGAACACCGGGCGCGCCGCGGCCGACGCGAGCGTGCGCGTCGCCGCGAGCAACCCCTTGAGGTCGATGGGCACGGCGGCGGGCGGCGGCAGGGGCGCCCGTCCGCGCGCGGGCTCGCCGCCGGGCGGCGGCGCGCCTCGATCCTCGCCGCGGCCGCGCCGGCCGCG
>DASZWW010000359.1:0-19500 GCA_035546175.1 Polyangia bacterium
AGGCGGCGCGCCTGGGGGGCGCTCGCCCTCGGCGCGGGGTTCCTGGCGTCGCAGGCCGGCGTCTGGCGCGCTCTCGTGCGCGCGGGCGGCGGACCGGCGTCGGGGATCTACGGCTCGGTGTTCTTCGCGATCTCGGGCTTCCACGCGCTGCACGTCGCGGGCGGCCTCGTCGCGCTCGGCCTCGTCGCGGCGCGCGGCGCGGGAGCGCGCCGGCTCTCCGCCTGCGCGCTCTACTGGGACTTCGTGCTCGTCGTGTGGGCGCTCTTCTACGCGGGGGCGTGCTGGCGATGAGCCGCCGGCCCGTCCTCGCGGCCCTCGCGCTCGCGGTGGCGGCGGCGCCGCTGGCCGCGTGTCGCCGCGAGGCGGAGCCGCCCCGCTTCACGGCGCCGCTCACGCTGGGCGGCCGCACGGTCTCCGTGTCCGCGCTCGAGCACGGGCGCGCGGTCTACGCCGGTTACTGCCGGCCCTGCCACGGCGACCAGGGCGACGGCAAGGGCACGGCGGCCCCCGGCCTGCAGCCGCCGCCGCGGGATCTGCGCCTCGGCGTCTACAAGTTCGCCGCCGTGGCCGCCGGCCAGCTCCCCACCGACGCCGACTTCGTGCGCACCATCCGCGGCGGGCTGCACGGCACGGCCATGCAGGCGTGGGACGTCCCCGTCGCCGAGCTCGACGACCTCATCCAGTACGTGAAGTCCTTCTCGCCAAGATGGCAGAAGGAGACGGCCGGCGATCCCATCACGCCGACGCCCGATCCGTGGGCCGGCAAGGAGCCGGAGGGCGTCGAGCGGGGCGAGCGCGTGTACCACGGCCTGGCCCAGTGCGCGGTCGCCTGCCACCCCGCCTACGTCACGCGCCAGGAGATCTACGAGTTCACGAAGGAGCTGACGTCGATGACCGTGCGCGAGTTCCGCGTCGGCTTCTACGACCCCGTCGCCAAGGACAGCGACTACGGCTTCAAGATCCTGCCGCCCGACTTCACCTTCACCCCGCTGCGCGCCGGCGACGCGCCGGCCGACATCTACCGGACGATCGCCAGCGGCATCGGCGGCACCGCCATGCCGACCTGGAAGAACGTCCTGCCCGAGCCCGACCTGTGGGCCCTCGCCCACTACGTCCACTCCCTGGTCGAGCTGCGCGGCACGCCCGCGGCCGCCCGGCTCCGCAAGCGCCTCGTCGAGGACATCCTGTGGATGCCGCCGCCGCCCGACGCCGGCGCCGCGGAGGTGGCTCGCTGAGTCGCACGGCCCCTTCGAAGGATCGCCGAAATCGAGGCTGAATCGCGCAGACCTCGCGCGCGTCAGCGCGACAGGCGCCGCACGACGCGCGCGACGGCGAAGAAGACGGCGATGGGCACGAGCAGGAACACGCCCACGATGCGCATCGTCGGTGACAGCGCGGCGTTCTGCCCGAGGCAGTTGGGGCACAGCGCCCACGCGGGCGACGCGGCGAAGACGACCGCCGCCGCGACGACGACGGCCGGCGTCGCGCCGACCTCGCGCGCGCCGAGCCTCATCGCTGCGTCACCCGGAAGGCCGTGTCGAGCATGAGCGCGACGGCGAACGCCGGCCCGAGGACGATCGGCGCGAGGATCGCCAGCCTCACGGTGCGCGCCTGGCGGCCGAGGCGCAGGAAGGCGACGAGGACCAGCAGCGCCTCGGTCATGGCGAGGCCGCAGAGGGCCGTGATGCGCGCCGGGCGGTCGACGGGCAGGCCCGCGACGACGACCTCGAGCGCCGTGAGCGCCAGCAGCGCGAGGAGCGCGAGCACGAGGCGGCTCGCGCGCTGGGGCGCGGCGTCGTTCGGGTCGGTCGCGGCGGCGCTCATGACACGGGGAGGAGGTAGACGAACGCGAAGATCGGGATCCACGCCAGGTCGACGAAGTGCCAGAAGATCGAGGCGACCTCGAGGCTGCGCACGCGCACCCGCGGCGCCACGAACAGGCCCGCGAGGATCGCCAGGCCCACGAGCACGTGCAGGCCGTGGTAGCCCGTCACGGCGTAGAAGGTGCTCGCGAACGTGTCGGTGGCGAGGCCCATGCCGCGCGCCAGGCGCGCGTACTCGAGCGCCTGCCCCCCGAGGAAGGCGGCCCCGAGGACGAGGGTCGCCGCGTGCCACAAGGCGCGCCCGCCCGCGCGGCCGGCGCGCGCCGCGCGCACCGTCATGGTCATCGTGAAGCTCGAGGTCACGAGCAGCCCCGTCATCGCCGCCGCCTGCAGCACGGCCAGGCGCTCCTGCGGGTCCGGCCACTGATCGGCGTGGACGCGCAGGACGGCGTAGGCGATGAGGAGCCC
The DNA here is from genome assembly GCA_035546175.1 of Polyangia bacterium. Lineage (GTDB taxonomy): Bacteria > Myxococcota_A > Polyangia > Fen-1088 > Fen-1088 > DASZFV01. The sequence continues at coordinate 2,292 of DASZWW010000359.1, forward strand.
CGCGAACCCCATGGCGTCGGTGGCCAGGAAGACCCACATGCCGATCTGACCGACCGAGGGCCCGGCGCCGGCCTCCGGGCGCGGGTGCGGCTCGAGCGCGGCGGCGCCCGCTTCGGACGTGCTCATGCCTCTCCGGGATAGCACGGCCTTGACACGGGGTGAAGGCCGGTCAGATATCGACACGCATGCAGGCGTCCGACGCTCCGCGCCCCGCTCCGCCGCCGCCCCCGCGCCGCGGGGTCGTCGCGCGCCTCGTCGGCAGCCCGCTGTGGTGGGCGCTCGCGTGTGGGCTGCTCTTCGGCGTGCCCATCCTGCGCTCGGTGCGGCGGCAGCTCGGCGCCTCGCCCGTCGTGCTCGGGACGCTGCCGCCCTTCACGCTCACCGACCAGGCGAGCCGCGCCTACGGCACGCGCGAGCTCGAGGGCAAGGTCTGGGTGGCCGACTTCATCTTCACGGCCTGCCAGGAGGCGTGCCCGCTCCTCAGCCAGCGCATGCAGGAGCTCGCGCGCCGCACGAAGCACCTCGGCCCCGACTTCCACCTCGTCTCGATCTCCGTCGATCCCGAGCGCGACACCCCGGCCCGCCTCGCCGAGTACGCCGCGCGCTACGGCGCCAACCCCGTGCGCTGGTCCTTCCTCACGGGCCCGGCCGACGCGCTCGAGGCGGCGGTCACGGGGGGGTTCAAGGTCGGCATGGGGCGCGAGGCGGTGACGTCCGACGCCGGGGGCCAGACCTTCTGGGAGATCTTCCACGGCGAGAACCTCGTGCTCGTCGATCGGCGGCTGCGCATCCGCGGCTATTTCCCCGCGACCCCCGAGGGGCTCGACCACCTCGTCGAGGCGATCGGGCGCGTCGCCAACGGCGCCTGAAGGGCGCCCGTCCCTTGACGCTCCCGGGCGCGCCTGTTAGCAACAACGCACGATGAGATCGTCGCGTGGTCCGCTCGTGCTCGTGCTCGTGACGCTGGGGGGCGCCTCCGTGCTGGCCGGCGCCTGCAAGAAGGACGAGGCGCCCAAGGAGCCCGTGGTCGTGGCCCAGGGCGCCGCCGCCGAGAAGCTCCTCACGCCGACGCCCGCCGCGGCGCCCGCGACGGGCACGGCCCCCATCGACGGCAAGGTGACGCTCACGGGCACGCCGCCCGAGATGCCCCTGACCAAGCGCGACGCCGATCCCTACTGCGCGCGCACGCCCATGAAGGACGAGGAGGTCGTCGTCGGCCCGGGCGGCGCGCTCAAGAACGTCATCGTGCGCATCACCAAGGGGATCACCGGCAACTACGAGCCGCCCATGACCAGTGTGGCCCTCGACCAGTCGCAGTGCATGTACCGGCCGCGCGTCGCCATGATCATGGCGGGCCAGTCGCTGCTCATCCGCAACAGCGACCAGACGCTGCACAACGTCCACACGTACAAGGGCGCCTCCACGCTCTTCAACCAGGCCGAGGTCCCGGGCCTGCCGGCGATCGCCAAGGTGTTCAAGGACGCGACGGGCGAGATCCTGAAGTTCAAGTGCGACGTGCACCCGTGGATGACCGGCTACGTCGGCGTCATGGGCCACCCCTTCTTCGCCGTGACGGGCGCCGACGGGAAGTTCGAGATCCCCAAGGTGCCGGCCGGCAAGTACACCGTCGAGGCGTGGCATGAGCGCTTCGGAACGAAGTCGCAGGAGGTGACCGTCGAGGCCGGCAAGCCCCTCGACATCGCCTTCGCGTTCGAGTCGAAGTGAGCGCCGCGGCGGCTGCCCGCGTGCGCTGAGGCGCCATGCCGCGCACGCGCTACGAAGCCGCCGCCCTCGGCCTCCGCGCCAAGGAGCTCCCCGGCGCGGCGCTGCGAGCCGCCCTGCGCGACGGCTACGGCTGGCGCGAGCTGCGCGGCGACGTCCTGGCCGGCGTGACCGTCGGCATCGTCGCGCTGCCGCTCGCCATGGCCCTCGGCATCGCCGTCGGCGTGCCGCCCCAGCAGGGGCTCTACACGTCGATCGTCGCGGGGGCGGTCGTGGCGCTCCTCGGCGGGTCGCGCACGCAGGTCACGGGGCCGACGGCGGCCTTCATCGTCGTGCTCGTCCCCATCGTCACGAGGTTCGGCGTCGCGGGGCTGTTCCTCGCCGGCATGATCGGCGGGCTCATCCTCATCGCGCTGGGCCTCGGCCGGCTCGGGCGCTTCATCGAGTACATCCCTCACCCCGTGACGACGGGGTTCACGGCGGGCATCGCCACCGTCATCGCGACCTTGCAGCTCAAGGACGTGCTGGGCCTGCGGCTCGCGCCGGGCGCGCCGGGCGACGTCGTCGGCCGCCTCGGCGCGATGTGGGCGGCGCGCGGGACGCTCTCCCTCACCGAGCTGGCGGTGGCGGCGTTGACGCTCGCGCTGCTCGTGCTCTTTCCGCGGCTCACGCGGCGCGTGCCGGCGCCGCTCGTGGCCCTGCCCGCCGCGGCCGTCGCGGCGGCGCTGCTCTCGCACCTCTTCCCGGGCCACGCCGTCGCCACCATCGCGAGCCGCTTTCACGCGACGCTGCCGGACGGGCGCGTCGTCGACGGCGTGCCGCCCCTGCCGCCCCTGCCCATCCTGCCCTGGCACGCGGCCGGGCCGGGCGGCGCGCCGTTCGCGCTCACGGCGGGGACGCTGCGCGAGCTGCTCTCGGCGGGCTTCGCCGTGGCCATGCTGGGCGGCATCGAGTCGCTGCTGTCGGCCGTCATCGCCGACGGCATGGCGGGCACGCGGCACGACCCCGACGCCGAGCTCCTCGCGCTCGGCGTCGCCAACGTCGTGACGCCCTTCTTCGGCGGCATCCCCGCCACGGGGGCCATCGCGCGCACGGCGACGAACATCCGCTCGGGCGCGCGCTCGCCCGTGGCGTCGATCGTCCACGCGCTCACGGTGCTCGCGGCGGTGCTGGCGCTCGCGCCGCTCATCGGCAAGCTGCCCATGGCCGGCCTGGCGGCGCTGCTGCTGCTCGTCGCCTGGAACATGTCCGAGGCCAAGCACTTCGTGCACGTGCTGCGCGTCGCGCCACGCTCCGACGTCCTCGTCCTCGTGACCTGCTACGGCCTGACGGTGCTCTTCGACATGGTCGTCGCCGTCTCGGTGGGCGTCGTGCTCGCGGCGCTGCTCTTCATGCGGCGCATGGCCGAGCTCACCGAGGTCAAGCTCACGGGGCACGAGGCCGCCGAGCCGCCGGCCGGCCTGCCGCCGGCGCTGGCCGGCAAGGTCGCGCTCTACGAGATCGCGGGCCCGCTCTTCTTCGGCGCCGCGCAGAAGGCCATGGGCAGCCTCGGGCGCATCACGGGCGGCATCCAGGTCGTCATCCTGCGGCTCGACAACGTGCCCGTGATGGACGCGACGGGCCTCGTCGCGCTCGAGAGCGCCATCGACGGGCTCACGAAGCGGGGGTGCATCACGATCCTCGCGGGGCTGCGGCAGCAACCGGCCGAGCTGCTCGAGCGCGCGGGGTTCCGGCACAAGCCGTGGCGCCTCATGATGCGCGCCGACCTCGGCTCGGCCGTCGCCGCCGCCGAGGAGATCGTCGCCGCCAGCCCCCGCGGGACCGGTCAGGCGCCGGCGGAGACCGAGGTCGACGTCAAGGCCCCGGCGGCTGATTGACGCGCCCGTCGGCGCCGAGCGCGACCTGCACGCGCCGCGCGAGCTCGTCGACGGCGGCGTCGTTGTCCGCGCCGGGCGCGTAGCTGAGCTTGCAGGACAGGTTGCCCATGATGGGGCACGCCGGCGCCGACGTGGCATTGCGCAGCGGGGGCGACATGATCGTCCCCGTGATGGGATCCATCGTGACGGGGCCCTTGCCCAGCGCGACGCACGTGAGCGGCGCGTGCATGTCGGCGCAGTCGACGTCGGGCGAGAGCGCCTCGAGGGTCACGTTGCAGGTGCCGGCGCCCCCCGTGGCGGTGTCGACCTTGACGCCGACCCCCATCCCCGTCCGCATGAACGACGAATACGGCCCCGTGACCCTCGCCGCGAACAGCATCGACAGGTCGGGCGGCGTCGGCAGCTGCACGAAGCCCGAGCGCGCGAACACGTCGACGACGGCGGCGGCGCACACGCGCGGCAGCGCGACCGCGGCGATCTGAGCGCGGTGGGGCGTCGTCGAGTAGCAGCCGGCGGCGAGGCCGAGCGAGGCCGCCGCGAGCGCCGCGAGCGCCCGGCCGCCGAACCGGAGGGCCACCTTTTCCGTCACGTCGATCTCCGGGTGCTCCACGTGCTCCACGGGTCAGTCGACGCTGCCGGTCGGGCCCAGCGCGGACTGCAGGCGCCGCGCGAGCTCGTCCACGACGGCGTCGTTCTGGGCGCCGGGCGCGTAGCTGAGCTTGCAGGCGACCACTGGTCTCGCGGGGCACTCCGGAACGAGGTACTCGCCCGAGGCGATGGGCGGCGCCGGCTGAGACACGTTCCGGGCCTGGCAGCGCGGCTCGCTGAACATCGAGCTCTGAGGGGCGGGGCAGTCGACGTCGGGGGAGACCGCCTCGAGGGTGACGTGGCACGAGCCCGCGGCGCCCGCCGGCGCCCCGATCTTCACCGCCACGGCCGCGCCGGCGCTCATCGACGCGCCACGCGAGCCCGAGGCGCGCGGCTCGTACAGCATCGAGAGGTCGGGGGGCGCCGCCAGCGCCGCGAAGCCAGAGTCCGAGAAGACCTCGATGACGGCCTCGGCGCAGCTCCGCGCGCCGGCGTTCGAGGCCGCCTCGCCTCGATGGGGCGTCGTCGCGTAGCAGCCCGCGCCCAGCCCGACCGCCGCCGTCGCGAGCATCGCGAGAGAGCGGGCGCCGAGCTTCGAGGCCGACATGCGAGCCACCTTCAAGTTCAATTGTACCAGCCCGGGCGCGGCGCGCGATGTCGTTTTCGGCCCGATATCGGGGCGTTCGGTCGCCACGGGCCCCCGTTTCGGCTATAAGTGCGCCGCGATGTTGCTTCACCGGTTCGCGATCGTCACGGCGGTCGCGACCTATCTGCTCATCTTGATCGGCGGGCTCGTCCACGGGACGGGGTCGAGCCTCGCCTGCCCCGACTGGCCGACCTGCTACGGGACGCTCTTCCCCCACATGGAGGGCGGCGTGCTCGTCGAGCACAGCCACCGCATCGCCGCCGGGACGGTGGGGCTCCTGACGCTGGCGCTCCTCGTCATGCTGATGCGCAGCGCCGCGCCCGAGCAGCGGCGCCTTCGCCCCTTCGGCTGGCTCCTGATGGCGCTCTACTGCGCGCAGGCGCTCCTGGGCGGCATCACCGTCCTCTTCCGGTTGCCGACGCCCATCTCGACCGCGCACACGGGCACGTCGCTGCTGTTCTTCCTCACCATCCTCTACATCGCGGTGCGCTCGCGGCCCGCGTCGGCGGTCGTGCCGCCGCCGCCGGGCCTTCCCGGCCGCGCCGTGACGCTCGCGATCCTCTCGGCGGTGTCCGTGTACTTCCAGATGGTGCTGGGCGGCCTCGTGCGCCACTCGGGCGCGGCGCTGGCCTGCACGGACGTGCCGCTCTGCCGCGGCGCCGTCTGGCCCGAGGCGCACCCCACGGTGCTCATCCAGGCGCTGCACCGGCTGAACGCGCTCGTCGCGGGCTCGCTCGTCGTCGCCTCCGCCGTCGCGACCTGGCGGGCCGCCCGCGGGCGACGCGACCTGCGCGCGCTCGCGGCGGCCGGGCCGCTGCTCGTCGTCGTGCAGATCGCGCTCGGCGTGCGCGCCGTGCAGACGTTCCTCGACCTCGCGACCGTCGAGAGCCACCTCGCGGTCGCGACCGCCCTGCTCGCGACGCAGGTGCTCGTCGTGCTGCGCGGTCGGCCCGAGGCCGTGCCCCCGGCCTGGCGGCTCGGCTGGCTCGCCGAGGTCGTGCGGCTCACGAAGCCGCGCATCACCGGCCTCGTCATCGTCACGTTCCTCGGCGGCCTGTGGCTCGCGCCCGGGCAGATCGATCGCTGGCGCGCGCTCATGACGCTCATCGGGACGGTGCTGCTCGTCGCGGGCGCCAACACCTTCAACATGATCATGGAGCGGGACGTCGACCCGCTCATGGAGCGGACGCGTGACCGCCCGCTGCCGCGCGGGACGGTCTCGCCCGAGCTCGCCCTCGTGTTCGGCGCGGCGCTGTCGTGCGCGGCGCTGCCGCTGCTCTTCCTGGGCGGCAACCTGCTCACGGGGCTGCTCGGCTTCCTCGCGCTCGGCTCCTACGTGGGCGTGTACACGCCCCTGAAGCGCCGCTCGGGCGCGGCCTTGTTCGTGGGCGCGATCCCGGGCGCGATCCCGCCGCTCATGGGCTGGACGGTCGTCACGGGGCGGATCGATCCGCCGGGGCTCGTCCTGTTCGCCGTGCTGTTCCTCTGGCAGATCCCTCACTTCCTGGCGATCGCCATCTATCGCGCCGCCGACTACGCGCGCGCGGGCTTCAAGGTGCTGCCGGGCGCGATCTCCGAGCGCGCGACGCGCCTCACGATCGTCGGCTTCGCGATCGTGCTCGTGGCGGCGACGATCCTGCTCGAGCCGTTGCGCGTCGCGGGCCCGCGCTACATGGCGGCGGCGACGCTCCTCGGCGCCGTCCTCATCGGCTGGTGCGCCGCGGGCTTCCGCCGGGCCGCCGCGGGGGCCTGGGCGCGGTCGCTGTTCCTCTTCTCGATCGTCTACCTGACGCTGCTCTTCGTGGCCCTGGCCATCGACAGGACGGTGGCATGACGGCGGCGGCGACGGAGGCGACCCCGGCCGGGCGCGCGTCGCGCGCGGCCTCGTCGGCGACCGCCCCGCCGCGCCTGCGCGCCTCCGGCCTCACGAGGCGCTTCGGCGCGCGCGTGGCGCTCGACGGCCTCTCCTTCGAGGTCGCGCCCGGGGAGGTCTTCGGACTGCTCGGGCCGAACGGCGCCGGCAAGACGACGGCCTTCCGCCTGCTCTCGGGCGTGCTGCCCCCCGACGCGGGCACGCTCTCGCTCGACGGCCGCGAGGTCTCGCCGGCCTCGCCCGCCTACCGCGCGCGCCTCGGCGTCGTCTTCCAGGACCCGAGCCTCGACCTCAAGCTCACGGCCCGCGAGAACCTGCGCCTCGGCGCCGCGCTCTATGGCCTGCCGCGCGCCGTCTCGGAGCCGCGCATCGCCGAGGCGCTGCGCGTGATGGACCTCGGCGCGCGCGCCGACGAGGCGACGGGGAAGTACTCGGGCGGGATGCGCCGCCGTATCGAGATCGCGCGCGTGCTGCTGCACGATCCCGACCTCATCCTGCTCGACGAGCCGGGCCGCGGCGTCGATCCGGACGCGCTCCGGCGCATCTGGGACGAGCTCGCGGCGCGCAAGGCGGCGCGCGGCACGAGCCTCATCGTGACGACCCACCAGCCCGAGGAGGCCGAGCGCTGTGATCGCATCGCCCTGCTCGACGGCGGCCGCGTCACGGCGACCGGCACGCCCGACGAGCTTCGCGCGCGCGTCTCGGGCGACGTCGTGCGCGTGCGCGGCGACCGGCCCGAGGAGCTCGCCGAGACGATCCGCGCCCGCCTGGGCCTGGCGGGCGCCGTGCTCGACGGCGACGTCGTGCTCGAGGCGCCGCGCGGCCACGAGGTCGTCCCGCGCGTCGTCGAGCTCTTCCCGCCGGGCCGCCTCGCCAGCGTCGCGACGAGCCGCCCCACCCTCGCCGACGTGTTCGCCAAGCTCACCGGAAAGGGGCTCTCTTCGTGACGACCGCCGTGGTTCCCGAGGCGGTGGCGGCGCCGGGCTCCGCGGCGCGCGGCCGCTCGTTCGCGCCGTCGGTCGTCAAGGCGCTGGTCGGCCGCGATCTGCGGCGGTTCTTCCGCCAGCCAAGCCGCGTCGTCGGCTCGTTCGCGCAGCCGCTCATCCTCTGGCTCGTCCTCGGCGCCGGCCTCGGCGGCAGCTTCCAGCCGGGCGCGAACGCGGGCGGCTCGAGCGTCAGCTACCTGCAGTACTTCTACCCGGGCGTCGTCGTGCTCACGATGCTCTTCACCGCGATCTTCTCGACCATCTCGGTCATCGAGGATCGCCACCACGGCTTCCTGCAGGCCGTGCTGGCCGCGCCCGCGACGCGCACGGCCCTCGTGCTCGGAAAGACGCTCGGCGGCGTCACGATCGCCGTCCTCCAGGCCGCCGTGCTCATCGCCCTCGCCCCGCTCGCCGGCTTCTCGCTCGCCGCCATCGACTGGCCCGTGCTGCTCGGCGCGCTCGTGCTCGCCGCCGTCGGCTTCACGGCCCTCGGCTTCGCCATGGCCTGGTGGATCGACTCCACCCAGGGCTACCACGCCGTCATGATGGTCGCGCTCATCCCGCTGTGGATGCTCTCGGGCGCGATGTTCCCACCCGCCGCCGGCGGCGTCATGAGCGCCCTCATGGCCGCCGACCCCATGACCTACGTCATGTCCGCCGCCCGCCGCGGCTTCCACGGCGCCGGCCTCCCCGCCGGCCTCGTCCCCGGTGCCTCGGGCGCCGTCGACCTCGCCATCGTCGCCGCGTTCGCCCTCGTCGCCGTCGCGGCCGCCGTCGCCCTCTGCCGCCGGCGCGCCTAGCGCGGCTACGCCCCGCCGCGCTCGGAGCCGACGTCGCGCTGCAGGAGCGCGGTGACGGCCGCGCGGGCGGTCTGGCCCTCGTGCAGGACCGAGGCGACGGCGTTCGTGATGGGCAGCTCGACGCCGAGCTCGCGCGAGAGCGCGCGGGCGGTGCGGGAGGTGCCGATGCCCTCGGCGACGTGGCCGAGCGAGGCCAGGATCTGCGGCAGCGCCTCGCCGCGCGCGAGGGCGAGGCCCACCTGGCGGTTGCGCGAGAGCTCGCCCGTGCAGGTGAGCACGAGGTCGCCGAAGCCGGCGAGGCCGGCCAGCGTGAGCGGGTGCGCGCCGAGCTTGACGGCGAGGCGGCTCATCTCGGCGAGGCCGCGGGTCATGAGGGCCGCGCGGGCGTTGAGGCCGAACCCGAAGCCGTCGGAGCAGCCGACGGCGATGGCGATGACGTTCTTGAGCGCGCCGCCGATGGCGACGCCCGTGACGTCGTCGGAGGTGTAGAGGCGGAAGCGCTCGCCGCCGAGCGCGTCGACGACCGTCTCGTTGGCGCCCGCGTCGGTCGACGCGGTCACGAGCGCCGCGGGGAGGCCGGCGGCGATCTCCTGGGCGAACGAGGGGCCCGAGAGCAGCGCGACGCGCGCGCCGGGCGCGACGTCGGCGATGACGCCGGCCATCGTGAGGCGCCGCTCGGGCTCGAGGCCCTTCGACGCGCACACGATCACCGCGCCGGGCTCGAGCGCTGCGCGCGCGGCGGTCAACGTCGCGCGGACGGTGTCGGAGGGGACGACCACGACGACGAGCTCCCGCCCGCGCGTCACCGCGGCGACGTCGTTCGCGACGGCGACCGCGTCGGGGAGCCGGAACCCCGGCACGGTGCGGGCCGTGGCGCGATCGCGGGCGAGCGCCGCGGCGTCGCGGGCGTCGAACTCCCAGAGCGCGACGTCGTGGCCGCGCGCCGAGGCGAGCGACGCCAGCACCGTGCCCCAGGCGCCACCGCCGAGGACGCCGACCTTCATCCCACGCGCCACGGGCGGCACGGCGCGGAGGCTTACTGCCCCGCGACGCGGACGGTGTTGCGGCCGCCGCTCTTCGCGGCGAAGAGCGCGCGGTCGGCGGCGGCGAGCACGAGCGCGGGCTCGCTGCCGTCGTCGGGGAACGAGGCGACGCCGAGCGAGATCGTCAGCTTGCCGAGCGGCTGCGTGCCGCCGAACTCGAAGGGGAACTCGGCCACCTGCGCGCAGATGCGCTCGCCCACCTCGCGCGCCGCCTTCTTGGCCACGTCGAGCAGGATGATGGCGAACTCCTCGCCGCCGTAGCGGGCCACGATGTCGTTGGCGCGCCGCCCGTGCTGCAGGATCTTCGAGACGCCGCGGAGCGCGTTGTCGCCCGCGAGGTGGCCGTTGCGGTCATTGTAGATCTTGAAGTGATCGACGTCGATCATGAGCACCGAGAGCGGCAGCCCCGTGCGGTTGCTGCGCTCCATCTCCAGGGACAGCCGCTCGCGGAAGTGCCGGTGGTTGTGCAGGCCCGTGAGGCCGTCGGTGATCGCCAGGTCCGAGAGCCGGGCGTTCAGCGTCTCGAGCTCCTTCGTGCGCGCCGCGACCTTCTCCTCGAGGGACGAGTTGAGGTTGGCGAGCTCCGCGTTCTTCGTCTGCAGCTCCTCGAGCAGCTCCTGGCGCTCGCGCTCGAGGCGGAAGCGCGACAGGAGGTTCTGGATCGTGAGGCGGAGGTCGGGCTCGTCCCACGGCTTGGGGATGTACTGGTCGAGGGCCGCCCTGTTGATGGCGTAGACGACGGCGTCGAGGCCGGCCTGGCCCGTGAGGAGGATCTTCACCGTCTTGGGGCTGCGCCGGTGGACCTCCTCGAGCAGCTCGACGCCCTTCATGCCGGGCATGATCTGATCGGCGATGACGACGGCGAGCTGCTCGCCGTCGTGCTGGAGGTCGTCGATGAGCTCGAGCGCCTCGCGCGCGTTCTTGGCGACGGCGATGTCGCACTCGCCGCCGAAGCGCGCCGAGAGCTGCTGGCGCAGCGCCGCGAGGATGCCCTCCTCGTCGTCGACGCAGAGGATGTGCTCGCGCAGCGCGCTCACGACGACGTCTCCTCGTGGGGCGCGCTCGCGTGCGGGCCCGAGGCGGCCGAGAGCACCGAGCCCACGGCCGCGTCGGCCGCGGCGATCTGGCTCTCGGACGGCCCCTCGACGGGCAGGCGGATCGTGAAGCGCGTGCGGCCGGGCTCGCTCTCGACCCGCATCGTGCCGCCGTGCTTCTCGACGATGCGCATGCAGATCGGCAGCCCGAGGCCCGTGCCCTCGCCCTTCGGCTTCGTCGTGTAAAACGGCTCGAAGATGCGCGGCAGGACGTCAGCCGGGATGCCGGGCCCCGAGTCCTGGATGGCCACCTCGACGTCGTCGCCCTCCGCCCTGGTCTCGATGAGAAGCTCCCCGCGATGGTCCATCGCCTGGATGGCGTTGTGGATCAGGTTTGTCCACACTTGGTTCAATTCACCCACATAGGCGGTAATCGGCGGGAGCTTCCCGTAAGAACGCTTCACATTAATGCCTATTTCCCCGTACTTCAACTGATGCGAGAGGATCACGAGGGTGTCTTCGATGCCGGCGTGGAGATCGACGCGCTCGAGAGGAGCTTCGTCCAGACGTGAGTAGCGCTTGAGGGCGCCGACGATGCGACGAATCGACCCGATGGCGGTGCGGATCGTTCCAGACGAACGAGCCAGGAATCCGATCTCCCGGAGGTAGCCGGCCAGGGGCGCGAGGCTCGTGCCGCCCGCGATGGCCGGCAGCTCGGGGGCGATGCGGTCGCCGAGCTCGCCGAGCTCGGCGAGCATGGCGGCGGCGACGTCCGCGTCGGTCTGGCCGGCGAGCAGGGCCTTCAGGCGCTTGCCGCGCTGCCGCGCCTCCAGCGTCGACGAGAGCGCCGCGGTCGTCATCTCGGGGAGCAGCCCGTCGACGAGCTCGAAGTACTTTCGCAGCGAGCCGGGCGGCATCCCCGCGACGAAGAGGTCGGAGGCGCAGTGCCCGAGCCGCTTGACCGTGTCCTGCAGGGAGTCGACGAGGCCCTGCACCGCGGCCGCGGGCGAGTTCACCTCGTGCGCGATGCCCGCGACGAGCATGCCGAGGCTGGCCATCTTCTCGGCGTTGATGAGCTGACCCTGCGCCGTGCCGAGCTCGCGCAGGGTGCGCTCGATCTCGGCCTTGGCGTTCTCGAGCTCGGCGGTGCGCTCGCGCACGCGCCGCTCGAGCACCTCGCTGAAGGCGCGCACCTCGGTGTAGAGGCGCGCGTTCTCGATGGCCGTGGCGGTCTGATCGGCGAAGGTCACGAGCAGGCGCAGGTCGGCCTCGGCGAAGGGCGCCTCGCCCGGCCGGCCGACGACGATGACGCCCACCTGCCGCTCCTTGAGCGTGAGCGGCGCCGCGATGATCGGCCCGGTGAGGCCGGCGGCGCGCGCGCTTTCGGTCAGCTGCGGATCGGCCTCGACCGCGGGCGAGCGGCGCGGGCGGCCGAGCGCGGCGACGACGCCCGCCAGGCCCGCCAGCTGGTGCCCGATGTCGGCGCCGGCGACGGCGCGCACGGCGAAGGTCCTGGGCGGTTCGTCGACGGCGAGGGCGATGGCCACCGTCCCGCCCGACAGCACGTTGAGGGCCTCGCGCACGACCGACCGCAGGACCTCGTTGAGGTCGACGACGGAGCTCACGGCCCGGCCCACCTGGTGCACCGTCACGAGCTCGCGCACGCGCGCCGCGAGCCCCTCCTGGTTCTCCTTGAGGCTGCGGGTCATGACCCGGAACGCCTCGGCGACGTCGCCGATCTCGTCGTCGGACTCGATGGCGATCTTCGTGTCGAGGTCGCCGCGGGCGACCGAGAGCGAGGCCGAGTGGAGGCGCTGCAGCGGCCGCGTCATGCGGCGCGCGAGCAGGCCCGACAGGCCGATGGCCAGCAGGAGCGCGACGAACACGCCGAGGGCGAGGGCCGTCGTGGCGCGCCGACGCGCGGCCGCGACGGGCTCGCGATCGACGGCCACGCCGAGGAGGCCCACGGGCCGGGCGTCGACGTCCTGCACCTCGCCGAACGCCACCGAGTAGGCGTGGCCGTCGACCTCGACGGGGACGACGCGCACGGAGCCGCCCGCGAACTTCGCCTCGGCGATCTCGAGCGGCACGGGCGGCCCCGCGAGGCGGGCGCCCGTCGCGCCCATGAACGTCGAGGCGTTGGGCGAGCGGCCGCGGTACACGACGACCTCGCGGCCGGCGCCCAGCGCGGCGCGCAGGCGATCGACCACGGCGCCGTCGATGGGCACGGTGACGATCACGGCCCCCAGCAGGCGCAGCGCCGGATCGACGAGCGGCAGCGCGGCCCGCACGACGAGCGCCGCCCCCGCGGGCTCGATGCTCACGGTCCGCTCGTAGTCGAGCGCGCGCCGCACGACGGGCGAGCGATCGGACGCCTCGAGCGCGCCGCCGCCGGGCCCGGCGAGCAGCTCGTTGCAGGCGCCCTGCGCGCAGCGCGCGACGACGCGTCCCACGCCGTCGGTCACCTCGAGGAGCGCCGTCGGCTGGAGGGTGGACAGCTCGCCGAGCCGCTGCCGCACGTCGTTCCCCGCCTGCGGCGCGCGGCGCCCGAGGGCGCGCAGCAGCGCCGGGTCCTCGCCGACGGCGCCGGCGCCGGTGGCGATGCGCTGGACCTGCTGCAAGAAGAGCCCGCGCGCCACCTGCAGCCCGCGCTCGGCCTCGAAGTTGATGCCCTGCTCGACGCTGGAGAAGATGAGCGCGATCGCGACGAGCGAGACCGCCAGCACGGGCCCGAGCGCGGCGACCACGAGCGCGGCCGTGACGCGGCGGCGCAGGCCCCGGCGCCGCAGCGGCGCGACGGCCGAGAACGAGGCGCCCGGCCCGCTGCGGCGGCGGGGATCGAGGATGCTGGAGAGCCGGTACATGCTCGACGCGTGCACGTTCTCGCTCGAGGCCGCGGGCCGCAGCGGCCCGGAGGTGGAGCCCCGCAGCTCGCCCGAGACCTTGTTTCCCTCGCTCGAGTCGCTCACGGCCCGCGCTCCACGCCCCGGTAGAGCCCCATCGCGGACGGCTGGACGACGAGCCCGCGCACGTTCGCGCGCGTCGCGAAGACGACGTTCGAGTGGGCGAGCGGCACCCACGGCACGTCGGTCGCCAGGATGGCCTGCGCCTGCGAGTACAGGCGCTCGCGCTCGGTGCGATCGGTGGTCCGCTGCGCGACGCCGATGACGTCGTCGAACCAGGCGTTGCTGTAGAAGGCGACGTTCGAGGGGCGCGTGCCCGACGTGTTGTCGGAGTCGAGCAGCGTGTAGAGGAAGTTGTCCGGGTCGCCGTTGTCGTTGAACCAGCCGTGGAGCGCCAGGTCGTGCTCGCCCGCCCAGAGGGCGCGCTGGTGCTCGGCCGGGTCGTTGAGCACGATCTCGACGGGGATGCCGACGTCGCCGAGGCAGGTCTTGATGATGGCGGCCACGCGCTCGGGCGCGGGCATGTACGGGCTCGGGGCCGAGGGCGCGTAGAGCTTGAGCGGCGTCGCGTGCTCGGGCCGCCAGCCGGCGTCAGCGAGCATCTTGCGCGCGCGCTCGGGGTCGTACGGGTAGGTCACGACGTCGGAGCGCGCGCCCCAGACGTTGGGCGGCAGCGGGCCGATGGCCGGGATGCCCACCCCCTGGTAGACGAGCTTGACGAGGGCGTCGCGCCGGATGGCCGTGGCGATCGCGCGGCGGATGCGCGGGTCGTCGAGCGGACGCTTCTGGGTGTTCATCGCCAGGTACGACACGAGCGCCGCGGGCGCCATCGCCAGGCGAAGGTCGGGGTGGAGGCGCACGAGCGGCAGGTCGTCGGGCGCGAGCTGCTGGATGATGTCGGCGGCGCCCGACTCGAGCGCCTGCAGCCGCTGGCGGGAGTCGGGCATGACGAGCAGCACGAGGTAACGCGTGCGCGCTTGCTGGTCCCAGTAGGTCGGGTTGCGCTCGAGCGTGATGCGGTCGCCCGGGATCCACTCGACGAAGCGGTACGGGCCGGCGCCCACGGGGTGCCGTCCGAAGCGGCTGCCGAGCTTGCGCACGGCCGTCGGGGAGACGATGGCCGCCGGGCCCGTCGCGAGGTTGGCGAGGAACGGCGCGTAGGGGCGATCGATGTCGAACTGCACGCGCAGGGCGTTGACGGCGCGCACGCGGCGGATGTTGTGGAACGACCGCGTCCAGGCGAAGTCGGGCTCGTGGTTGGGGTGGTCGGCCTGGAGCTGGCGCTCGAACGAGAACACGACGGCGTCGGCGTTGACGGGCGTGCCGTCGTGGAACCAGACGTCGGGGCGCAGCTCGAACGTCCAGACCGTGCCGTCGTCGCTGACGGACCAGCTCGTCGCGAGGTCGGGCTCGGGCTCGAGCCGGCCCGGCGCGAAGCGCACGAGACGGCCGTACACCTGCTCGGCCACCTCGAGCGACTCGATGTCGGTCGCGCGCGCGGGATCGAGCATGACGGGCTCGGCCGGGCGCGCGACGACCAGGCGGTCGGGCGCGCCCGTCGACGGCGCGGCGGACGGCGCGCAGCCGAGGGCGGCGGCGATGAGCGCGGGCGCGAGCGAGCGACCGGGCGCGGCGCGGGCCTTCATTTCGCGCCCCGCGCGCCGCGCAGGCGGATGCGGATCTCGCGCTGCTCGAGGCCGTCGACGCGCCGGAGATCGGCCGCGACGCCGGGGTAGTCGCGGGGCGCGACGCGCGACAGCGGCAGCGACGAGTCCCGCGTGAGCACGAGGACGTCGTCGCCGGCCGCGCCCGCCTGGCTGGCGGCGCGCACGCGGCGCTCCTCGACGAAGCGATAGGCGCCCTTGCGCTCGACGCGCTCGGCGGGGCCGGCGCCGAGCTCGACGAGCGTCGCGGCGTGGGGCAGCTCGACGGTGGCCGTGAGGTGCACGGGGATGTCGAAGCCGAGGACGAGCGTCGTCGAGCGCGCCGGCTCGGTCGCGAAGCGCCGGCCCGGCTGCGAGCGGAAGAAGGTGGGCAGGAGGCGCATCTCGTGGTCGCCTCGGACGGCGAGCTGCGGGCTCACGAACGAGTAGCGGATCTGGACCGGCCGCGGCGCGGCGCCGGGGGCGTCCTTGGGGAGCGTCACGTCGAGATCGCGCAGGCGCGCGCCCGGGAACTGCACGCCCAGCCAGCGCTGCTCGAAGTCCTGGCGCAGGCGGGCCCGGTCGGCGCCGAACTTGTCGACGAGCTCGGCCCACTCGAGCGCGGGCCAGCCCGTGAGCTCCTCCGTCGCGACCGCGGCTCCCCCGCCCTGCTCGTCGAGGCGGATGGTGACGTCCACCGAGCGATGATCCGCCGTCCCGGTGCTGCGCGCCACGCCGAAGCGCGCCTCGGGCGCGTCGGCCAGGGCGAGCGTGCGCGCGCCGTCCAGGCTGGGCGGCAGATATCCGAAGGCGGCGTGGCGCAGGCGCGGGTCCACGTAGACGTAGCGGTGCGCGGCGCCCGGCCCGCTCGCGGCGCCCGGCCCGCTCGCGGCGCCCAGCCCGCTCGCGGCGCCCAGATCGATCTCGACGATCGAGTCGGCGAAGTCGTCCAGCTCCTCGACCGGCGCGGCCTCGGCCGCCTCGGCCGTGAGCCGCGAGCGCGCGAGCACGGGCTCGGCGGGCACGCCGAGCTCGCGCAGCAGCGCGAGGATGAGCGCGAGGCGGTTGCCGCTGCCCCGCGCGAGCGTCTGCGTCGCGCCGTCGCGCAGATCGCCCGCCGCCTCGATCGAGTCGGTGACCCACGCCACCACCGCCGCCGCGAGCCGCGCCCGATCCCCAGCCGAAGCGCCGGCGTCGGCGGCGATCTGGCGGGCGCGCTCGCGCAGCGCCGGCGAGGAGCGCGTCGTCCCCGTGAGCTGCTCGGCGACGAAGCGGGTCCAGGCGCGGAAGTCGACGCCGCTCGAGGCGCGCACCGAGGGCACGTACTCGATGGCGGGCACGGCCGCGCGCTCGACGAAGAGCTGGGGCACGCCCGTGCGCGCGAAGGTCGTCACGGTGGTGTCCTCGGGGCCCGGGCGGGAGACGGCCGCCGGCGCGCCCCCGCGCGCGTCGAAGGACAGCCGCGTGCCGCGCGGCGTGACGAGCACGAGCTCCGTGCGGTCGAGGGGCGCGTCGAACGACTGGAAGAAGAAGCGCTCGGCGAGGAAGCCGGGCGCGAAGGCGCCGGAGGGCGAGCGCGTCTCGAGCAGCTCCCACTCGATGTAGTCGCCGATGGCGACGTTGGCGGCCGAGACGGTGTCCTTGCCGGCGATCTCCTCGGGCTCGCGCGTCGTCCCGTCGGGCTTGTGGGTGCGCAGCGTGAGCACCTCGGCGCCCGCCGGGACCTCGACCTCGGCCCAGCGGTCGATGGCGTCCTTGCTCTGCACGCGGACGATCTCGTGCGTGAGCGTGAGCTCGGCGCCGTCCGGCATGACGCGCTCGACGGTGCGGTCGAGCACGACGACGGCCGGCGCGGCGTAGCGCCGCTCCGTCGCCTCGAAGGCGCGGATGACCGCCCGCCCGTCGAGGCGGTAGTCGTCGAGCGGCAGCGGGACGCCCAGGGCGCGCGCCGCGCGGCGCACCTCGGCGGCCTCGGGGCGCATGGCGAGGGCGGCCCGCGCCGTCTCGCGGGCGGCGTCGGCCTGCCCGGCGGCGGCCTGGGCGTCCGCGAGGCGCACCCGCTGGAACGGGTCGAGGGGCTCGCGCGCGACGAGC
>DASZWW010000360.1:0-12732 GCA_035546175.1 Polyangia bacterium
CGGCGGCGCCCATCCCTGCCGCGCCGCCGCGCGCTCCGCCGGCCGCGCCGCCGGCGCCGGCCCGGCCGCCGCCCCCGCCCCCCGAGGAGCCTGAGCACGCGAAAACGAGGAGCGAGAACGAAGCGAAGAGGGCCTGGCGCCTCATGAGGTGGGACATGCCACGCTCCCGTGGAGTCGAGCCGAGAGATCGGGTCACGGCGTCGCGTTTTCTTGGCGCGCCGCCCCGAGCCCGGCGCCTCTTCTTATATTGTAAGCGGAGATGGACCTCGCCCGCTCGCAGCCCGGCTGGTGGATCCGCGGGCCGCACCTGCAGACGATGTGGGCGCGCCTCGCACGCTCGCGCCGGCTCGTCGGCTTCGAGCGGGAGAGCCTCGAGACGCCCGACGGCGACGAGCTGGTCCTCGACCACCTCGCGGGCCCGGCGGACGCGCCGCGCGTGCTGCTGCTCCACGGCACCGAGGGCAGCGCCTACTCGCTGCACACCCAGGGGCTCGCCGTGCTGGTCGCGGCCGCGGGGTGGCGCGGCACCGTCCTGAACTTCCGCTCGTGCGCGCGCGATCCGCTCGACATCCGCGTGCGCCTGCGCAACCGCCGGCCCCGCCTCTATCACGCCGCCGACACCGCCGACCTCGACCTCGTCGTGCGCCTCCTGCGCGCGCGCGAGCCGGGCGCGCCCCTCTACGCCATCGGCTTCTCGCTCGGCGGCGGCGTCCTGCTCAAGTGGCTCGGCGAGCAGGCGCGCGCCGGCGCCGACCGCCCGCTCGCCGCCGCGGCGACGATCTCGGTCCCCTACGACCTCGCCGCCGCGGCGCGCTTCCTCGAGCGCCGCACGGCGCGTCCCTACGTCTGGAACTTCCTGCGCCGCGTCCGGCCCAAGGCCCTCGACGTGCTGGCGCGCTTCCCGGCCGAGACGACCCACCTCGACGGCGCGCGCATCCGCCAGGCCCGCACGCTCCGCCAGTTCGACGACAGCGCGACGGCGCCGATGCACGGCTTCCGCGACGCCGACCACTACTACGGCGAGGCGAGCACGCTGCCGCACCTGCCGCACATCCGCGTCCCCACGCTCTGCATCAGCGGCGAGGACGACCCCTTCTACCCCGCGGCCGCCATCGCGCCCGCGCGCGCGGCGGCGTCGGAGCGCGTGCGGCTGATCGTCACGCCCTGGGGGGGACACACGGGGTTCGTCACGGGACCGTGGCCGTGGCGGCCCGTGTACGTCGCCGAGGAGGCCGTCATCGACTGGCTGGTCGAGCACGGGGCCGTGAGGCGTTCGACGTTCACGGATTCGACGAACGCCCGACGCTGAATCGTTCCCGTTTCGTCGCCGACGCGTCCCGGGAAACGGCGCAAGCTGGAGCGGTCCGAATGGCTCTGGAGCCCAACGAGTCACCCTGGATGGATTACTACCGGGCGGCGCTCAAGCGGCGCCGCCCGAGGCTGTGGCGTCGACTGGGCCAGCTCGCCACGGACCTGCGCGAGCCCATCGACACGGCCCTCGTGATCGGCATCGTCTTCGTGGCGGCCATCCTGCTCGCCTGCGCGTTCCCCGTCTGAACCCCGAACCCGTGAAAACGATCTCGCAAGGCGCGCGATCCGTCCCCGTGATCGCCGAGACCGACGTGCTCGTCGTGGGCAGCGGCCCCGGCGGGCTCGCGGCCGCGCTCGCGGCGGCGCGCGCCGGCGTGCGCACGATGGTCGTCGAGCGCTTCGGGTGCCTGGGCGGCAACATCACGGTCGTGGGCGTCGAGAGCCTCGCCTGGTACCGGCGCGAGGGCACGATCGACAGCGAGGGCATCGGCGTCGAGCTCGAGCAGCGCGCGAAGGCCATGGGCGCCACGAGCCCCGAGCCGCAGTCGAGGAGCGAGGCCATCAACGCCGACATGTTCAAGCACGTCGCCGACAAGCTCGTCGCCGAGTCGGGCGTGACGCCGCTGCTCCACGCGGTCTGCATCGACGCCCTCATGGAGGGTGACGCCGTCGCGGGCGTCGTCACCCACAGCAAGTCGGGCCGCGGCGCCATCCTCGCCAAGCGCGTCGTCGACGCCTCGGGCGACGCCGACGTCGCGCACGACGCGGGCGCGCCCACGCGCAAGACGGCCCGCGAGCGCATGCTGCCCGTGACGGTGATGTTCTCCGTCGCCGGCGTCGACAGGCGGCGCTTCCTCGACTACGTCGCCGAGAACCCCCAGACGTACAAGAGCTGGGGCCACGAGTGGAACATCGCCAAGGGCAACAAGGAGGACGAGCTCTTCAGCCCGTACCTCGAGAAGCCCTTCGAGCTCGCGCGCGCCGGCGGTGTCATCCCGCCCGGCTTGAAGACGATCGGCGGCACCTGGAGCACGATCAGCGACGCGGGCGAGGCGACGTACCTCAACATGATCCACCTCTCCGGGTACGACGGCACCGACGTCTGGGACCTGACGAAGGCGGAGATCGAGGGCCGCTACCAGGCGCTCGAGGCCATCAAGGCCCTCAACCACTTCGCGCCCGGGTTCGAGAAGGCGAAGCTCCGCACGTTCGGCATGACGCTGGGCGTGCGCGACACGCGCAAGATCGAGGGCCACTACGATCTGACGGCCCACGACGTCCAGAACCAGGCGCGCTTCGACGACTCGATCGGCATCTTCCCCGAGTTCATCGACGGCTACGGCGTGCTCGTGCTGCCGACGACGGGGCGCTACTACCAGATCCCCTACCGCGCCTTGCTCCCGCGCGACGTGCGGCGCCTGCTCGTCGCGGGCCGCTGCATCGCGGGCGACGAGATCTCGCACGCCTCGGTGCGCAGCATGATGTGCTGCGCGGTCACGGGCCAGGGCGCGGGCGCCGCCGCGGCGGTGTCGATCAAGGACGGCGTCGAGCTCGCGGACGTCGACATCGGCCGGCTGCAGGCGGAGCTGCGGCGGCAGGGCGCGCGGCTCAGGTAGCCCGCTCCCGTTCGCTCATCGGCGCGGGCAATGAGATGCTTCGCGCATGCCCGTCGCCTTCCGCCCGGGGAGCGCCCTGCGGTTCCGCCTGCAGCCCGGGACGTTCCTCTACGACTGCCACGCCGGCGAGCTGGCGCCCTCCGACGGCGCGGATCTCGCCGCCGGCTTCGTGCCGTTCTTTCACGCCGCCCTCTTCGGCGTGACCCCGGGCGCCTGGCACCCGTACTACGCGGAGCAGGTGCGGGCCATCGCAGCGCTCGCGCCCGAGGAGCGCGACGCGTACGTCGCATCGCTCAGGCCGAAGCGCTCGCTCGACGCGGCCGCCAGGCTCGCGGCGTTCGCCTTCCCCGACGCCGAGCGCTTCGTGAAGCTCGTGCCGGGCGCCGAGGGCCCCTTCGTGCTGCGCGAGGAGCTCCTCTTCCCCGGCAACCCGCCGCTCGGCGCCCTCGAGGGGCGATCCGCAGAGGCGCCCGGGTGGTCGTCGCTCCTGCCCGAGGGGGCGCTCGCGACGGCGGCGGGGCGGGCGGCCGTGGCGCGGACCCTCGCCCGGCTGGCGAGAGGCGAGCACGCCGGCGTGGCCCAGGGCGGCGATCCCCTCGAGGCGGCCTTCCTCGACGCGGCGAACGCGGCCGGCCTGCTCGCCCCCGCCGAGCGGCGCCCGCCGGCCGCCGCCCCGCCGCCGGGCGTGTACGCCGTCGGGCACTCCGCCCTGCTCATTCGAGGCGCGCGGACGGGGCTGCTCATCGACCCCATCTTCGGAAGCCGCCTGGCGTCTGTCGCGGGCGCGTTCTCGTTCGCCGAGCTGCAGGAGCACGTGGACGCCGTCGCGCTCACCCACGGTCACTTCGACCACTACCACCTGCCGACGCTGCTCGCGGCGGGCGACCGGCCGATCTTCGTCCCGCCCGTCGGCCGCGCCTCGATCGTCTGCGAGGACCTGGCGGCGCGCCTCTCGTCCTTCGGCTTGCGCGGCGTTCGCGCGCCGGCCTGGGGCAGCACGTTCTCGGTGGGCGAGCTCACCGTGCACGTGCTGCCGTTCATCGGCGAGCAGTTCCTGACCTCGGAGCGCTACCCCGAGGCGCGCAACTGGGGCAGCTCGTACGTCGTCGAGGTCGCGGGCCGGCGCGTCTTCGTCGCCGCGGACTCCGGCTTCGAGCCCGGCCGATCGGTGATCGAGCTCGTGCGGTCGTGGTGCGACGCTCACGGGCCCATCGACGTCGTCGCCGCCCAGGCCATCGCCCTCGGCAACTCGTTCGGGACCGGCGACGCCGACCTGCAGCTCACGGGCATGACCTGCGCGAACCGCGCCCCCGAGGCCTTCGCGCTCGCGCGCCGCGAGGCCCGCGTCACCCTCGGCGTCGAGGACATCCCCGCGCTGTGCGCCGCGACGGGAGCGACGCGCTTCCTGCCCTACGGCCAGTTCCGGTTCGCGCGCGGCGAGCCCGCCTGCCTGAGCGGCCTCGTCGACCGCCTCGCGCGGACCCTGGCCTCCGCTCGACCGGAGACGGCGGTCTGCGCGCTGGCCATCGGCCAGGGCCTCTCGCTCGACCCCGGCGGCGCCGCGATCGCGGGCGCGCTCGGATGACGCACGGCCGCGCCGAGCGCCTATGGGTTGCTCGGCATTCGCCGTTGCATGCGCGAGACGGCCACGAAGAGGATCCCCGAGACCAGGAACGCGGCCATCGCCCCCACGAGCGCCGTCGCGAGGGGCGAGGCGGCGTGGCCCTTGAGGAGGTCCGAGGCGCGGCCCGTGACGAGCGAGGCGGGAGAGTTGCCGCACAGGGTGACGATGAGCAGGAAGTTCGCCTGCAGCGTCGTGGCGTAGGCGCGGGGGCCCATCTCATCGACGGCGGCGGCGATGGGGCCGTTGTAGACGGAGAACAGGAAGGCGGCCACGGCCGTGAGGGCGAGGAACATGAGCTGCGACGGGATGAACAGGGCCACGAGGCCGACGGGCACGCTGGCGATGAAGGAGACGCCGACGACGAGGGCGTGGCCGGCGCGCACGCGGCGCGAGAGCGCGTCGCCCGCGTAGCCGCCCGCGAGGACGCCGCCCGCGCCGCACACGATGGCGACGAGGCCGAGGTAGATGCTCGCGACCGTGGGCGCGATGAGGCGCTCGCGCAGCATGAGCGTGGGCATCCAGGCGATGATCGCGCCCGCGCCGAAGTTCGCGAGGGCTCCGGCGACGACCGAGGTGACGTAGACGCGCGAGAGCAGGTAACGGCGCGCCGGGAGGCGCGGCGGGGCGGGGATCTGCGCGGGGAGGGCCATGCGCGCCGAGGCGAGCGCGAGCAGGAAGCCGGGCAGGCCGGCGATGAGCAGCGAGCCCCGCCAGGTGATGTAGGGCGACAGCACGCCGGCCGCGAGGAGCGCGAAGGCGCCGCCGCCCGCGCCGCCGAGGGCCATGCCGACGTTGAAGATGCCCATCGCGCGGCCGCGCCTCTCGGGGGGCGCGTCGGCGCAGAGGAGCGCGTTGGCGCTCGGGCCGAAGGCCCCCTCGCCCACGCCCACGAGCGCGCGCATGACGAGCAGGAAGGCGTAGCTGGGCGCGAGCGCCGAGCCGAGCGTCGCCAGGCTCCACACGATGACGCCCGTGGCGACGACCCGGCGCGGGCCGAAGCGGCGCGTGGCGGGGCCGCTGATGATCGACGAGAGCGCGAAGACGAGGAGGTTGCCGAACCCGAGCGCGCCGAGCGCCGTGTCCGACAGGTTCATGTCCTTCCCGACGAGCGGGAAGAGCCCGTACATGATCTGCCGGTCGAAGTAGTTGACGAAGTTGATGGCCGTGAGGAGCGGCAGCGGCGCGAGGCCGCGGCGGGCGCGCGCGCCCGAGGGCACCGCCGCCGGCACGACGCTCACGGGGCGATCCCGGTCTTGAGCCGCGGCGCGCGGATGAGGGAGAGGCTGATCCAGACGCCGACGCTGAAGTAGAGCGTCATCCACGGCATCTCGTCCTTCCAATCGTCCCAGCGCCGCGTGACGACGCGCCGGGCGACCGCGTCGCGAACGCCCTCGCCCACGGTGAGGTACGTCTTGTGGGCGGCGGTGTCGGCGCGCACGCGCGCGCGATACATCGGCACGTCGACGGTGGCCATGAACATCACGTAGAAGGCGTTGAGCACGATGGCCGCGCCGATGAAGGGCCGCCGGACCTCACGCCGCCGCCACCACAGCGAGGCGAGCGTGATCGTCATGAGCGCCGACGTGACGGCCCACGTCGACTCCTCGATGACGCTGCCGGCGAAGTTCGTGGTGAGCGCCGTGTACCACGAGCAGACCTCGGCGAAGGCGATGGCGGGCACGAGCAGGCGCGAGACGATCCACCCAACGCGCGAGCCGATGGCCTTCGTCCAGTGGCCCAGGAAGAGCGCCCACTGCGCGGCGATCGACAGCTCGGCGATCGTCGCCACCGAGCGGCTCACGAAGGCGTTCGAGAACCACATGTCGACGAGCACGATGCGCTGCGCCTCGGCGAGCGGAAGGAAGGATCGATACGCGCAGCCGAGCGCGAACAGCCCCGACAGCACGACCTGGTACCGCCGCTCCCGGCGCAGCTCGGGATCGTCGTCGGCCTCCTCGCGGCGCGCGATGAGCAGCCAGGCGACGACGTTGGCGACGCCGATGGCGCTGAGGGCGCCCCACCACAGCATGACGCCGAAGGACGGCTCGGTCGCGGGCATCAGTCTGCTTCAGAAATCACGTTTCGAACGCGGCGCCGAATTAAATCCGCGCGCTCCATCGTATTGGCACGCGCGCTCCATCGTTTTGAAACTTTATTGTTGCAGCCCAAATACGTTGCGAGCGTGACGCCGGTGTTACGGTGTCACGCGGAAATCGAAGACGACCCACCATCGTTGGAGGCAGAGATGACATTTTCCGAGGCGCTCGCGGAACAGCGGTGGGACGACCACCGCTTCTATCACCACAGCCGCATCAACCAGACGCTCCACCTCATCAGCGCCAGCAGCTTCATCGTGACGTACGTGTTGCTGTTCTTCCACCCGGTCTTCGCCGTGCTGTTCGGGTGGACCTTCTCGATGTGCAGCCGCCAGATCGGCCACTTCTTCTTCGAGCCGAAGGGCTACGACGACATGAACCAGGCGACGCACGAGTACAAGGAGGCCGTGAAGGTCGGCTTCAACCTGCGCCGCAAGGTCATCCTGCACTCGGTGTGGGGCGCCGTGCCGCTCGTCCTCTACTTCTACCCGTCGTTCTTCGGCATCTTCACGCCGCCGTCGGGCTGGATGGGCTACTTCGACCACCTCGCGAAGGTCTGGCTCGTCATCGCCGGCGCGGGCCTGCTGGGCCGTACGATCCAGCTCTTCTTCATCCGCGACGTGCAGACGGGGCTCGTGTGGTTCACGAAGATCCTCACGGACCCCTTTAACGACGTCAAACAGTACTGGCGGGCGCCGCTGTTTCTGATGAAGGGCGAGCTGATCGAGCCGGCTCACTCCCGCCCCGCCTGAACAAACGGCGGAGGTGAACCCCGAGCATCTCCCGGAGGACGCGGCGCCTGATGGCCTTGTTGGTCAGCGCCGCGTCCGCCCACCAGAACCCGTCCTGCTCCATGGCGCGCGCCGCGGCCACGAACTTGTCGGCGACGGCGGCGAAGTCGGCGTCGGAGTAGTTGAGGCTGAAGATGAAGCGGCCCGTGCCCACCCACGACAGCGCCAACCCCTCGGCGCGCAGATAATATTGAAGCATCCAATTGTATCGGGACGGCCGCGTGTAGGTGACCGTCCAGATGGACGAGAGGTTGGCGACGCGCACCGGCAGGTCGAGCCGCGCGAGCCGATCGTTGAGCGCCTCGGCGCGCTCGTTCCAGACGCGCTCCAACGTCGGGTAGAGCTCGGCGATCTCGGGCCGCTCGATGCGCTCGAGGAACTCCCGCATCGCCGCCATGACGTAGGGGTGCGAGTTGAAGGTGCCGCGCGCGAAGCAGATGTCGGACGGCCGGGCGTCGTTGAAGCGACGCATGAGGTCCTTGCGGCCGCAGAGCGCGCCGATGGGCAGGCCGCCGCCCAGCGTCTTGCCGTAGGTCACGAGGTCGGCCTTGACGCCGAAGTACTCCTGCGCGCCGCCCTTGGCGAGGCGGAAGCCCACGAACACCTCGTCGAAGATGAGGACGATGCCGCGCTCCGTGCAGACGGCGCGCAGCTGCTCGAGCCACCTCGTGTAGCCCGCGCGGTCGTACTTCGCCGTGCGCCCGCTGTCGAGCAGCGTGCCGTCGTTCGGCGCGCCCGCGTTCGGGTGCAGCGCCTGCAGCGGGTTGACGAGCACGCAGGCGATGTCCTTGCGCGTGCGCAGGACGTGCAGCGTGTCCTCGTCCATCTCCTTGAGCGTGTACGTCTCGTGCGCGGGCGACGGGTTGCCGATGCCCGGCTGCACGTCGCCCCACCAGCCGTGATACGCGCCGCAGAAGCGCACCAGGTGCGAGCGCTTCGTGTGATAACGCGCGAGCCGCACGGCCTGCATGACGGCCTCGGTCCCCGACATGTGGAACGACACCTCGTCGAGGCCGGAGATCTCGCACAGGCGGCGGACGTTCGCCGCGACCACCGGGTGGTACGAGCCGAGCACGGGGCCGAGCGCCTCGACGCGCGCCGCGCCCGCGCGCATGCACTCCTTGTAGAAGTCGTAGCCGAAGACGTTGACGCCGTACGATCCCGTGAGGTCGTGGAAGACGTTGCCGTCGAGGTCGGTCACGGTGACGCCCGACGACGCCTTGAGGAAGGTGCCGCCCTTGAGGTGCGCGCGCACGAAGC
Organism: Polyangia bacterium; assembly: GCA_035546175.1. Classification (GTDB taxonomy): domain Bacteria; phylum Myxococcota_A; class Polyangia; order Fen-1088; family Fen-1088; genus DASZFV01. The sequence goes on from DASZWW010000360.1 coordinate 8,699, forward strand.
GCGAGTACTGGAACGGCACGCGGTAGACGTCCGTGAACTGCACGTCGGAGATCGCGCCCTCGACCTCGGCCGTGGCGCGGGCCGTCTCGGCGAAGCGCTCGCGGTAGACCCCGGCGAGCCGCATGAAGCCCTCGCGGCGCTTGGCGGCGATCTCCGCGGGCGCGTCGTCGGAGCGGAAGAGCGTCTCCTCGTCGTACTCGTAGAACGGCACGAGCGCCGCCACGCGCCGGGACATCTTCGAGTGGCCGCGCAACGAAGGGTGCTTCGCCCTCGACAGCTCGAGCCTCGTCTTGAGTCTCCAACCCAGGCCCGCCGCCGCCGCGGCGCCTGCGACCCAACCTTCAGGCGGAATGCTCATCAACGCGACCTCCGACGAGAGCCATCATAATGCCCAACGCCCTCACCGCGCTCCTGCTCCAGGACGATCTCAACTTCCTGCTGACGAACCACATACCGCGCGCGCTCGTCACGCGCTTCTTCGGCTGGTTCGGCAAGATCGAAGCGCCGCTCGTGCGCGACCTCTCCATCGGCGTCTGGCGCCTCTTCGCGGACGTCGATCTGAGCGAAGCCGAGCAGTCTGAGTTCCTGAGCCTTCACGACTGCTTCATCCGGAAACTCAAGGACGGCGCCCGGCCGATCGATCCGGATCCCGCGGTCCTGACGAGCCCCTGCGACGCGATCATAGGCGCGTCCGGCCAGATCGAAGGCGATCAGCTGATCCAGGCCAAGGGACTGACGTACACGCTCGCCGATCTTCTCCGCGATCCGGAGCTCGTCCACCTCTACCGCGACGGCCGCTACGTCACCCTCCGCCTCACCTCGAGCATGTATCACCGCTTCCACGCGCCCCACGAATGCCGCGTCGAGCAGGTCACGTACGTCTCGGGAGACACCTGGAACACGAACCCCGCCACCGTCTCCCGCGTCGACCGCCTCTTTTGCAAGAACGAACGGGCCATCGTCCGCACGCGGCTCGACGCGAACGGGGCGCTGCTGACGCTGGTCCCCGTGGCGTCGATCCTGGTGGCCAGCATTCGCTTTCACTTTCTCGACGTGCTGTTTCATTTGAAGTACCCGGGTCCGCGCGTGCTGCCGTGCGACGCGCCGTTCAAGAAGGGGCAGGAGATGGGCTGGTTCGAGCTGGGCTCGACGATCATCGTCTTCGCGCCGCGCGGCTTCGAGCTCGCGCCCGGCGTCGAGACGGGCGCGACGATCCGCATGGGCCGCCCGCTGCTGCGGCTTCCCTGAGCGGCCGCCCTCAAGACGCGGCCGCGTAGGGGACCGAGGCGGCGCGCTCGCCGAGCGGCACGAGGTGCGCCCGGAACACGTCGTGGCCGGCCTCGAGCGTGCGGTGCACGATGCTGGCGCGCGCGCGCTCGCGCGAGCACTGGAGGGCGCGCTGGCAGGAGGCGAGCAGGTCGTCGTCGACCGCGCCGTTGACGCCCTCGTGAATCAGGTCGATGGGGCCGGGCGCCGGCACCGAGGCGACGGGGACTCCCGACGCGTTGGCCTCGAGGATGACGTTGCCGAACGTCTCGGTGCGCGACGGGAAGACGAAGCAGTCCGCGCTCGCGTAGTGCGCCGCCAGGTCCTCGCCGAACTGGTAGCCGCGCCACACCGCCTCGGGGTGCTTGCGCTGGAGCGCCTCGCGCGCCGGGCCGTCACCAACCATCACCTTCGTGCCCGGCAGCGGCAGCGCGAGGAAGTCCTCGAGGTTCTTCTCGACGGCGACGCGCCCCACGTAGAGCCAGATGGGCCCCGGCAGATCGGCGTAGACCGAGGCGCGGCGGTGCCGCGGGTGGAACAGCGTCGCGTCGACCCCGCGGGGCCAGTGCACGAGCTTCTTGCCCACGCGGCGCATCCGCAGCTCGTCGAGCAGCGTCTGCGAGCTCACGAGCGTGTGGTCCGCCTTGTCGTGGAACCAGCGCACGAGCTGGTACCCCCACTCGAGCGGCACGGGCGCGCGCGCGTTGAGGTACTCGGCGTAGCGGGTGTGGAAGCTCGTCGTGAAGTGCAGCCTCTGGCGGCGCAGCCAGCCGACCGTCCAGAAGCCGAGCGGCCCCTCGGTCGCGACGTGGATGGCATCGGGCGCGAAGGCGCGAATGCGCGGCACGGCCTTCCACGGATCGTAGGCCACGCGGATCTCGGGGTACGACGGCAGCGGCACCGTGCGGTGCGCGTCGGGCGAGATCACGAGGACCTCTGTGCCCCTCGCCTCGAGGCTGCGGACGAGCTTGACGAGCGTGTTCACGACGCCGTTGGTCTGCGGCTTCCAGGCGTCGGTGACGAGGGCCAGCTTCTTCGCCTCGAAGCCGGCGTGGGCGGGGGACGATGGGATGCCGCCGCGGATGACGTCGAGGCGCCCCGAAGAGTGCTCTTTGAGGTTCATCACGGGCCAATCGTAGTTGCGCCCGATGACGGCTACGTTGCGGTCCCGTGAAAGCCTCGTTGTGAATTGCCAACAATTGCGCGGCGCCGCCGCGTTGGTTTGATGGCGAGAGGGTTACGGAATGGCGACGTCGTCGCGGTTGCTCTCGGGCGCCCAGTGGTCGCCGTTGTGGACCGCGAACCGCCGCAGCTTCGCGAAGCCGGCGGGCGTGGCCGCGCCCATGACGAGCACGTGGTGCCCTTCGTCGGTGGGGCTGGGCGCGACGAGCCGGAAGGCGCCGTCGCCCTTCACCGTCCGCGTGGCGGGCGCGAGGGCGTTCAGCGGCGCGGCGCCGACGAGCACGAGGTCGAGCCCCGCCTTGTCCTCCGGCGTGACGGCGGCGTCGGCCTTGACGGGGAAGGGCCCGGCGACGCCGCGGCCCCAGTTGGCCATCGCCTCGGCGAGCGTCCGCGCCGCCGCGACCGCCTCGGGCCCGCCGTGCGTGCCGTAGACGTAGAGGTGCGGCCGCTCGCGCGGCAGGCTCTTGCCGAAGAGGCCGGGCACGGCCTTGCCCTCGGGGAAGGGCTTGCGCGGCGCGCGCGGCGCCCTGGGATCGCGCTCGATCCCCGCGAGCGTGCGCAGGAGCTCGGCGCCGGCGTACGCCTTCGTCCAGGCGTGGTGATCGACCCCCGGATACTCCGTGTACGTCACGCTCTTGCCGAGCCACCCGAGCGCCTTGAAGCGCTCGACCATGCGGCGCGAGTCCGACACGGGCACGACGGGATCGGCGTCGCCGTGGAAGATGAAGACGCGCAGCCCGGCCGCGTTCTCGGCGAACGCGGGCGGCGAGAGCGCCTCGAGCGCCTTCTCGTCGTAGTCGCCGCGCTCCTCGGGCTTGATCCACTTGCGCACGTCGGTGACGCCGCAGACGGGCGCGAGGGCCGCGAACAGCGCCGCGTGGCGGAGCCCGATCGTCCACGTGCCGCCGCCGCCCATCGACAGGCCCGTGAGCGACACGCGCGCGGGATCGACCCGGTAGGCGCGCCGCACGTCAGCGAGCACGCGCAGGACGTCGCGCTCGCCCAGGCCGTCCCATCCCATGAGCTCGCCGCGGCCGTAGGGCGCGACGACGATGGCGGGCACCTCGGGGAAGGCCGGCTCGTTGCGCGAGGCCTCCTCGTCCGTCTCGCCGGGGGCGTTGTCGAGGCCGAAGGCGCGCCGGAGCATGTGCCGGTGGTTCGAGCCCGCGCCGTGCAGCGCCACGATCAGCGGCCAGGGACGGCGCGCGTCGTAGTCGCGCGGCACGTGGATCGCGTACGGCTGCAGCGAGCCGTCCCACTCGTCGCGGTAGGCCTTGACCATCGCGCCGCGCGCGTAGTCGTAGGGATCCTCCCCGCCCAGCAGCACGTCGGCGTAGCCGCGCGCCGTCTCGTACGAGCGGCGGACGAACGCGCCGTCGCGCTCGGCGTTCGTGACGTGAGCGCGCCGCGCATCTCCGTCCTCGACGAGCCGCTCGATCGAGGGCAGGCTCACGGCGCGGGCGACGTCGGAGAGGGGCGCGGCCTTGGCCCTGGCGAGGGTCGCGAGCGCGGCGGCCCGCGCGGCGTCGAGATCCAGGACGGGCGCCGCCGGCCCCGCCGCTCCGTCGGCGCGCGCGTCGGCGGGC
>DASZWW010000361.1:0-3266 GCA_035546175.1 Polyangia bacterium
GGCCGGACCTCCAGCCGCGCCCGTGTCGGCGCCGCCCGAGGCCCCCGCGGCGCCGCCCGGCTTGGACGCGGGCCCGCCGCAGCCGATCGCCGCGAGCGCGAGGAGCGCGAGCGTGGCTCGCGCCGTCATGTGAGCCGCGGCAGCGGGCCCGTCATCGTGATGGGCGCGCCCGTCATGTAGCCCGTGCCCACCGCCGACGAGAGGCCGATCGAGGTCCGGTTCACCCCGAACGCCTGCATGATCGAGACGAGCAGCTGGCTGTGGGCGGGCCCGAGCCCGAACTTGTTCGAGCCGTAGTTGCCCTGGGGCGTGTCGCCGTAGGGCGAGGTCTTGAGGAGGTTGTACGGGTTCGGCCCCGTCTCGGCGTACTTGAGGTAGCGCCCGGGGCGCAGGCCCAGGTTCTTGCCGCCCGCGATGACGTACATCATGCGGAAGAGATCGTGCCCGCCGTTGGCGAGCTCCTGCATCCAGATGAGGAGCGAGTTGTCGAGCATCGTGCCCGAGCCCTCGGGGACGTTCTTGAAGGCGGAGACCATGCCGGCGAACTGCGTGGCGTGGACCTTGTGGTAGTTGACCATCCACTGCGCCTGCTGGCTGTTGATGTCGGCGGCCTGGTGCGCGATGTCCTGGTGCACGTCGAGCGTGCTCGGCGCGCCGAGGTCGACGGCCCGCAGCTGCGTGTGCCCCACCTGGCCCACGCGCGTCAGATCGCAGGCCATCGCCACCGGCAGGAGCTGCGTCATGATGATGTTCGCGATCTCGATGTCGGTCTGCGTGCCCTTGGCGGGGTAGCTCGGCTTGGCGCACATGATCTGCGAGACGGACTGCACGCGCAGGGCGAGGTCCTCGAGCATGTCGCGGTGGAGGGAGAGCTTCATGCGGTCGTCGGCGCCGAGCTTGGCCATCATCTTGGCGTACTGGCCGCGCACGAACTCGACGGAGACCTGCCGCCGCGCGCGCGACAGATCCGCGCCCACGGGCTTGGCCGGCATCATCGTCGTCGTGCCGGACGACAGGCCGTCGAAGACGCGCGCGAACTGGTTGCCGAGGAAGCCGTAGTAATTGTCGCAGCGGGCGAGCGTCACGGGGTTGCCGGCGGTGTCGTAGAAGCCGGCGTTGTCGACGTCGCCCGCGTTGGGCGTGAAGCCGAGGTACTTGAAGCGCCCCGGCACGGCCACCTGGTCGGCGACGTACTGATCGAAGGAGACGTGCTCGGTGCCGTCCATCGCGCCCGTGAAGTGGTGCGCGCCCGCGACGGCGTGGTTGTTTCCCTGCTTGTCGGCGATCGCGGAGGTGAGCGCGAGGCCCTCGAGGACGAGCAGATCGCTGCGGTTGGCGAAGAGCGGCGCCAGCGTCTCGCTGAAGTCCGCCTGCGCGAGGCCCGACAGCGGCAGCTCCCACTCGGCGTCCGGCGTGGCGCCCAGGCCGGCCGGCCGCAGCTCCCACTTGCCCGTCACGGGGCCGTGCTGCGTGTAGAAGACGACGAGGCGCCTCGGCATTGATTGCGCGTGGGCCGCGCGATCGCCGAGCAGCGACGGCAAGAACAGCGAGCCCGAGGTCAGGCCCGCCATCTGGAGGAGCTGCCGTCGGCCGAAGCGGGGCATCGTCATGGCGTCACCGGATCGCGGTAGATGAACTCGGGGCTCGTCGCGATGGCGACGAGCAGCTCGCGGACGTCGCCCCCCGCCGTCGCGAGCGACAGGTTGAGCTTGGCGAGGCGGCACGAGTCGGCCGCGCCGAGGTCGCGCCCCTCGGCGTACGCGTACCAGTTCTGCGCGACGCAGGCGGCGACCGTCTTGCTCGACGCGAGCCTCTTCGAGAGCTCGACGCCGCCCGTGAACGGCCCGTCGACGTCGCCCGTGCCGTTGATCGAGCCCGTCGCGTCGACGGGCAGGCCGTTGTCCGTGGTGCGGTACGCGCCCACGGCGTCGTAGCTCTCGAGGCCGTAGCCCATGGGGTTGATGATCGTGTGGCAGCCCTTGCAGGTCGCGGGCGCGATGCGGTCCTCGAAGAGCTGGCGGTTCGTCTCGGCCGTCGCGCCCGGCGTCGCCGCGGGCTCGGAGAGGTTCGCGTCGGCGGGCGGCATGAGCGCCGGCAGACAGAGCAGCCGATCGCGGATGAACACGCTGCGCAGCGGCGGCGAGCCCTCGAGCTGGTGCGCGCGGCCCGCGAGGTAGTCGGCGCGCGTGAGGAACCCGGCGCGCTGCGTGGGGTCGAGCGAGGCCGCGACCCAGGTCGTCGCCGTCGCCCCGGCCGCCGCGACGCCGTAGAGCGCCGCGAGCGGCGCGTTCACCTCCGTGTCGGTGCTCGTGAGGAACGCCGAGATCGTCCCCGCGCCCTGCCACATCACCTTGCGCACGAAGCGGTCGGCCTCCTCGCGGATCGCGCCCTCGAGCGCGGCGTCGTACGCGGGGTACGTCTTCGGATCCTTCGGCTCCTTCGCGAGGTGATCGAGGTCGAGCCACTGGCGGTGGAACTCGACCATCATCTGGCCCGCGCGCGGGTCCGCGAGCAGCCGGCGCGCCTGGGCCTCGCGCGCCGCCGCGTCGTCGAGCCCGCTCGGCGTCGCCGCGGCCGCCAGGAGCGCGTCGTCGGGCGCGCTGCCCCACGCGAGGTAGGCGAGCCGCGTCGCGATCTCGTACGACGTGAGCTTGACGCGATCGGCCCCGGCGGTGGCCGGATCGCCGAGCTCCATGCGATAGAGGAACTGCGGCGACTGGAGGAAGGCCTCGGTGGTGAGCTGCACGGCGCCCGCGAAGCTCGAGCTCGCCCGCTCCCCCTCGAAGAAGGCGGTGAAGTCGGAGACCTCGTCCGCCGTGAGCGGCCGGCGGAAGGCCTTCGCGCCGAACTGCTGGATGAACCGCGCGCCGCACGGCGCCTCGTCGGCGGCGGTCTTGGGCGCGCACGGCACGATGCTCCCGGCCCCGCCGATGGCGGTCGACGCGGCGAGGCCCGCGGCGATGGCGCCGTCGGCCCACTGCTCGACGAGCATCGGCGAGGGGTTGAGCAGGCTGGCGCGGTTCTCGAAGCCGCGCTCGTCGGGATCGCGCGACAGCGTGATGGGCGCCGTCTTGAGCGCGCCGAGGAGGTCCGTCGTGGTGGCCTGGTACTCGGCGTAGCTCAGGCGCCGCAGCGGCGCGGGCGCGATCGACGGCACGCAGCTCTTCGCGGCGTCCGGGCTGGTCGGGTCGACCGGCGCCGGCGTCGTGCCCGGTGGCGCGAGCGTCGCGCCCGCCGCCCCCGCGCTCGCGCCGCCCGAGGCGCCC
>DASZWW010000362.1:0-7832 GCA_035546175.1 Polyangia bacterium
GACCGGCCTCGCCGGCACGCCGCCCGAGCACGCCGCGGCGGCGAGGGCGACGAGCGGCGCGAGGCGAGCGAGGCGCATGATCGGATCGACGCCCGACGGCGATCCGCCAGGCTCGGCTACTGCCCCTTCTCGAACATCTGATCGACGGGGACGACGCGCACGTTGGCCTTGGCGACCGGGAGCGGGAACCTCTCGATGACGTCGTCCTGCGCCTCGATCTCGGGCGCCGTGCCCTTCGTGTCGTAGGTGATGGGCGTGGGCGCGCCGCTCACGAGCTTGTCGGCGACGGCCTGGCCCTTGTCGCTCACGATGGCGATCGACAGGCCCTCGAGCGAGAGGTGCTTCTTGATGGCCTTGTCGACGTCGGCCTTCTTCATCTTCGGCAGCCGCGCCTGCAGCTCCTTGACGACGTCCTTGCCCGTGACGACGGCGTCGATCGCGAAGCCGAGGCGCCGCGACACGTCCTGCGCCCAGAGGTTCGAGTAGTTGGCGAGAAAGGCCCGCGTGGCCTCGAAGCCCGCCGGGGGGATGCCCTCGCGGATGAGCTTGTCCGTCTCGTAGAGCGCCGCGCGCAGCGCGAAGAGCGCGTTCTGCGGCGGCACGGGGCGCAGCCAGATCTCGAAGTGCTGCTGGCGGCGCTGGATGTTGGCCAGCGGGAACGTCGACCCGCCCTCCTGGATGAAGCTCTCGATGTAGGCGTAGTCGCCGTAGTTGAGCCCGCGGTCGCCGCGCAGGTGGTTCATGAGGACGCCGTTGAACGTGCGGTGCTCGCCGAGGTAGCTGCGCGCCACCGTGAGCGGGTAGAAGTCGGCGTCCTTGCGCGTGAGGTCGAGCGTGTGGCCGATCGAGATGGCGTTCGCGCGCGCGTCCTTCTCGACGATGATCACCTGGTGCGCCGTGTACTTCGGGGGGGCGGGCAGCTTGGGCATGGGCGGCGACTTCGCGGGCAGGGCCTCGAAGCGCTTCGCGAAGGCCTCGGCGAAGCCCGCCGGGTACCCGCCCGCCACGCCGACGATGAGCCGGTCGCGCGAGAAGTGCTTGGCGTGGAAGGCCTTGACGTCGTCGAGGGTGATGGCGTTCAAGCCCGCGACGGTGCCCTGCGTGGGCGTGCCGTAAGGGTGCCCGGCGTACAGCACCGTGGCCATCGCCTGCTTGCCGAGATCCTCGTCGGCGTTCCCGCGCAGCGTCTTGGTGAGGTAGTCGAGCGCGTCCTGCTTGTTGCGCGAGAAGTCCTCCTCGGCGAAGCGCGGGGTCAGCACCTGCTCGGCGAGCAGGTCGGCGAACTTCTGCACGTTGTCGCGGTGGACGGTGCCCGAGAACACGAGCGACTCCTTGTCGCCCGTGACGTGGATCTGGGCGGCCAGCGGGTAGAGCGCGTCGAGCACCTCCGCGTAGGTGCGCGCCTTCGTGCCGCCCTGCCCGACCATGTCGCCCGTGAGCGCGGCGAGGCCCTCCTTGCCCTTCGGGTCGTCGACCGAGCCGAGCTGGAAGTACAGGCGGATGGCGACGAGCGGGTTGTGGGGGGACGGCAGGAAGACGGTGCGCACGGTTCCGACCTTTCTGGGCGTCGCGGCGGCGGGCCTCTCCGCGGCGCGCGCCGGCGCGACGAGCGCGAGCGACGTGAGGGCCCAGAGGCATGCCCCGAGCCGGCGACCGAGGGCGCTCATCGGGCCGCCCCCTTCCCCGACCGCAGCGTGACCGTCGTGCGGTTCGCGGGCTGGAAGTACCTCTGCGCGACGCGCTTGACGTCGGCGGGCGTCACCTTGTCGTAGAGGGCGAAGTACTGGTTGATCGACGCCAGGTCGCCCGTGAGCGCGACGAACATCGCCGCCGTCGCCGCCGACTTGTCGGCCGTCGACAGCTGCGCCGCGAACCCGTACTTCACGTGCGAGAGCACCTCGGCGAGCGTCTTGTCGTCGACGCCCTCCTTGGCGATGCGCGCGATCTCCTCGTCGATCGCCTTCTCGACGTAGCCGAGGTCCTCGGGCTTCTTGACGCGCGCGAGGATCGCGAACAGGTTCGGGTCCACGTGCGGGTCGGCCGAGCCCTGCAGCGACTCCACCTTCTGCTCCTTGATGACGAGCCGCTTGTAGAGCGGCGCGCGCTCCGCGAAGAGGAGCTCGGCGAGGACGTCGAGCGCCGGCAGATCGACGTTCGTCGTCGAGAACGCCGGCACGTGGTAGCCCGCGAGCAGCATGGGCAGCGTGGGGCTCGGCCAGAGGATCTCGGCGCGCTTCTCCTTCGCCTGCGGCGGCTCGACGGGCACCTTGGGCCCGGGCGGGCCGGGCTTCCACGCGCCGTAGGCCTTCTCGGCGAGCGAGAAGACGTTCTCGGCGTCGACGTCGCCCACGACGAGCAGCACGACGTTCTCGGGCCGGTACCAGCGGTCGAAGAACGTGCGCGAGTACGCCATCTCGTTCGGCATGTTCTCGATGTCCTTCACGAAGCCCATCGTCGTGTGCTTGTACGTGTGCTTGGTGTAGGCGTTGTCGTAGAGCACCTCGGTCATCTTCTCGACGGGGTTCGAGGCGTTCTTGTTGTACTCGCCGAGGACGGCCCGCGCCTCCTTCTGGAACTCGGGCTCCTTGTACGCGAGGTGCTGGAAGCGATCGGACTCGATCTCGACGATCTTCGGCAGCGCCGCCTTGCCGGCGAGGATGTGGTACACGGTGAGGTCGTCGGACGTGAAGGCGTTCGAGTCCGCGCCCATCGCCTTGATCTCCGCGTTGTACTTGTCCTGCGGGTAGGTCTCCGTGCCGTGGAACATCATGTGCTCGAAGAAGTGCGCGAAGCCCGACTTCCCCGGCTCGACCTCGTTGCGGCTGCCGGTGCGCACGATCGAGTAGTAGGCGACGAGCCCCGGCGAGTCGTAGTTGACGACGAAGACGCGCAGGCCGTTGGCGAGCGTCTTCTCGCGCACGGGGAAGGGGAACGCCGCGCCCGAGCCCTGGCCCGGCTCGGCGCGCGAGGGGCGCGACGTCACGGCCAGCAGCGGCAGCGAGAGCGCGACGGACAGGGCGGACCACACGAGAATCCTCATCGAACCTCCGTTAGGATGTCGCCTCGGGGCATGAGACCAGAATCCACGACGGCGGACAACCTAGCAGGCCCCCGGGGCGGCGTCTTCAGCGTGCGCGGCCGGCTCCTGCTCGATGGGCGCCTGACCCAGGGTCTGGTCGTCGTGCAGGACGGACGCATCGTCGAGGTTCGAACCGGCGATCTGTCCTCCAACATTCCCGAGCCCGTGCGAAGCGCGCACTACGTCTCGCCGGGCCTCATCGATCTGCAGATCAACGGCGGCTTCGGGCACGAGGTGGGCGGCGACGCGGCGGCCCTCGCCGCGCTCGCGGCGGCGCTGCCCGCGACGGGCGTGACCTCGTTCCTGCCCACGCTCGTGAGCGGCTCGGCCGACTCGTACCGGGCGGGCGCGGCCGCCCTGCGCGCCGCCGCCGCCGCGCCCGGCGCGCGACGCCTCGGCCTGCACCTCGAGGGCCCCCTGCTCTCGCCCGCGCGCGTGGGCGCGCACGATCCGGCGGCCATCGCCGCGGGCGCGCCGGCGCTCGAGGCCGTGCTCGACGAGCTCGTCGCCGCGGACGCCCTCCGCCTGGTGACGATCGCGCCCGAACGGCCCGGCGCGCTCGCGCTCATCCGGCGCGTGCGCGACGCGGGCGTCGTCGCCGGCCTCGGCCACACGGACGCGACGTACGCCCAGCTCGTCGCGGGCGTCGACGCCGGCGCCTCGTTCGTCACGCACCTCTACAACGCCATGCGCCCCTTCGCCCACCGCGAGCCCGGCAGCGTGGGCGCGGCGCTCACCGACGATCGCCTCACGGTGGGCGTCATCGCCGACGCCGTGCACGCCCACCCGGCGGCGCTCAACCTCGCGCTGCGCGCCAAGGGCTGGGAGCGCGTGGCCCTCGTGACGGACGCCGTCGCCGCCGCCGGCCGTCCGCCCGGGACCTACGCGCTCGGCGGCGCGCCCCTCGTGTCCGACGGCGAGGCCGCGCGGCGCCCCGACGGCACGCTCGCGGGCTCGACGCTCACCCTCGACCGCGCCGTGCGCCTGATGGTCGAGCGCGCGGGGGCCCACGCCGAGGAGGCGCTCTCGATGGCGACGCAGGTCCCCGCGTGGCTGCTCGACCGCGACGACCTCGGCCGCCTGGCCGCCGGCTGCGCGGCCGATCTCGTGCTCTGGAGCTCGTCCCTGGAGGTCGAGGCGACCTACGTGGGCGGACGGCTCGCGTTCGGCTGAAGGGGCTCGCTCGAACGGACATCGGGGGAGACGCGGCGGGCCGCCCCGCTGCGTAGGTCCGTTCCTCGAGGCTCGAATGTGTAGAGACCGGTCTCGAGAAAACGGCTCGCCGAAACGACGGGAGCTCAGTGCACGCGGGGCGCGTGCGGCAGCGCGCCGATGATCTCCGCCTCGCGCTCCGCCAGCTCGGCGAGACGCTCGGCGTGGGCCGCGGCGGGGACGAGGGGCCGCGCGAGCTCGAGGAAGATCTCGGCGTGACGCTCCTCGGCGTTGGCGAGGGCGCCGTAAAACGACGCGAGCTCGCCCTCGCCCGCCGCCGCGAAGCCGCGCGCCAGCAGGGAGAGGCGCTCGTGCGAGCGTGCCTCGATGAAGGCGGCCACGAAGAGGGCGTCGAGGAGGCGGCCCGGCTCGCGGCCGCGCACCTCGGCGAGCAGCGCGCGCGCGTAGCGGTTGGGCGTGTCGCTGCGCGGGGTCCACCCGCGCTCGGCGATGAGCGCCGCCACCTGCACGACGTGGCTCGTCTCCTCGTGCGCGAGGCGCGACAGCGACGCCACCGAGCCGCCGCGGTGCGGGTAGCGGCGCACGAGCGCGAGCGCGTTCTCGGCGGCCTTGCGCTCGCAGTGCAGGTGGTCCGACAGCAGCGCGAGCAGGTCGGCCGTGCTCGCGGCGAACCAGCGCGGGTGCGTCGAGGAGAGCAGGATCGTCACGACCCCACGACCTCCCGGCGCGCCGCGCGCGCGACGAGGGCCCGCAGGAGGCGGCGGCCCTCGGTCCAGTCGCCCAGCCCCGAGGCGGCGTTGATGTGGCCGATGACGCCCGCGTCGACGAACTCGGCGCCCCAGCGTCGCGCCAGCTCGCGCGCGCGCTCGAACGCCACGTACGGATCGTTCTGGCTCGAGACCACGGTCGCGGCGAACGGCAGCGGCTCGACGGGGATGGGCGCGAACCCGCGCGTCTCGGGCGGCGTCCGCGTCGGCGACTCGACGTCGGCCGGCGCGACGAGCAGCGCGCCCACGACGCGCGACCAGGCCGGGCGGCGGGCGCCGTGCGCGACGAGCGCGCAGGCCAGGCTGTGGGCGATGAGCACGACGGGACCGTCGCCGCCGGCGAGCTCGCGGTCCACCGCGCGCAGCCACTCGGCGAGGTCGGGGCGATCCCACTCGCGCTGTTGCACGCGCGCGCAGCCCGGCTCGCCCGCCTCCCAGCGCGTCTGCCAGTGCTCGGGCCCGGACCCGCCGAGCCCCGGCAGGACGAGCAAGCGAACGGGCGGCGCGCGGACCGTCAATCCACGTCCCTCAGTGGTCGTGGTCGTGGTGGTGGTGCCCGTGGCCGTGCCCGGCGGGACCGTGGACGTGGCCGTGCTCCTGCTCCTCCTCCGTGGCGTCGCGCACCTCGACGACCTTGACGATGAAGTGCAGCGGCTGACCGGCGAGCGGGTGGTTGCCGTCGACCAGCACGTAGTCGCCGCTCACCGACTTGACGGTGACGATGCGCAGCCCGTCGTCGGCCTGCATCTGGTAGCGCCCGCCCACCTGGATGCGCTGCGCCTTGAGCTTGCGCATCGGGACCTTGCGCACCTCCTTCTCGTCGCGCTCGCCGTAGGCGTCGGCCGGCGCGAGCTTCACGTCGACGGTCTCGCCGACGTCCTTGCCCTCGAGCGCCTTCTCGAGCCCCGGCACGAGGTTCCCGAGCCCCTGCAGATACCAGAGCGGATCCTTGCCCACCGAGGTCTCGAGCGTCTCGCCCTTGTCGTCCTTGAGCGTGAACTCGATGGCCACGGCCTTCTTGTCGCCGATCTTCATCGCGGCGCGAGGTTACCAGGCGGCCGGCCCGAGGGGCCGCCTTTTCTAGTCGAGCGCGACGACCTGCTCGATGAGCTCGCCGCGCCAGAGGCGGGCGCGCTCGCCGTCGGGGGCCAGGCGGTCGATGGCGCTGCCGTTCGTGAGAACGACGGAGCCGTCGTCGGCGAGGTCGAAGCCGAGCACGCCCGAGGCGAGCTCCTCGACGGCGGCCCGCGGCCGCCGCCGCACGAGCTTCCAGGAGGCCGGCACGAGCGCGGGCGCGTCCTCGCCCTTGCGGCGGGCCTGCCGCTCGGCCTCCTCGGCGTCGACGAGGTTGCCCCAGATCATCACCTGCCGCGGATCGGCCTGGCGCGCCTGCGCGCCCCCGCTCGACGAGAGCGGCTTGCCCGCGTAGCGCCGCGAGAAGACGTCGAGGAAGCCGAAGACGGCCGAGACCATGCGCAGCGGGAAGAGCGCGGCGTCGCCGGCCGCGCGCCACGGCGACGCGCCCCCGTCGCGGCGCGGCCGGCGGATCGCGTACACGGCGCCGTCGCGCGCCAGCCGCGGCCCGAGGAAGTCGTGGCGCGCGTCCTCGAGCAGCGTCGTGAGCTCGGCCGTCTCGAGGTCGAGGAGCTGAGCCGAGAAGGGGCTGACGCCCGCGACGCGGCCGGCGCGATCGCGCCCGAGCCCGGCCGTCTGGTACACGATCTGCGGGCGCCGATCGGGCGTGAGGGCCCAGCTCGGCGCGAGGTCGAGCGACTCGCCCTCGGTGATCTCGCGCAGGTCGGATCCGTCGGCGTTCATGAGGCCGAGGTTCGCCGTGCCCCCTTCGCCGAAGACCGAGCAGACCACCTGGTCGACGCCCGGGCGGCCGCTGGGGAAGCGCAGGCGGCGATCGTTGCTGTGAAAGAGGCGGCGCTCGTCGCCGGTCGCGGGATCGAGGCTGAAGAGGCCGACGATGTCGTCGGTGTCGAGCGCGTAGAGCAGCCGGCCCGGCTCGGCGGCGCGGCTCACGCCCGTGATCGCGATGCGCAGGACCATCGGGTCGCGCGAGCCCGTCCCCCAGACGGCGCCGCCCATGAAGCGCGCGCCCGCCCCCTGCGTCTTCCAGGCGTTCTTCTGGGCGCTGCGGACGGCGCGGTCGCGCACCGACTGGCCGAAGCGGCTGTCGAAGGCGCGCGGCGCCTCGTCACCCTCCTTCACGTGGAGGCGGCCACCCGACAGAAAGGCCACGCTGGCGCTCATGAGCGGAGCGACGATTGTACCGGGATCGGCCTCAGAGCCCCAGGCCCAGCCCGAGCACGACCGACGCCCCGGACATGCCCGCGGCGCGCGCCCCATCGACCCTGGCGTCGAACCCGCGCACCATCAAGCCGCCCTCGAGGAACGCGCGCACGGAGAGGACGCGCACGAAGACGGCCGAGGCGGCGAGGCGCGCGCGCACCGCGGCGGTGAGGTCGTCGCCCGACCCCATCTGAACGTCGGGCGCGCCCGCCTCGCCCTGGATGCGGGCCCAGGCGATCGCGCCGACGAGGGCGGGCGCGAGCAGGAACCGGCCCCGCACCCACCGCGGGCCGGCGGCGGCGCCCGCGCCGAACGACTGGAGCGCGACGTCGCCGTCGGGGTAGCCGACCTCGCCGGCGGCGGCCTCTCCGAAGAGCTCGACGCGCCAGCGCTCGCGCGCGAGGGCCACCGAGAGCCGCCCGCCCCAGATCGTCGTGCTGCGGCTCGGGAAGAGCGCGACGACGGCGTCGGCCGCGGCCCCCACGCGCGGCGCGGGCGGCGGCGTGGCCGCGGCG
>DASZWW010000363.1:0-18075 GCA_035546175.1 Polyangia bacterium
CTCCCGCCGCCCTCGCGGCCGCCCGGCTCCGGACCGCACCCGGCGGGGCCCCCGCAGGGGCTCGCGGGCCTGCGCCGCTCGGGGCTCAACCTGCCGACGCCCGTGATGCCGCCGCCGTCGGCGCCGCCGGTGTTCTCGTTCGACGCCCCCCAGCGCGGCGGCTTCGGCGCGGGGGCCTTCACGGCGCCGCCGCCGGCGCGCGGCTCGCGCGCGGGGACGTACTTCGTGCTGCTGATCGTCGCCGCCGGCGTGATCGGCGGGACGCTCTACTGGTACACCAACGTCAACAAGCCCGGCCGGCTCCAGCTCGTCACGGTGCCCGCCGACGCCACCGTGCTCATCGACAACCAGAAGGTCGGCGATCACTCGCCGCTGGCGCTCGACAAGCCGCCGGGCTCCTACACGCTGTCGGTCCTCAAGGACGGGTACGTGCGCGACGATCAGACGATCGCGGTCGTCGCGGGCCAGCCGCTCGCGCGCAGCGTGACGCTGCAGGCGTCGCCCGACACGGGCTTCGAGCTGTCGAGCGATCCGCCGGGCGGGCTCGTGTGGCTCGACGGCGCGGCGATCCCCGGGCCGAACGGCCAGGCGCGCACCGACTTCCGCGCCTACCGCATCGCCCCCGGGCACCACGTGCTCGAGATCAAGGGTGAGAACCGCTTCCGCCCCTGGAAAGAGGACATCGAGGTCGAGCCGGGACAGATCCGCAAGATCCACGCGACGCTCGTGCCGTCGGGCGAGGGTTCCGGGCGGGCGGTCGCGCACGCGGAGAGCGCGAAGCCGGAGCCCAGGCCCGAGGCGAAGCCCGAGACGAAGCCGGAGCCGGAGCCCAAGCCCGAGGCGGCCGCGGGGACGCCGGCGACGGCGCCGACGCGCGTCGCGGCTGCGGGGCCGCGCAGAAGGAGGCTGCGCGAGGCCTCGGGCGCCGACGACGCGGCCGCCAAGGCGGGCGGTGAGACGGCGAGCGGTGGGAGCGACTGCACGATCACCATCGGCTCGCGCCCCTGGGCCGAGGTCTGGATCGACGGCAAGAACACCCAGAAGCACACACCCTTCGCCGACTACAAGATCGCCTGCGGCAAGCACAAGATCGCGTTCAAGCGCGCCGACCTCTCGATCGACAAGACGGAGAGCATCACCGTCTCGCCGGGCGAGAAGTTCAAGCAGTCCTTCACGCTCGTCAACGACGACGAGTAGCGCGGCGGGCGCCCTGAAACCGCCAGCCGGTCAGTCAACGGGTCAGCCTGTCGGAGAGGGCGGGGCGGCGTCGAGCGCGCCGGCCGCGCCCTCGCGGGCCGAGGCCCTCGAGGCCGCCTGGCGCGCGTACTACGCGGGCGCGACCGAGCTGCCCCCGCACCCGGCGGCGCGCGGGGCGATGCGCCGCGATCTCGAGGCCACGCTCGCGCGGCTCATCCCCGCCGACGCCTCGGTGTTCGAGGCCGGCTGCGGCGACGGCAGCCTGCTCGCCTCGCTGCCCAACGCCGTCCGGCACGGCGTCGACTACCTGCCCGAGCTCGTGGCGGCGGCCCGCGCGCGTCATCCAGGCATCACCTTCGAGGTCGCGGACGTGACGGCGCGCGGGGCTGGACCGCAGGCGCCGGTCGAGCCCGTGTCGTCGGCGCGCCTGTGGGACGCCGTCGTCTGCGATCGCCTGTGCCACAGCGTGCTCGACGTGCAGGCGCTGCTGCTCGGGCTCAAGCGCCGCCTCGCGGCCGACGGGCGCATCTACCTCACGGCCTTCAACTACCTGTGGGAGGTGCCGACGCGGCTCGCGGAGCTGTCGGGCTGGAAGCGCCCGGCGCCCGGGGCGAACTGGCTCTCCGACGCCGACTTCCGCAACCTCTTCGACATCACGGGGCTCGAGGTCGTGCGCTTCGAGGACCGCATGTTGCTGCCGCTCGACGTGCCCGTGGCGAGCGAGGGCCTGAACAGGTACCTGGTGCGCGTCCCCGGGATGCAGCACTTCTCCCTTTACCGCGTGTACGTGCTGCGCGCGCGAGAGGGCGGGGCGGGCCCGCCCGCGCCGGCGCGCCGCGCGAGCGTCACGGTCGTCGTGCCGGCGCGCAACGAGGCGGGCAACGTGCAGGCGGCGATCGATCGCACGCCCGTCATGGGCAAGTCGACGGAGCTCATCTTCGTCGAGGGCGGGTCCTCCGACGGCACCTGGGAGGAGATCCAGCGCGCGATCGCGCGCTACGACGGGCCGCTCAGGCTCCGGGCGTTCAGGCAGTCGGGCAAGGGCAAGGGCGACGCCGTGCGCCTCGGCTTCGCGCACGCCACGGGCGAGCTGCTCATGATCCTCGACGCCGATCTGACCGTCCCGCCCGAGGACCTGCCGGCGTTCTACGACGTGCTCGCGCGCGGGCAGGCGGACTACGTGCAGGGCACGCGGCTCGTGTACCCGATGGAGCCGGGCGCCATGCGCTTCTTCAACAAGCTCGGCAACGTCGCCTTCTCGCAGCTCTTCAGCTACCTCCTGCAGCAGCCCATCAAGGACACGCTGTGCGGCACGAAGGTGCTGTGGCGCAAGGACTACGAGCGCATCGCCGCGGGCCGCGCGTACTTCGGCGACTTCGATCCGTTCGGCGACTTCGACCTCATCTTCGGCGCTGCCCGCCTCGGCCTCAAGATCGCCGAGCTGCCCGTGCGGTACCGCGACCGCTCGTACGGCGAGACGAACATCCAGCGCTGGAAGCACGGCGTGCTCCTGCTGCGGATGTCGGCGATCGCGGCGCGCAAGCTCAAGTTCGTGTGATGCGCCCATCCTGCCGAGGCGCGGAGACGCGGACGGGCCGCCCACCCCGCCACCCCCGCGCCCCGCGGGGGCGCCGCTGATGTCGGCGGGCGCGCCGCTCATGGACGCCGAGACGCGCGCGCGGACGCTGGCGCGCTTCGAGGAGCACCGCCGGGCCTGGGAGGCGAACGCGCCCCTGCGCGCGCTCTACGCCGAGTGGTACGGCCGCGTCGCCGCCGCGCTGCCGCCCGCGGCGCTGGGGCCGCGCGTCGAGCTCGGCTCGGGGCCCGGCTTCGCGCGCGCCTTCATCCCCGATCTCGAGCTCACCGATCTCGTGAAGGCGCCGTGGCACGATCGCGAGGTGGGGGCGGAGGCGCTGCCCTACGCCGACGCCACGCTCGGCGCGCTCGTGCTCTTCGACGTGCTCCACCACGTGCCCGAGCCGCGCGCATTCTTCGCCGAGGCGGCGCGCGTGCTCAAGCCCGGCGGCCGCCTCGTCATGTGCGAGCCCTTCATCGGCCCGCTGTCCTACCCCGTCTACAAGCTCCTGCACGAGGAGCCCGTGGACATGCGCGCCGACCCCCTCGCGCCGGGGTCCTCCGCCGGAGGCGCGGCGCGCGATCCCTTCGACTCGAACCAGGCGATCCCCACGACGCTCTTCGCGCGCGCGCGCGGGCGGGCCGCCTTCGCGCGCGCGTTCCCCGCGCTCGAGGTGCGCGCCGTCGAGCGCCTCGCGGGGCCGAGCTACCCGGCCTCGGGGGGCTTCTCGCGCCCGCCGCTCTTGCCGGGCCCGCTGTGGCGGGCGCTCCACGCCCTCGAGGCGCGTCTGCCCGAGCCGCTCTTCGCCGCGCTCGGCTTTCGCATGCTCGTGACGCTCGAGAAGCGCTGACGCCCGCCCCGGCCGCGCGCCGCCGCCCGGGAGCGCCGCTCGGGAGCGCCGCCCCGGTCGCGCGCCGCCGCCGCCGCCGAGACGAAACAGTGCCCAATCAAGTCGGCGCGCGCGCGCGTGGTACCCTCCCGAGCGATGACGACGCCACGGCGGTGGGTCTGGCCTGCGTTCGTCCTGGCGCTGCTGGCGCTCCCGAGCGCCGCGCGCGCCTGGGACGACTTTGGCCACATGGAGGTCGCGGCCGTCGCGTACCCGCTGCTGACGGCGAAGACGAAGGCGAAGGTCGCCACGCTGCTCGCCCTCAACCCGCGGTACGCGAACTGGATCGTCGGCGCGAAGGCGGCCGACCGCCCGCGCGCCGCGTTCATGCGCGCCGCCACCTGGGCCGACTCGATCAAGTCCGACCCCGGCTACGGCGGCACGGACCCCCAGACCGGGCCGGCGGCGGGCCAGAACATCGGCTACGCCGACCACCTCAAGCACGCCTACTGGCACTTCGTGGACCAACCGTTCTCGCCCGACGGGACGGCGCTCGTGCCCGCCCCGGCGCCCAACGCGGCCACGCAGATCCCGCTCCTGCGGGCCGCGCTCGCCGACGCGGGCGCGTCGGACGACGTCAGGTCCTACGATCTCGTGTGGCTCCTCCACCTCGTGGGCGACGTGCACCAGCCGCTGCACTGCGTGTCACGCTTCGACCACGCCGACCCGACCGGCGATCGCGGAGGGAACGACGTCAAGATCACCGGCAACGCGCAGCCGCCCGTGTGCGACGATCCGCGCTATTGCCCCTTCGGACCGCCCGCGGAGCTGCACGCGTTCATGGACGACATCGAGGGCTCGGGCTACGCGACCGCGCCCGCCGTCGCCGCGGCGGCGGCGCTCCCCCCGGCGCCCAAGACGGCCGCGGCCGTCGTCGACGTGAGCGCGTGGATCGCCGAGGGCCTCGACGCGGCGCGCACGAAGGTCTACGTCGCGCCCATCGAGGCGGGGGACGGGCCCTTCACCGTGACACCCGCCTATCAGGCGGCCATGGTCGAGCTCGGCAAGAAGCGCGTGGCCCTCGCGGGCGCGCGGCTCGCGAGGCTGCTCAACGACGCGCTGGGAAAGTGATCGCGGCGCGCATCCTTTCGGGCCGCCCAGCCGTCGTCAGGCCGAGGAGGTCGACGTGAGGACAGTCCTGGTGAGATACAAGACGACGCCGGAGCACGGCGCCGCCAACGAGGCCGCCATCCACGCCGTGTTCGACGAGCTGCGGGCGCGGCATCCCGCTGGCTTCCGGTACACGAGCTACCGGACCGAGGACGCGACGTTCGTGCACATCGCGACCGTCGAAGCGGGGAAGAGCCCGCTCTTCGAGCTGCCGGCCTTCGCGGCCTTCCAGAAGCAGCTCGAGGGGCACCTCGTCGAGCGGCCCGTGACGCTCGAGATCAGCGCGGTCGACTCGTACGGGGGAGGCGTGCCGTGAAGGTCGCCGGGAGGGGGACGGTGGCCGATCCGTGGCGGCTCAAGACGCCGCCGGGGACGTCGGACTTCGAGGCGTACCGCGACGAGGGGGCGGACCCGCCCGCGCTCGTCGTGCAGGTCGGCAAGACGCAGCTCCGCTATCACCTGCGCTGCGTCGACGATCTCCACGCCATGCTCGTCAAGAGGGGCGACTGGGTCTTGCTCGGCGGCGCCGACGAGCAGAAGCCCGCCGCCGAGGGCACGGTCGAGGCGTGGGGACGCGCGAGCGACAACCCCGTCAAGGGGTGGTACGGCCTCAAGAAGGGGCTGCGCGGGCGCTTCGGCGTCTACGTGCCGCCCGTGCTGGAGGCGCTCGGGCTCGCCGAGGTCGAGCACAACCCCAGGGGGAACCGCATGCGCGCGAAGGGCAAGTGAGCGGGACCGCGGCCGCCGTCGGCGAGGCGCGCGAGCAGTTCCTCGCGCTCGTCGCCGACGTGCGGCCGGAGCTCCACCGCTACTGCGCGCGGCTCGTGGGCTCGGTCATCGAGGGCGAGGACCTGGTCCAGGAGGCGCTCGCGAAGGCCTTCTACGCGCTCCCCCTGCAGCCCGAGACGCCGCCGCTGCGGCCATGGCTGTTCCGCATCGCGCACAACGCGGCGGTCGACCACCTGAGGAGCCACGGCCACAAGCTCGCCGACCTGCACCCGGACATCGAGGGCGTGCGCCGGGAAGCCGACGGCCTCGACGAGGGGCGCGATCCGGCGGCCGTGCGCGCGGCGCTGGCGCGCTTCCTCGCGCTGCCGCTCGGGCAGCGCAGCGCCGTCATCCTGAAGGACGTCCTCGGCCACTCGCTCGAGGAGACGGCCGAGACCATGGGCACGACGGTGCTCGCCGTGAAGGCGGCGCTCGTGCGAGGACGGAGGAGCTTGGCGCACGCGGAGCGAGACGAGAGGCCCGTCGAGCCGGAGGCGCGCGCCGTGCTCGACCGCTACGCCGGCCTGTTCAACGCGCGCGACTGGGACGGCCTGCGCGCGCTCATCGGCGACGACTGCCGCCTCGACCTCGTCTCGAGGTCCGAGCGGCGCGGCAAGCAGGTCGGCCTCTACTTCGCGCGGTACGAGAAAGAGCCCGTGACGATGCGGGTGGGCCGGCTCGAGGGCCGCCTCGCCATCGGGGTCTTCGCGGCCGGCGCGGCGGCGCCCGCGTACTTCATCCTCCTCGAGGTCGCGGGCGGGCGCGTCGCGTTCATCCGCGACTTCCGCTACGTGCCGTACATCGCGGCGGAGGCGGTGTTCGAGCCGGCGTGAAGAGGCCGGTCACGTGCTCGGCGGACGCCCGGGCGGGAGCTTCGTCCACGCCGAGCACTGGTAGAGCGCGGCGGCGACGGGCGCGAGCGGCGGGAAGGCCACCCGGCGGACGGGCGTGAGCGCGCGCGCCAGCGCCGCGCTGATGGCCGCGGGCGGCGACACGTGGTGGTCATCGATGCCCCGGAAGCCGATGAGGTCGAAGGCCCGCGTCATGAGGCGGCTCACCATCGGGTACCCGGCGACGAGCGTGCCGCCGGGCGCGAGGGCGCGGGCGAGGCCCCGCGCGGCGCCGTCGGCGTCGCGGATGTGCTCGAGCACGGAGAAGCAGACGATGGCGTCGAAATGGTCGGTGGGCAGGTCGCCGTCGCGAAGGAGATCCGCCTGCCGAAAGGTCGCTCGGCAGCCGGGCACGACGTGCGCCTCGAGGCCCGCGGCGAGCGTCAGGTCGGTGCCGGTATACTCGGCGTAGCGCGCGGTCAGCGTCGGGACGAGCACGCCAGAGCCGACGCCGATCTCGAGCACGCGGCGGCCGCCCGCCGGCAGGAGATCGAGGCCCATCTGCAGGCGGTGCCGGTAGAGCCACCCGACCCACGGGTGGTAGTAGTACGGCAGCGGATCGTGGGCGTCGTTGGGTCGCAGCACGCCCTCGGCAGGCAGCGCGAGGCGGACCGTCACGGCGCGCTCGCGCGCTTGCGCGCGATGACGATCAGGAACCCACCGAGGTGGCGCAGGAGCGGCGCGTCCTTCGCCGCGTGCTCGGCCCAGGTGAACAGGCGGCCGAGCGGCGCCCAGGCGAACACCTTCGACGTGGGCGTCAAGACGCGCACGCCGCGCACGCCGACGAGCTCGAGGTCGGGCGGCAGGTAGGCGCTGGCGCGCGCCGCCGTGTCGTAGCGCGTGTAGACGTCGTTCTCCGTCGTGCCGGCGGCGATGCGGCCGGGGCCCGCGAGGCGCTTGGCGAGCGCGCGCAGCGACCAGGGGTTGTAGAACTCGAGCAGCAAGTGACCGCCGGGACGCACGAGGCGCGCGAGCTCGACGAGCGCGCGCTCGATCGGCGGCACGTGGGCGAGCACCTTCATGCTGTAGACGAGGTCGAAGGACGCCGAGGGCAGCGGGACGTCCGTCAGCGAGCCCTGCACGACGCGCAGCCCGCGCGCGCGGGCCGGCCCGAGCATCCCGCGCGACAGATCGAGGCCGACGGCCGAGCGCGCGAACGTCGCCGCCTCGCGCAGCAGGAGCCCCGTCCCGCAGCCCGCCTCGAAGACGTCGCGGCCCGCGCCGTACTTGCGGACGAGCTCGAGCTCGAGCTCGTCGATGAGGCGGTGGTAGCCGTGGTGGCGCTCGGCCTCGTAGCCGGCGGCGAAGCGATCGTAGTAGGTCTGCGTCGTGGGCGCGTCGGGGGACATCGCGGTCGTCACGGCCCGCGAGTATGGCACGCCCGCGCGGGCGCCTCACGTCGATTGCGCCCGGCCGGGCCCGCCCGAGGCGGCCGCGCGCGTCTTGCTGATGGCGCCTCGTCCACGCCGATCGCGCCGCCGATCCGACGCCAGCCCACGCGCGCGAGCCAGGTGCGTGGCGCCTCGACGGGGCTCGGGTGGCGCGACGCCGCGACCGCGTCGCGCCACCCGTCGAACCAGGGCCCGGAGCTGCGCGGGTCGACGCCCGGCGCCGCGCGGAGGTGCTTCCGGAAGTTTAGGAGGACGTAGACGAGGCCGCGGCGGGTCTCGGTCGGGGTGCGGAGCGCGTGCGCATGGAAGCGGCTGCTCCAGACCTTTCCGCGTCGCGCGACGGCGCGGTTGATCGCCTTCGCGCAGCGGCCCGCCAGCCCCTGCACGCCGCGCACGAGGGCGACCTGGACGTCGCCCTCGACGACGAGGTGGATGTGGTCGGTCTGCACGGAGAAGTGGAGGACGCGAAACGCCTCCTTGTGGGACGCCGCGAGCGATCGTTGCAAGCGCGGGAACACGCGCGCCGCGCGCAGCGACGGCATACCGGCGCGCGCCCGGAGCGTCACGTGCACGGGCCACCGGCCGTGGTGCTCCGGACGCCGCCGGTGCGGCGGGCTCGCCCGCGCAGCGACGCGCTTCCGCCCCGCGCCGGCTCGCTTCCCTCCCCAGCCGCACATGCCCCGAAGCTCGAGCTGGCTCCTCCCGCGACGCCGCATGCCGCCTCTTCGGCGCGCGCGGTCAGGGGTTGCGTCCTCGGCGCCGAGAAAGACTCAATCGAGATCGCCGGCGGCCTGGGTCGCGTCCCCGCGGAGCTCCGCCGTGGGCGCCGCGCCTGGGAAACAGTGCTCAAACAAGATCGCGGACCTCCCGGTCGCGCTGCGCTGGCCGCGGCCGACTTGATTGAGCACTGTTCACCGCCGAGGGCTCGGGCGCTCGGGGCGGGCGCGGGCGCGGGCGTCGCGGCGCGGCGCGGGGCGCGGGGCGCGGGCGGCGGGTGTCAGGTGGCGCGGGTCGAGAGGAGGAGATCGATCTCGCCCGCGTCGAAGGGCTTGTCGACGCAGGGAACGCCGGCCTCGGCGACCAGCTTCGCGACGTCGGGGGGCAGGGCGCCGGCGGCGGTGAGGGCCAGGCGGCGCTCGAGGCCGTGGCCCATCTCCTGGAGGCGGCTGTAGAGCTCGGGCGCCGGGAGATCGCGCGTCATCACGTCATAGAGGACGAGGTCGAAGGGCTGCTCCGACAGACGGGCGAGGGCGTCGACGCCGCCGTCGGCGGTCTGCACCTTGTGGCCGGAGAGGACGCGGCGGATGGCCTTGGCGACCGCCGGCTCGGCGTCGACGACGAGGATGCGCGCGGCGGGGGCCAGGCGCAGCCCGGACGCGCGGTGGGGGCCGGACTCGGCGCCGGTCGCGCTCGGCAGCGTCACGCGGAACATGCTGCCCTTGCCCTCCTCGGACTCGACGGTCAGGTCGCCGCCGAAGGCCGTGACGATGCTGTGGCAGATGGACAGGCCGAGGCCCGTGCCCACGCCGACCGGCTTCGTCGTGAAGAACGGGTCGAAGATGCGCTCGAGGTTGGCCGCGGGGATGCCCACGCCCGTGTCGGCGATCTCGACGGCGACGTCGCTGTCGAGGCGACGGACGGTGACGCGGATCTGGTTCTGCTCGACGGCGCCCGGCGCGATCGACTGCGCGGCGTTCACGAGCAGGTTCACGAAGACCTGCTCGAGCCGTCCGCTGATGGCCCAGACGGCCGGCACCTCGTCGACGCGCGTGATGAGCTGCGCGCGGCGTCGGATCTCGGCGCCCGCCATCTTGAGCGAGAACTCGAGCACGGGCCGCACGTCGACGACAGCGAGGCTCTCGTCGTGCGGCTGCGCGAAGGCCTTGAGGTCGCGCACGATCTGCTTGATGCGATCGCCGCCCACGCACGCCTCGGCGAGCGCCGACGCGAGCTCGTCGAGCGGCGCGCTCGCGAGCTTCTCGGGCGGGAGCTCGATCGCCTCGCGCACGTACTGGAGGTTGGCGATCACGAAGGCCAGGGGGTTGTTGATCTCGTGCGCGATGCCGGCCGCCAGGCGCCCGAGCGCCTCGAGCTTCTGCGCGCGCCGCAGCTGCGCCTCCATGCGGTGGCGCTGCGTGACCTCGCGCTGCAGCCGCTCGTGGGCCTCGCGGATGGCGCGCGTGCGCTCGCCCACGAGCGCCTCGAGCTCGTCGACGCGCGCGCGCGCCTGCCGCGCCAGCGTCCACTTGCGCGCCAGCGACGTCGCGAGCTGGCGCACCTCGACGTGGTCGAAGGGCTTCTTGAGGATGAGGAAGCGCTCGGCGTGGGCCTCGAGCTTGCCGAGCAGCTCCTCCCACGAGTAGTCCGAGTACGCCGTGCAGACGACGACCTGCAGCTCGGGGTCGACCTCCCACAGGCGCTGCGCGGTCTCGACGCCGTCCCAGCCGGGCGGCATGCGCATGTCGACGAACGCCACGGCGTAGGGCTTGCCCGCGTCGCGCGCCTTCTCGACCAGCGCCCGCGCCTCCTGGCCCTGGAAGGCGGAGTCGATGAGGAACGGCTCGGTGGGCGCGCGGGGCGGCGCCTGGCCGAAGAGCGCCGCCTCGAGCGCGGCGAGGGCGGATTGCTCGTGGCTCGGCTCGCCCAGCACCTTGCGGAAGTCGCCGTGGATGGCGCGGTTGTCGTCCACGACGAGGACGCGGCGATTCGCGAGCCCCTGGCCCGGTGCGTCCTCGGTCGCGCGCGGGTGAGCGGGCATGCGACGCCCGGCAACTCGTCAGATCTGACGCGGTGCTTGAGCCGCGCCCCGGGCGCCCTACGCCACGCTCGGGCCGCGCGAGGCCTCGAGCCGCTGCCGCCGCGCGACGACGCAGAACAAGACGCCGGAGAGCCCGAAGGCGACCACGGCGCTCATGAGCGCGACGGGCAGGCTCTTCGAGCGGTCGAAGAGCTCGCCGACGACGGACGGGGCCGTCGAGTTGCCGAGCACGTGGATGCCGAAGAGGAACACCGCCTGCAGGGTGGCGGCGAACTGCGGGGGCCCCAGCTCGTCGACGACCGCCGCCGAGGGCCCGTTGTAGACGGACAGGAGGAACGCCGCGATCGCCGTGAAGATCATGAACGGGATCTTGGGCTCGGTGAAGAGCGCCACGGTCCCGACGGGCACCGCCAGGAGCATCGACACGCCGATGGCGAGGGCGTGCCCACCGGTGGCGCGCCGGGTCAGCCGGTCTCCGACGTGGCCGCCTACGATCACGCCGCCCACGCCGCAGACGAGGCCCACGACGAGCATGTAGATGCTGCCGACGGTCACCGAGAGGTGCCGGACCTCGATGACGAGCTGGCGCGTCCAGAAGATGAGGGCGCTCGCGCCGAAGGTCGCCGTGACGCCGCCCGCGAGCGCGAGGATGTACGTCGGCTTGAGGAGGTACTTCCACGCGGGCAGCTTCGTCGGCAGCTCGATGCGCTCGGGCGCTGCGATGAACGCCGACGAGAGGGCGAGCAGCATCGAGGGCGCGCCCGCGAGCCAGAAGACGTTGCGCCAGCCGATGAGCGGCTCGAGCAGGGCCCCGAGGCACAGCCCCAGCGTTCCGCCGAGCGCCATGCCGACGTTGTAGATGCCCATGGCGCGCCCGCGCTTCTCGGGCGGCGCGTCCGCGCACAGCAGGGCGTTCGCGGAGGGCCCGTACGCGCCCTCGCCCACACCCACGAGCGCGCGGAAGAAGAGCAGCACGTGGAACGAGCTCGACAGCGCCGAGCCGATCGTGGCGATCGACCAGACGAGGATGCCCGCGAAGATGACCTTGCGCGGCCCGACGCGATCGGCGACCGGCCCCGAGATCAGCGAGGCCGCCGCGAAGACCACGAGGTTCGCGAAGGCGAGGTAGCCGACCTGGCGGTTCGTCAGGTGGAAGGCCGCCTGGATGGCCGGCGTCATCCCGTAGACGACCTGGCGATCGAGGTAGTTGAACCCGTTGACGAGGGTGAGCAGCGGCAGCGGCGGGACGCCACGGCGGCGGACGGGGGAGGGGAGCTGTGCGGACGCGACGCCGACCTGCGCCAGGCTCAACGCAGGCTCTCCAGGCAGGCCACGGCCTCGGGCTTGGACCAGTCCCGCGCGTTGGCGAAGTAGTAGCGGACGTGGCCCTCGCCGTCGAGGAAGTAGGTCTCGGGGTACTGGGTCGTGCCGAACGTCTTGGGGACGCCGTGGCTCTTGTCGAGCAGCACGCCGATCTTCGTGCCCTTGACGAAGAACCTCCGGATCGCGTCCCAGTCGTCGTCGACGCTCACGGCGAGCAGCCGCAGGTCCGTGCCCTCGATCGACGCCGCGAACGACTCGAACTTCGGCACCTCCTCGACGCACGGCGGGCACCACGTCGCCCAGAAGTTCACCGCCACGGGGTGGCCCTTCTGCGCGCGCAGCGAGACCATGTGGCCGTTGGCGTCGGGCAGCTCGAAGTTGGGCGCCTCGACGCCCTGCAGGGCCGCCGGGATGGGGTCGGGCGCGAAGGCGCGGCAGGCGTTCTCGCGCGCCTGCGAGAGCGTGCTCGAGGCCGCCGCGAAGAAGCGCACCGTGACGAACCCGACGGCGAGGACCGTGACGACCGCCGTGAGCAAGAAGCCGCGGCCGGGACCGCGGCTTCGCGCCCCCGCGGCCGGCGCGTCCTTCGAGGCCTTGTTGCTGCGTGCCACCTAGATCCCGATCCCTACCACACCGGCGATGGCGCGCACGGAGTCCATGAGCTTCGCGAACCCGTCGGGCGTGAGCGACTGCGGTCCGTCGGAGAGCGCCTTCTCCGGCTGGGGGTGCACCTCGACCATGAGCCCGTCGGCGCCCATGGCGACCGCCGCGCGCGCGAGCGCCGGCACCGACGCGCGGTCACCCGTGCCGTGCGACGGGTCGACGATGATCGGCAGGTGCGTGAGCCGCTTGATGAGCGGGATGGAGCCGAGGTCGAGCGTGTTGCGGGTCATCGTCTCGAAGGTCCGGATCCCGCGCTCGCACAGGATGACGCTGTAGTTGCCCTGCTTGAGGATGTACTCGGCGGCCAGCAGGAACTCGTTGATGGTCGCCGAGAGCCCGCGCTTGAGCATGACCGCCTTCTTCTGCCCGCCCACCGCCTCGAGCAGCGAGAAGTTCTGCATGTTGCGCGCGCCGACCTGCAGCACGTCGGCGTAGCGGCCCACGAGCTCGACGTCGCGCGTGTCCATGACCTCCGTGACGATGGGCAGCCCGGTCTTGTCGCGCGCGGCGGCCAGGATCTTGAGGCCCTCCTCCTTGAGGCCTTGGAAGCCGTAGGGCGAGGTGCGCGGCTTGAACGCGCCGCCGCGCAGGAAGTGCGCGCCCGCCTGCTTGACGGCCGCGGCGGCCGTGTCGACCTGCTCCTTGCTCTCGACGGCGCACGGCCCGGCGATGACGCCGAACCTGCCGCCCCCGATCTGCGCGGCGCCGATCTTGACGACCGTGTCGTCGGGCTTGACCTCGCGCGAGACGAGCTTCCACGGCCTCGAGACGGGCACCGCGTCCGCGACCCCCGCCATGACCGTGAAGATCCCCGGATCGACCGGGCCCTGGTTGCCGGTGATCCCGATCGCGAGCCGCGTCGCGCCCGGGATGTCGTTCGGCGTGAAGCCCAGCTCCCGCACCTTCTTCTCGACCGCCGCGACGTCCTCCTTCGAGGCGTCGGCCTTCATGACGATCAGCATGTCGGACGATTGTAACTGAAAAACGCGCGGCCTCCGTCGAGGAGACCGCGCGTTTCGACCAGCGGCCGGTTCGGGCGGGCTAGCCCTTGTGGGCCAGCTTGGTGCCGCCCTTCTTGGCCAGCTCCTCGTCGGCGATCTTCTTGAAGGTCTCGAACGGGTAGGCGCCCGAGATCTTGCGGCCATTGATGAACACCGCCGGCGTGCCGGTCACGCCCACCGCCGTGCCCTCCTTCTGCTCGGCGTCGATGGCGTCCTTGTACTTGTTGGCGTCGAGGTCGGCCTTGAACTTGGCCATGTCGAGGCCGAGCTCCTGGGCGTACTTCTCGTACGTGGCCCGGTCGAGCGACTGCTGGTTCGCGAAGAGCTTGTCGTGCATCTCCCAGAACTTGCCCTGCGCGCCCGCCGCCATGGCGGCCTCGGCGGCCGGCTGGGCGTTCGGGTGGAAGGGCAGCGGGTAGTTCTTCCAGGTGAAGCGCACCTTGCCCCCGTACTCCTTCTCCATCTGCTTGAGCGTCGGCTCGACGCGGCCGCAGAAGGGGCACTGGAAGTCGGAGAAGATCACGACGTCGAGCGCCGCGTTCTTCGCGCCCTTGGAGTGCGAGGAGCCGTCGGCGACCTTGAAGATCGTCTTGTCCTCCTCGGGCCCCTTCTCGGCGGCGGCGGCGGGCGCCGCCGGCACCTCGGTCTTCGCCTCCTTCATGAGGACGTCGTAGACCTTGGCCTTGGGCGTGCCCTTGGCGACCATCGCCTCGGCGTTCTTGAGCTCGTCGTCGATCTTGGCCTTGAACATCTCGAACGGCTGCGCCCCCGAGAGGAACTTGCCGTTGATGAAGAAGGCCGGCGTGCCGCGCGCGCCGATCTTCGCGCCCGAGTCGCTGTCCGCCTTGATGAGCTCCTTGCCCTTCTCGCTGTCGAGGGCCGCCTTGAACTTGGCCATGTTGAGGCCGAGCTCCTGGGCGTACTTCTCGTACGTCGGGCGGTCCATGTGCTGCTGGTCGGCGAAGATCTTGTCGTGCATCTCCCAGAACTTGCCCTGGTCCTTCGCGGCGCGCGCCGCGATGGCCGCCGGCATGGCGTTCGGGTGGAAGGGCAGCGGGAGGTCACGCCACGCGACGCGGACCTTGCCGCTGTACTCCTTCATCACCTGCGCGATCGTCGGCTCGACGCGGCTGCAGAACGGGCACTGGAAGTCGCTGTACTGCACGATCGTGACGAGCGCGTCCTTGGCGCCCTTGATCGGGGCGTCCTTGACGTCCGCGCGGAAGCGCGTGTTCGGATCCGCCTCGCCCGGGCGCTGCTCGGGCTTGGGCGCGGCGGCCTTGTCGAGGCCGTCCTTGATGAACGACGCGTAGAGCTGGCCGCGCGGCGTGCCGGCGGCGAGCTTGGCGTCCGCCTTCTTGATCTCCTCGTCGATGGTCGCCTTGAACGCCTCGATGGGCTGCGCGCCGCGCAGGTTGCGCCCGTTGATGAAGAAGTTGGGCGTGCCGCGCGCGCCGAACTTCACGGCGTCGTCCATGTCGCGCTTGATGCGCTCCTTGCCCGCCTCCTTGTCCATGGCCTCCTTGTACTTGGCCATGTTGAGGCCCGCCTCACCGGCGAGCTTGTCGAGCGTGGGGCGATCGAGGTTCTGCTGGTTGGCGAAGAGCTTGTCGTGCATCTCCCAGAACTTGCCCTGCGCGCGCGCGGCCTCGGCGGCCTCGGCGGCCGGCATGGCGTTGTTGTGGAAGGGCAGCGGGTTGTGGCGGAAGGTGATCGAGATGTCGTCGCCGTAGTCCTTCTCGAGCTGCGTGAGCGTGCCCGTGACGCGGCTGCAGAAGGGGCACTGGAAGTCGGAGAACTCGACGATCGTGACCTTCGGCTGCTTGCCGCCCTTCGTGGGCGAGTCGCCCACCGGCACCTTGTAGACCTCGGTGCCCGCGCCGGGGCCCTTGGCGGCCTGCTGCGGCGACGGCGTCGGCGAGGACTTCGCGCTCGCCATGAACGTCGCGTAGAGCTGGCCGATGGGCGTGCCCTTGGCGAGGATCTTGTTCGCGCGCTGGATCTCGTCGTCGATGACCTTCTTGAACTCCTCGAACGGCTGCGCGCCCTGGACGTTGCGGCCGTTGATGTAGAAGTTCGGCGTCCCCTGCACGCCGATCTGCTGCGCGACCTTGAGATCCTGATCGACCTTGGCCTTCGCCGAGCCGTTGTCGAGCGCCGTCTTGAACTTGCCGACGTCGAGGCCGATCTCGCCCGCGTACTTCTCGAGGTCCGCGCGCTGGATGTTCTGCTGGTTGGTGAACATCTTGTCGTGCATCTCCCAGAACTTGCCCTGCTCCGCCGCGGCGACGCCGGCCTGGGCGGCGAGCGGCGCGTTCGGGTGGAAGGGCAGCGGGTTGTGGCGGAAGAAGACGCGCACGTCGTTCGGGTACGCCTTCAGGATCTGCTCGACGGTCGGGACGACGCGGCTGCAGAAGGGGCACTGGAAGTCGGAGAACTCGACGATGTTGACCTTGGCGTTCGCCGGTCCCTTCGACGGGCCCTCGAGGGGCACGCGGAGGCGTTCGACGTCGCCGGCCTCGGCCGACTTCGGGGCGGTGGCGGCGCTGGCGCTGTCGCCCTTGCCGCCCTGTGAGCAGGAGTTGCCGAGGGCGAACGCGCCGCCCGCGACCACTCCGATCAAGACGAGTGATGTTGCTTTGTTCATTGGGGGCTCCTATCCGAATCGAAAGAAAGCTCGAGCTGCGCCGGAAAACACGTGAGGCGCGTACCGCCGGCGCAGCTTGCCACCGGGACGCGCGATGGGGAAATCGAAACTCCGCGAACATCGTGCGACACGGCCCGACGGGCGGGGCCCGCCGGACCGAGCGCGCGCTAGACGCGGGGAGGCCGCTCGGGGGGATCGCCGAAGCGGGACGGGAGCTTCCAGTCGTCGCGCGGCTCGCGGATCGCGACCGCCACGCGCACCACGACGGGCGTCGCGTAGAGGGCGGCGGGCTGCGCGTCCGAGAGCGGCAGCGCGGGCGCGTTCTGCGGCAGGCCGTCGCACGAGGCGACGCCATGCCGCTCGCGGCTGGCCGGGGACAGCGAGGGGCTGTTCTCACCGTCGGGGTCGCGAGACACGCGGTAGGAGGCGTCGTGAGGCCCGATGCACTCGCCGACGATCCCCGAGAGCACCGCCGGCACCACCGGGGACCGGCAGTCGATGACCGCCGGCGTCGCGTACTCCCGGGGCTCGCTCGGCGCGGCCACCACGGGCGGCGGGAGCTCGCAGCTGTCCGGACCGTCGCCGCACGCGGCCGTGGCCGGCGCGGCGGGCGCGGTGGCGGCGACGAGCGAGATGACGAGGCCGAGCATGCGTAGGACGGGAAAGGTACCTTACGCCGAACCCCCCTTCAAGGCGTGGTATTCCCAGGGCGCGCGCGGCCTTAGCCGCCTCAGCCGCCGGTGACGCCGGCGCGGGCGCGGACCTTCGCCACGATGGCGGCCGCCACGTCCTCGGGCACGCCGACCGCCGTCAGGGCGCCCGCGAGCGCGTCGAGGACGTCCGCCGCCCCGCGCTTGCGGCCCTCGTCGAAGCCCCCCAGCCACTCGACGGTCGCGTGCGGCGCCGTCTTCGTGGTCGAGCGCCGACGCGGGCCGCTCGGCTCCGAGTCGGTCGCCTCGGTGACCTCGGCGTCTATCTCTATCTCTGGAATGGAGTCGTCTTCCATTCGAAAATCAGGGTGCCTTAGGTTCGGGTCCGGGGCCAGTAGTGAAACCCGGTACTTCGGCTCTTCGGCAGCCCGCGCTTGGTTCTGAATTGGTGCGGTTCCCGTGGCGGCGACGCCACACCGGGTCCGGCGCCGGGGGTAGGGTTCCGGCTGGCATGCTCCTCTCGCGCCCCTCAGCCGCCGTGCTGGTCCTGCTCTCGTTGCCGGCGGCGGCGGCCGGGGCGAAGACCAAGATCGCGTGCGTGGGCGCGAGCACGACGTCGGGCGACGGCTCGACCGCGGGCCACCACTACCCGGACGAGCTCCAGCGTCTCGAGGGTGCGGCGGCGGAGGTCGAGAACTTCGGGGTCAGCGGCACGACGATGCTGCGGGCGGTGGCCGCGAGCTACTGGAGCACGCCTGCGCTGGGCCAGGCCCTGGCCTCCGCGCCCGACGACGTCATCATCTGGTTCGGGGGCAACGACGCCAAGCCCGAGAACTGGACCGGTCACAAGGGCGAGTTCCTCGGCGACTACGAGGCGATGATCCGGATGTTTCAGGCGCTGCCCAGCCACCCTCGGACCTTCGTCGTGCTGTCCCTGCTCACGCACGACACCGAAGGCATCCCCAAGGCGGTCGTCGACGAGGAGGTCATCCCGCTCTGCCGGCAGGCGGCTGCGGAGACGGGCTCCGGCATCGTCGACGTGCACGACGAGCTCGCCGATCACCCCGAGTACTTCCCCGACGGAATTCACCCGGACGACATGGGCACCGTCGCGGTGGCCATGCTCGCGTACGCGGCGCTGACGACCCCGCCGGATGCCGGCGTCGCCGGGGACGCGGCGGCCGCCGACGCGGGCATCGGCGCGGTGCCACC
>DASZWW010000364.1:0-26243 GCA_035546175.1 Polyangia bacterium
CCGCGCGCGCCGGGAGCGCGCCGGCCGCGCCGCCGCCGGCGGTGAACGTCGACGAACAGCTCGCGGACGCGCGGCGCACGCTGGCGCGCGGCGAGTGGGAGCAGGCGCGGGCCTCGCTCGAGGGCCTGCGCGCTCAGGCGCCCGACAACGCCGACGTCGCCTATCTCCTGGCGACGATCGATCTCGAGCACCACCGCTACGCCGAGGGCATGGCGGCCGCGCAGGTGGCGGCGCGACGCGATCCCGCGCTCAAGGCCGATCCCGACCTCATCAAGGACGTCATCGGCGCGCTGGCGAGCGATCCCATGGCCGAGCGCGCCGAGAGCTTCCTGCGCGCCGCGGGCCCCCAGGCGACGCCCTTCCTCAAGGACGCCGCCCACCGCGATCCGAACCCGCGCGTGCGCGACCGCGCCGCCGCGCTCCTCGCCGAGAAGGGCGGCGGCCGCTCGAGCTGGTCGTCGCGCTCCTCGTCCCGCTCCTCGGGCTCCGTCTTCCACCGCTGAGCGGCAGCGGGCCGCCCTCGGTCACATCGGCGGCGGGATGGGGACGCAGGACATGCCGTCGCACATGTTGCCGCTCGAGCAGCTCCCGTCGTCCATGCACATCGACAGGCAGGCGAGGGCGGTCGAGTCGCACTTGTAGGCGTCGCAGTTCGTGATCGTGCCGGCGTCGCAGCCACCGTTCCCGTCGCAGAAGCGGTCGGACGTGAGGTGGTTCTCGTCCGAGCAGGTCTTGCCGGCGCACATGACCGAGCCGCCGGGCATGGCGCACTTGCCGTTGCCGTCGCAGAGGCCCGTCGTGCCGCTGCAGCCCACGGTGCCCGCGTTGTTCACGCAGGTCAGCGTGGGATCGGGGTCGCCCGCGTCGACGAGCGTGCACTTGCCCTGGGTGTTCGCGCACGTCTCGCATTGATTGCAGCTCGCCGTGCCGCAGCAGGTGCTCTCGACGCAGTTGCCGTGGACGCACTCGTCGCCGAGCGCGCAGCTCTTGCCGTCATCCTTCTTCTTCGCGCACACGCTGCCGGCGCAGTAGTAGTCGGGCTGCGCGCACTGCGCGTCGCTCGAGCAGGTCGTGCGGCACGTGTCGTTCGTGTCGCACGCGAACCCGTTGCAGTTGTCCGTGGCGGCGCCGCAGGAGCCGGCCGCGCAGGCGCCGGCGAGCGTGTGGTTCGAGGTCCCCGCGGGGCACGTCTCGGTCGAGCAGGGGGTGCCGGCCGCGTAGCTCACGCAGCCGCCGAGCGTCCCGTTGCACAGACCGTTCGTCCCGCAGGCGGGCGCGCCGAGGTCCTTGCAGACCCCGTGCGGATCCGCCGCGCCCGCGGCGACGATGGTGCACGTGCCCTTCGTCGCGGGCAGCGCGCAGGAGGTGCACCCGCTCGTGCAGGCGGTGTCGCAGCAGACGCCGTCGACGCAGTTCCCGAACGCGCACTGGGTGGGCTTGAGCGGATCGCACGACTCGCCGTTCGCCTTCTTGGCCATGCACTGGCCGCCCGGCCCCGTGCAGTAGCCGGAGACGCAGTCCATGTCGACGTTGCAGGTGCTCGTGCAGGCGTTCGACGCGCACTGGAACGGCGCGCACGGGTGCTGCGTGACCAGGCAGCTGCCGCCCTGGCACTTGCCCTCGAGGTTGAGCGTCGCCGTGCTGGCGCAGGTCGCCTGCGAGCACGTCGTGTCGTCGGGGTACTTCTGGCAGCCGCCGTTGCCGTCGCACTTGCCGTTCGTCCCGCAGCTCGTGGGGCCCTGGTCGGTGCAGGTGCCGTTCGGGTCGACGCTGCCCGGGATCATGGGCGAGCAGGCGCCCTCGCTCCCGGGGACGTTGCAGGCCTTGCACGACGGGCAGCTCGCCGTGCCGCAGCAGACGCCGTCGACGCAGTACCCGTGCACGCACTCGTCGCCCGTCGCGCAGGAGCCGCCGTCGTCCTTCTTGAGCAGGCACTTGCCGCCCACGCCCGTGCAGTAGTAGCCGCTCTGGCAGTCCTGGATGCTGCCGCAGGTCGAGCTGCAGGCGGCGGCGCCGTTGCAGGTGTAGGGCGAGCACGGCTGCGTCGGCTTGTTGCAGACGCCGTTCAGGCAGGCGCCCGCCATCGTGAGCGTCGACGCGTTCGCGGGGCAGGTGGCGGTCGAGCACGGCGTGTCGTCGGGGTACTTCTGGCAGCCGCCGTTGCCGTCGCACTTGCCGTTCGTGCCGCAGCTCGAGGAGCCCTGGTCGGAGCAGAAGCCCGCGGGCGCGGCCGCGCCGGCCGCGACGGGCGAGCACGCCCCGTTGCCCGAGAGGTTGCAGGCCTGGCAGGCCGGGCAGGCCGGCGAGCCGCAGCAGACGCCGTCGACGCAGTTGCCGCTGATGCACTGGCCGCCCGTCGTGCAGGCGAGGCCGTTCTTCTTGAGCGCGCAGCTCTTGGCGCCGGGCTGGCCCTGGCAGGTGAAGGGCGCCAGGCAGTCGCCGTCGCCCGCGCACGCGACGAGGCAGGCGGACCCGCCGCAGACGTAGGGCGAGCAGCTCGACGGCGTGGCCGTCGCGCAGGCGCCGTCGCCCGTGCAGTGCGAGACGGGCGTGAACGTCGAGCCCGAGCACGAGGCCGTCCCGCAGCTCACGCCGGCGCTCGCCTGCTGGCAGGCCCCCGCGCCGTCGCAGCTCCCCGTGTTGCCGCAGGGGGCCTGCGGCGCGCAGCGCGCGTGCGGCTCGGCGTCGCCCGAGGCGACGTTCGCGCAGGCGCCCGCCTTGCCGACGACGTTGCAGGCCTGGCAGGCGCCGCACGACGAGGTGCCGCAGCAGACGCCGTCGACGCAGAAGTCGCCCGTGAGGCAGTCGGCCGTCGCCGCGCACGTCTGGCCGAGGCGCTTCTTGTCGCCGCAGAGGTTCGTCTTCGGGTCGCAGATGTTGGGCGCGAGGCAGTCGCCGTCGGCGGTGCACGCGGCGTTGCAGGCCTGGTTCGTCGCGCCGTTGCACAGGAAGGGCGCGCAGGCGATGGCCGGGGCGGCGACGCAGTTGCCGTTGCCGTCGCAGGTCTTCGCGGGCGTGAGCGTCGAGCCGCCCGTGGGGCACGAGGGCTTCGCGCACTGCGTGCCGCCCGCGTAGAGGCGGCACGCGCCCTTGCCGTCGCACAGGCCGTCGGTGGCGCAAGAGGCCGCGCCCTTGTTCTGGCAGGTCCCCTGTGGGTCGACGGCGCCGTCGGGCACGCTGCTGCAGGTGCCGAGGGCCGTCGACAGCGCGCACGTCTGGCACGAGCCGTTGCACGCCGAGTTGCAGCACACGCCCTGCGCGCAGAACCTCGAGAGGCACTCGGTGCCGTCGGCGCAGGTCCTGCCCAGGCCCTTGAGGCCGCACGAGCCGGCGAAGCAGATGGCGGGCGAGGCGCAGTCGCCGTCGGCCGTGCACGCGACCTTGCACACCTTCGTGCCGCAGCTGAACGGGAAGCAGGAGCTCGCCGCGGGCGTCTCGCACGCCCCGTTGCCGTCGCAC
This sequence comes from Polyangia bacterium, assembly GCA_035546175.1. Taxonomy (GTDB): domain Bacteria; phylum Myxococcota_A; class Polyangia; order Fen-1088; family Fen-1088; genus DASZFV01. The sequence goes on from DASZWW010000364.1 coordinate 3,460, forward strand.
GCCGAGCCGGGCGTGAAGTTCGTCGTGCCCGCGGGGCACGTCGAGTCCATGCACGGCGTCCCCTTCGCGTACTTCTGGCAGGCGCCCGCCTGGCACTTGCCGTTCGTGCCGCACGAGGCGCCGCCCTGGTCCTGGCAGATCCCCGCCGGGTCGGCGGCGCCCGTGGTGACGTTCGTGCAGGCGCCGAGCGTGCCGCTCATGGCGCACGACTGGCAGGCTCCCGTGCAGGCCTTGTCGCAGCACACGCCCTGGGCGCAGAAGGTCGAGCCGCACTCGCTGCCCGCCGAGCAGGAGGCGCCGTTGTTCTTGAGGCCGCACGAGTTCCCGTTGCAGACGTACTGGGAGAGGCAGTTGTTGCCGGTCGGGGTGCAGGCGTTGAAGCACGACGTGGCGTTGCAGACGTAGGGGCTGCACGGCAGCGCGTCCGGCGCGACGCACTGGCCGGTCGAGCTGCACGTGGACGGCGGCGTGTACACGTTGGCCGCGCACGACTCGGGCGCGCAGAGCGTGCCCATCTTGTACTTCTGGCAGCCGCCCGCGCCGTCGCACTTGCCGTTCGTCGAGCAGGCGGCGGCCGTCAGGTCCTGGCAGACGCCGCGCGGGTCGGCGTTGCCGGCCGCGACCGACGTGCACTTGCCGGGCGCCGACGCCAGCGAGCAGCTGTGGCACGCGCCCGGGCAGGCGGTGTCGCAGCAGACGCCGTCGACGCAGTGGGTGGAGAGGCACTCCGTGCCCGCGCCGCACGGCTGGCCGTTCTGCTTGGGGCCGCAGAGCCCCTTGACGCAGGCGTGGCCCATCTCGCAGTCGGCGTCCGAGAGGCACACCTTGTTGCAGGCGCCGTCGACGCAGGCGAACGGGCTGCAGTTCTGCACGCCCTGCGGCCGACAGGTGCCGAGGCCGTCGCAGGTGCCCGGCGTGTTGCGGCGCGTGCCCGTGCACGAGGGCGCGATGCACTGGGTCTCGGGCGCGTACTTCTCGCAGCCGCCGAAGCCGTCGCAGGCGCCGGTCGCGCCGCACGACGCCTGGCCCTGGTCCTTGCAGACGGCGCGCGGGTCGGGGACGCCCTGGTCGATGGGCCAGCAGGTGCCGAGCCGGCCCGGCAGCGCGCACGAGACGCAGCCGCCCGCGCAGGCGACGTTGCAGCACACGCCGTCCGCGCAGAAGCCCGACGCGCAGTCGGTGCCCACCTTGCAGGTCGCGCCCTTCATCTTCTTGCCGCAGCTCGCGCTCACGCACTGCTGGCCGCTCGCGCACTGGCTCGTCTGGGAGCACGCGTCGAAGCAGGCGCCCGTGGTCGTGTCGCACGAGTACGGCGCGCAGATGACGGTGGGGCCGGGGCGGCAGCGGCCGAGGCCGTCGCAGGAGCGCGCGCCCACGACGGCCTCGCCGTCGCACATGCCCTTTCCGCAGAGGGTGCCGGCCGTGTACTTGCGGCAGGCGCCGGCGCCGTCGCAGGTGCCGTCGAAGCCGCAGGTGGAGGTGTCGGCGGTCGGGCAGGTGGTCGCGTCGCGCGGCTTCGAGCCGGCGGTCACGAACGTGCAGACGCCCATCGAGCCGCTCGCGCCGCAGGTCTTGCACGCGTTCGTGCAGGGGTCGTTGCAGCACAGGCCGTCGACGCAGAAGTTGCTCGTGCAGTCCGCGGCGCAGGTGCAGGCCTGTCCGTTCGCCCTCTTCGTGAGCGCGTCGCTCTTGCAGCCGGCGTCGGCCGCGGGCGTGTCCGCGGGCGCGTCGCGCGTGTCGGTCGAGACCGTCGCGCCGCCGTCGTGGGGCCCGTCGGCGGCGTCGCGCGCGGGGTGCTTCGCGGGCGAGTTGCTGCCGCAGCCGGCGCCGACCACGAGCGCGACGGCAGCACCCGCAGCCGCCCTCGCAAAACGCCCCATCAAGCCGTGATGCTCCATGTGGCGTTGATTTCCGGACGCTAACACGCGGGGCCGCGCGAGTGAATCGGCGCCAGGGAGGACGCCGGGTATTTCCCAAATTGTCGCCGCCCGCCGTTAAGAGGGCGTGAGAACCTCGTCGCACGACGTCAGGCTCGCCTCCCTCGTGCTCGCCCTGGCGCTCGCCGCCGGCTGCGCGGGCACGTCCGCCCCCGCCGGGACCGGGGGGGCCGGCGGGACGGGCGGTTCGAGCGGCGCGGGCCTCGACTTCGGGCAGAACCTCGCCGGGAGCGGGGCGGGGGCGCCGGCGGGCGCGGCGGGCGCCGGCGTGGCGTCCACGGGCGCGGGCGGCGCCTGCATGGAGAAGAAGGTCCAGTTCGTGCCCAAGACGCCGACCGTCTTCCTGCTCGTCGACCAGTCGGGCAGCATGTTCCAGTGCCGCACGCCAGGCGGCGCGAAGAGCGCCACCGCCAACGAGTGCGCCGACCACGCGGACACGTCGTGGTACCCGCTGCGCGACGGCGTCCTCCAGGTGGTCCAGCAGCTCGGCGCGACGGTGCGCTTCGGGTTCTCCGCCTTCACGGGCGAGCAGGGCGACGCCATGTGCCCCACGCTCGACCCCGTGCTGCCCGCGCTGAACGACGCCGACGCGATCGCCGCCCGCTACAAGGCGCTCACGGCGCCGAAGAAGGGCGAGACGCCGACCAAGGCCGCCCTCGTCCAGGTCGCCGGCCTCCTCGACATGGACACGATGGCCCCCGGCGAGAAGTTCATCCTCTTCGTGACCGACGGGCAGCCCGACTACTGCGACGACGGCAACGAGCTTTGCCCGCCCGACTCCGTCGTCGGCGAGCTCCAGACGCTCTCCAAGGCGAACCTCCACACGATCGTGTTCGGCATCAGCTCGCCGCTCACGACGATCTCCGACTCCGTGCTGCAGGCGTTCGCGAACGCGGGCGCGGGGCAGCCCGTCGCGTACCTCAACGCCGACGTCAACGCCATCTACGACCAGTGCGCCGGCGTGCCCGGCTGGGCGGCGGACTTCGCGATGACCAACAAGCCCGCGATGCGCCCGAGCACGATCGGCAGCTACGTGCCCCCCACGGCGGTCACCGCCAACGCGACCGTCTACAAGCCCGACCTCACGAACCAGGCGGCGCTGGTCAACGAGATCTCGAGCGCCCTGTCAGGCGTCAAGAGCTGCGTCTTCGACCTCTCGGATCCGACGAGCGGCAAGCCCATCACCGTCGACACCACCCAGCTCGACAAGGCGCACGTGCTCATCATGGGCACGGAGGTCCCCCTCGACGACGCCAACGGCTGGCACATGACCTCCGACACCCAGCTGACCCTCTCCGGCGCGGCCTGCGACACCTGGCGCGACCCCATGAACACGTCGATCGACTTCCAGTTCCCCTGTCAGATCATCGTCGTGATGTGAGGCGCGCGCCCCTTCAGCCGAAGGTCCCCATGGCGAAGTTGAGGGCCACGGCGAGGATGACGGTGTTGTAGAGGAACGACAGCATCGAGTGCAGCAAGGTCTCGCGGCGCAGGCGCGGGTTCGTGATGGTGACGTCCGAGACCTGGAAGCACATGCCGATCGTGAAGGCGTAGTAAGCGAAGTCGATGTACGCGGGGTGGCCGCCGCCCGGGAAGGCGAGGCCTCCCTCGCGCTCGACGCCGTCGCGGTAATAGAGGTGCGCGTAGCGCAGCGTGTACATCGTGTGCGTCAGCAGCCACGCGCTCGCGACGGCGAGCAGGCCGAGGAACAGGAACAGCGGGCGGCCCTGGATCGGGCAGGTGCGGGCGCCGCGCAGCGCGTAGCCGGTGGCGAGCAGGCTGAAGGCGGACGCGACGATCACGAATCCGCCGATGAAGAGGCGGCCGGGATCGGTGGACGCCGCCCACGATCGCGTGCGCGTCGGCGACGCGCTCACGATGAACGACCAGGCGAGCAGGGAGATCACGAGGGCGGCGGCGTCCCAGCCGGCGATCAGGTTGAGCGTCTTGCCGTAGTGTTCAGGCGCGAGCGCGGCGGCCACGACGCCCGCCACGACGCCGGCCACGAGGCGCAGCCAGGCGGGGCGCGACGGGTGCTGCGGCGGACCTTCGGCGGCCTCGGCGTCGGCCACGGGCCTCAGCTCCCCTCGGCGACCTCGCCCGGGAACCCGAAGTGCACCGTCGGCAGTCCCGGCTGCTCGAGCTTCGGGATCGAGAGCGTGAACGGGTGCAGCGAGACGATGCGGAACGAGGCGGCGCCCTGGCCGAACCACGTCCGGATGCAGATGTCCTGATCGACGGGCGTGCACACCGCCTCGTCGGTGATGGCCCAGTCGTTGAAGAGGATCACCCGCTCGGCGTCGCGGCGCACGAAGCCGAAGGGCTGCCACTTCGCGCCGCGGATGCCGCCGTGCCGGAACGCGAAGTGCCACACCGTCGGGAACGTGCCCTGCGGCCGCCGCGGGCGCACGACGAGGTCCTGGTAGAAGTTCTTGCCGTCGCGCGGGTCGTGCGCGAACTCGTTGACGACCCACTCGCGGTTGAAGAACCGCCGCGCCATCGGCTGCGGCGGCCACTCCTCGGCGGTGTCGCTGAAGTAGCGGAAGAACGCCAGCGCCTTGAGCAGGCCGCTCCAGCGCCCCGTGCGCGCGGCGCGCACGATCTTCGGCCACAGCGTGGGGAAGTTCTCGGCGTCGAACGTCCACAGCGCCGTCGGATCGACGTCGAGCGCGCCCGCGAGCGCGAGGATGCGCTCCTCGTCGCGCGGGAAGTGGCGCCCGTCCGAGGAGAGCCAGCGCGTGACCGTGCTCCGGTCAGGCGGCTCGTCGAGCGGCAACGCGGCCGCCAGACGCGAGATGCTCCCGCCGAAGCGATCCCCGATGAGGCCACGTATGCGCTCGCTGTCGAGCCTCAGCGCAGACACGGAAACCACTGTTGCATCGCGTGACGGCGGCTTGCAACTAAGAACGGAGGTCAGAGTGTTATTGCGGTTCCCGTCGTGACCGTCGCAAGCACGACCGGTTACTCGCCCGCGTGACCTCCCGGCGAGCTCCGCTCGCCGAGACTTGCGCGACTGAGCACCCGTTTCCGGAAGCGGCGATCGCGCGGTTCCGCGCGTCATGGCCCTGCGTGCTCCGCGCGGTCGCCGCGACTCCGGGCCCAGGGTCCGCCGATCCGCCGCCCGCCGCCCCTCGCTCGACGAGGCAGGGGTGGCTCCGGGGGCAGGCCTACATCGCCTCCCTCACTTTTTGCCCCTCGTCGGGAAGAAGCCGACCCCTCCTCACCTCAAATAGTTCGAGTCGTGAACAAACGAACTCCCGGAATTCTCCCCACTTCCGGGGCGAGGTGAGACGACGATGACGACGATGACCCTGACGCCGATGGGCACGAGCCCCTTTCACGCGACGGTCGACGCGGCGGGCATGCGCGCCCAGAACAGCAGCCTCCTGCTCAAGGTGATCTGGCGGGAGCGCCACATCTCGAGGGCGGACATCGCCCGCGTCACGGGATTGTCACCGTCGACGGTGTCGGCGATCGTCGCCGGGCTGCAGCAGGCCGGCCTGGTCCGCGAGACCGGCGCCGGGCTGTCGCGCGGCGGGCGGCGGCCGACGATGATCGGCTTCTGCGACGACGTCTTCGCGCTCGTGGGCGTCGAGATCGGCGCCTCGCACGTCACGGTGGTCGTCACCGACCTGCGCGCCGACGTGCGCGCGTCGCGCTACGGGCTGTCCCCCGTGCGCACCGATCCCGACGGCGCCCTCGCCACCGTGCGGACGTTCATCGACGAGTCGCTGCGCGAGCTCGGCGTCGCGCGCCGGCAGGTCATCGGCATCGGCGTCGGCGTCCCCACGCCCGTCCGCCCCGACACGCCCGGCCGCCTGCCGCCGCTCATCGTCCCCGCCTGGCGCGACCACGACGTGCACGAGATCCTGTCGCGCGCCTACGGCCTGCCCGTCTTCGTCGAGAACGACGCCAACCTCGGCGCTCTCGCCGAGCAGTGGTGGGGCGCGGGCAAGGACGGCAAGGATCTGACCTACATCAAGATCGGCACGAGCATCGGCTCGGGGCACATCATCAATGGCGAGCTCTACCGCGGGGCCGGCGGCACCGCGGGCGAGATCGGCCACCTGCCGATGGACCCCGCCGGGCCTCGCTGCCCGTGCGGCCTGGCCGGCTGCCTCGGGACCTTCATCGGGTCCGAGGTGCTCGTCGCGCGCGCGAAGCGCGAGGTGGGGGCCGCGGTCGAGAGCGTCGGGGACCTCGTGCGCGCGGCGCGCGGCGGGGCGGCGGGCGCCCGTCGCATCGTCGCGGACGTGGGCGCCCACCTCGGCGTCGCGGTGGCCAGCCTCATGAACGTGCTCAACCCGGCCGTCGTCGTCCTCGGCGGCGAGATCACCGGGGTGGGCGACCTGCTGCTCGATCCCGTGCGCGCCGCCGTGCGCGAGCGCTCGCTCGCGTCGACGTTCGAGGGCACGGGCATCATCACGAGCAACCTCGGAGACAAGGCCATCGCCGTGGGCGGCGCGACGATGGTCCTGCGCGCCGCGCTCGCGGATCGCGCGCTGTTCCCCGCCCTGGCCGCCCGGGTGGGGGTCGCCTGACCCGGCCGACCTGACGCCGTTCCTTTCTGGCTTCGCGAGGCCGAGCCACGCTAGGCTCTTGCCCGTCAAAGTGAGGTCACGTTGGCGAAGCGACGCGCGCTGCCGGTCCTAGCCCTGGCGCTCGCCGCGGGCGCGGGGTGCCGCGGCTCGCGCGCCGAGCCGCCGCCCGGCGTGCTGTCGATCTCCGTCGAGAAGCAGAGCGCCTGGGTGCGCAACTTCAACCCGCTCGCGCCGGGGGAGGGCGCGCGCTTCCCCACGCGCGCCGGCGTCTACGAGCCGCTGCTCGTGTTCAACACCGTCGCCGGCTCGTACGTGCCATGGCTGGCGACGGGCTACGCCTGGTCCGCCGATCACCTGGCCCTCAAGTTCACGCTGCGCGAGGCGCGCTGGTCCGACGGCGCGCGCTTCTCGTCGGCCGACGTCGTCTACACCTTCGGCCTGCTGCGCGATCACCGCGCGCTCGACCAGCGCAACGTGTGGGACTTCATCCAGGACGTGCGCGCCGAGGGCCCGCTCACCGTCGAGCTCCGCTTCCGGCGCGTCTACGTGCCCGGCCTGGCCGACGTCGCGCAGCAGTCGATCGTCCCCGCTCATGTCTGGCAGGAGGTGGGCGATCCCGTGACCTTCGCGAACCCGAACCCCGTGGGCACGGGGCCGTTCACCGAGGTGCGCGTGTTCCGCAACCAGGTCTACGAGCTCGGCAAGAACCCGTTCTACTGGCAGCCCGGGCGGCCGCGCGTCGAGGCGCTGCGGTTCCTCGCCTACCCGGGCAACGAGCAGGCGAACCTCGCGCTCGTCGAGGGCGACATCGACTGGGCGGGCGACTTCGTGCCGTCGGTCGAGCGGACCTTCGTGCGTCGGGACCCCGAGCACAATCACTACTGGTTCCCGCTCGTGGGCAGCATGGCGTTCCTCTACCCCAACACGGCGCGCGCGCCGTTCGACGACGTGCGCGTGCGCAAGGCCATCAGCATGGGCATCGACCGCCCCAAGATCGTCGACGTCGCCATGTACGGCTACACGCGCCCGGCCGACGGCACGGGCCTCACGGACGCGTACGCCGCGTGGCGCGACCCGGCGCTGGCGGCCTCGCCCTGGGTCAAGCGCGACCTCGACGCCGCGAACCGCCTGCTCGACGAGGGCGGCTACGCGCGCGACGGCGGCGGCGTCCGCCACGCGCACGACGGGCGGCCGTTCCGCTTCGACGTCGAGGTCGTCAACGGCTGGTCCGACTGGGTGCGCGCCGGCCACGTCATCGCGCACGACCTCGCGGCGCTCGGCTTCGACGTCAAGCTGCGCACCTACGAGTTCGGCGCCTGGTACACGCGCCTCGGGCGGGGCGAGTTCGATCTGTCGATCGCCTGGTCGGTCGAGGGGCCGAACCCCTACGGCTTCTACCGCTGGCTCATGTCGAGCCGCACCGTGCGCCCGCTCGGCGAGATGGCGGGCGGCAACTGGCACCGCTTCGGCGACCTCGCGACCGACGCGCTGCTCGCGCGCTTCGAGGTCACCGACGACGTCGGCCTCCAGCGCGACCTCGTCCGGCAGATCGAGGGGCGCTTCGTGGCGCTCGCGCCGGCCATCCCGCTCTTCCCGAACCCGGCCTGGGGCGTCTTCAGCACGCGGCGCTTCGACGGGTTCCCGTCGGCCGAGTACCCGTACGCCTCGCTGTCGCCGCACCGCGAGCCGGAGCGGCTCATCGTGTTGACGACGCTCGCGCCCAAGGGCCAGGCGAAGGACCTCGCGCGCGGCCGCTACGAGCGGGGGGCGGCGCCGTGAACGTCGCCCTCCGGCGGCTCGGGTTCTACCTCGTCTCGGCGTGGGCCTCGATCACGCTCAACTTCGCCATCCCCCGCCTCATGCCGGGCGATCCGACGGCGGCGCTCGTGGCCCGCTTCAAGGGCCAGATGTCGCCCGAGGCGCTGCGCGCGCTCCGGCACGCCTTCGGGCTCGTGCCGGGCTCGACGCTCACCCAGTACTTCACCTACCTGGCGCACGTCGCGCGCGGGGACCTGGGCCTGTCGATCGCCTACTTCCCCGCGCCCGTGACCGAGGTGATCGGCACGGGGCTCGGCTGGTCGCTCGGGCTCGGCGGCTTCGCGCTCGTCGTGAGCTTCACGCTGGGCACGCTCCTCGGCGTCGTCGCGGCCTGGCGGCGCGGCGGGCGGCTCGACTCGTGGCTGCCGCCGGCGCTCTCGTTTTTGGGGGCGTTCCCGTACTTCTGGCTGGCGATGCTCGTGCTCTACCTCTTCGGGTTCACGCTGCACTGGTTCCCGCTGCAGCACGCGCGCGACCCCGACCTCGGGTCGGCGGGGCCCTCCCTGGGCGCGCTCGTCGACGTCGTGAGCCACGCCATCCTGCCGGCCGTCGCCGTCGTGCTGGCGACGCTGGGCGGCTGGATGCTCAGCATGCGCGGCGCGATGCTCGCCGTGCTGGGCACGGACGCCATCAAGCTCGCCACGGCGAAGGGCCTGCCGCCCCAGCGGATCATGTGGGCCTACGCCGCGCGCAACGCGCTGCTGCCCTCGGTGACGAGCTTCGGGATGGCGCTCGGCTTCGTCGTGGGCGGCTCGCTGCTGACGGAGATCGTCTTCTCGTACCCGGGGCTCGGCTACCTGCTCGTGCAGGCCGTGCGCAACCAGGACACGCCGCTCATGCAGGGCCTCTTCCTCATCATCACGCTCTCCGTGCTGGCGGCGAACTTCCTCGTCGATCTCCTCTACATCTGGCTCGACCCGAGGGCGCGCGCGTGACGGATCTGTCGGCCACGCTGCGCGCGCTCTTGGCCAGCCGGAAGGCCACCTTCGGCGCGGCCGTCGTCGCGGCCTTCGCCGTCATGGCGCTCGCCGGGCCGGCCGTCGTCGGCGATCCGACGGCGTTCGTGGCCGTGCCGCACCTGCCGCCCTCGTGGGCGCACCTGCTCGGGACGACGGGGCAGGGGCAGGACGTGCTCTCGCAGACCGTCGCCGGCGCGCGCGTCACCCTCACCGTGGGCTTCACGGTGGGTCTCTTCGTGACGCTCGTGGGGGCGCTCATCGGCATCACGGCGGGGTTCCTCGGCGGCCGCGCCGACGCCGTGCTGTCCGTGCTCATCAACGTCTTCCTCGTGATCCCGGGGCTGCCGCGGGCCATCGTCCTCGCGGCGGACCTGCCGCCCGGGCCGGGCAGCATCATCCTCGTGCTCTCGTTCGCGGGGTGGGCGTGGAGCGCGCGCGTGTTCCGCGCGCAGGCCCTCACGCTGCGCGGGCGCGAGTTCATCCAGGCGGCCATCGTCTCGGGCGAGGGCGCGCTGCGCGTCGTCTTCGTCGAGCTCCTGCCCAACATGGCGTCGCTCGTCGCGTCGGCGTTCATCACGACGACCGTCTACGCGATCGGCGCCGAGGTGGGCCTCGAGTTCCTCGGGCTCGGCGACCCGGGCTCGGTGACGTGGGGGACGAACCTCTACTGGGCGAGCAACGACTCGGCGCTGCTGACCGGCGCGTGGTGGACGTTCGTCCCCACGGGGGTCTGCGTCGCGCTCGTGGGCTTCGCCCTCACGATGCTGAGCTACGCGATCGACGAGGTCACGAACCCGCGCCTCGCCGCGGGCCGCGAGAGCGAGCCGCCCGCGCCCGTCGAGCGCGCGCTCACGCCGTCCGCGGAGGCCGGCGAGGGCGCCGAGCCGTCGCTCGCCGAGGCGGCCGAGGAGCTGCGCCGGGATCCGCTGCGCGACTCGATCCCGCCCGGCAAGCCGCGCGAGGAGCTGCCGCCCGACGCCACGCCGCCGCCCGCGGTGGCGACGCCCATCCCGCCGCCGGCGGGGGCGCTGCTCTCCGTCCAGAACCTCACCGTCCGCTACCGGGGGCGCGAGCAGCCGGCGCTCGACGGCGTCTCGCTCGCCATCCACCCGGGCGAGATCTTCGGGCTCGCGGGCGAGTCGGGCAGCGGCAAGTCGACGTTCGGGGACGCCGTGCTGCGGCTGCTGCCGTCGTGGGCGCGCGCCTCGGGCGAGATCCGCTTCGCCGATCGCGACGTGCTCGCGCTGGGGGCGGAGGAGCTGCGCGCCTTCCGCTTCCGGGAGATCTCCGTCGTCATGCAGAGCGCGCTCGACGCGCTCAACCCCGTGTCGACGATCGCCGAGCAGATCACCGACGTCGTGCTCGCGCACCAGCCCTTCACGGCGGCGGCGGCGCGCGAGCGGGCCGCGACGCTGCTGCACATGGTCGGCCTCGAGGCCTCGCGGCTCGACGCCTTCCCGCACACGCTCTCGGGCGGCGCGCGCCAGCGCGTCGCGCTCGCCATCGCGCTCGCGCTCGATCCGCGCCTCGTCATCCTCGACGAGGCGACGACGGCGCTCGACGTCGTCACGCAGCGCGAGCTGCTCGATCGCCTGGCCGAGCTGCGCGCCACCCTCGGGCTCACCGTCCTCTTCATCACGCACGATCTGCCGCTGCTGCTCGCCCGCTGCGATCGCGTGGGCGTGCTCTACCGCGGCCGGCTCGTCGACGTGGCGCCCGCGGCGCATCTCCCGCGCGTGGCCCGCCACCCGTACACCCGCCGCCTGCTCTCGGCCTTCCCGTCGCTCGGCCCGGCGCCCGATCTCGGCGGCGACCGGCCCGGCGCCGTCGCGGGCGAGATCGGCGGGGGAGGCGCGCCATGACCACCGCCGGCGCGCCCCCGCCCTCGCCGGCGCCGTCCCCGGGGCCGGTCCTCGAGATCGTCGCGCTCAAGAAGACGTTCCCCATGCACGGCCTCGGGGGGCGGCGCCGCAACGTGCTCGACGACGTCTCGTTCTCCCTGGATCCAGGCCAGATCGTCGCGCTCGTCGGCGAGTCCGGCAGCGGCAAGAGCACGCTGGCGCGCATCGTGGCGCGCCTCGAGCGCGCCGACGCGGGCGCCATCAAGCTCGAGGGCGCCGACGTCCTGCGCACGGAGCCGCGCCACGCCTCCCTCGCCTACCGCGCGCGCGTGCAGATGGTGTTCCAGGATCCGTTCGCCTCGCTGAACCCGGTGCACCGCGTGCGCCACCACCTGGCGCGGCCGCTGCTCCTGCACGGGCGCGCGCGGCCCGCCGACGTCGGCGCGCGCGTCGTCGACCTCGTCGAGTCGGTGGGCCTGCACCCCGCGGCGGACTTCGTCGACCGGCACCCGCACGACCTCTCCGGCGGGCAGCGCCAGCGGGTGGCCGTCGCGCGCGCGCTCGCCGCCGGGCCGAAGGTGATCATGGCCGACGAGCCGACGTCGATGCTCGACGCCTCGACGCGCGTGGGCGTCCTCGATCTCCTGCGCCGCCTCACGCGCGAGCGCGGCATCGCCGTCCTCCTCATCACCCACGATCTCGCGACGGCGCGCCACATGGCGGACCGGATCGTCGTGCTCGCGGGCGGCCGCGTCGTCGAGCAGGGCGTGACGGCCAACATCTTCGCCTCGCCGAGCCACCCGTACACGCGCCAGCTCCTCGAGGCGAGCCGCGCCGCGCGCGCCGCGCCGCCGAGCGCGCGCCGGGGCGACGTCGAGGTGGCGCGGCTGTTCCTCGGAAACCGCGATTGAACGTTTGCGCGCCGCCGCGCGGGGCGCGTGGCGGGGTCGCGACGGCGGTGTTACCGTAGCCGTGGGGATGCGCGCGTTCGGGACGACGAGGATGAGGGGGCTCGGGCCCGCGGCGCTCGCGCTCTGCTTCGCCTGCTGCTCGACGCTGGGGGTGTTCCGGCCGGGGACGGAGGACGCGCCCGAGCTCGTGAGCGTCACGCTCACGGACGACAGCATCGACGTGAGCCCGAGCCTCGTGGGGCGCGGGAAGGTGGACCTCGAGGTCCGCAACGACGGCCAGCTCGAGCACGCGTTCCAGATCGTCGGCCCCGGCACCGACGAGACCTCCGACGAGTTCCTCACGACCGGACAGCGCCGGCAGATCAGGCTCAAGCTCGAGCCCGGCACGTTTCGCGTCTTCTGCCCCGACGGCGATCACGCGAAGCGCGGCATGTCGGCGCGCCTCGTGGTCACCGAGCGCGTCGGCTGGTTCCGGCGCTAGCCTTTCGGGTTGACAGCGGGCGAGGATGTGCGTCCGCGACGGCCGCCCGCAGGCTTGCCCGCGCGCGGAGCCGAGGTTTATGGTCGGGCCATGAAAACACAGCGATTGGTTCCGATGTGTGTGCTCTCGGCTTGTCTCGGCCTGGCCGCCTTCGCGGCGCGCCCGGCGCTCGCGCTCGACGTGGGCAGCCTCGCGAAGAAGGCCGCCGGCAGCGCCGGCGGCGCTGCGAAGGACGAAGCCTTCAAGAAGGTCAACGCCAAGCTCCTCGCCGAGGGGCGCAAGAATCAGTGCAGCTTCAAGTCGGACAGCGACGAGCTGATGCCCGGCTGCGACGCCAAGATCAAGAAGCTCGCCGACACCCTCGTCCAGGTGAAGAAGCAGCTCCAGGCCGCGGGCGTGACGAGCTACAAGTTCGAGGTCTCGGGCCACACCGACTCGAGCGGCAAGCCCGAGCACAACAAGGAGCTCTCCGGCAAGCGCGCCGCCGTGATCGCCAAGGAGCTCGTCGGCAAAGGCATCCCGCAGAGCGAGATCATCTCCGTCGGCATGGGCGCCGAGCGGCCCCTCGTCACCCCCGACAACACCGAGGCGAAGAAGAAGAAGAACCGCCGCTACGAGATCCAGGTCAGGTAGCGGGGCCGCGTGGGAGGGGCGGCGCCTGGCGGCCCTTCCCACGCGCGCGCCGTCAGGCGATGGCCTCCGCAACGGCGGGCTCGGCCTCGACCTTGAGAGGCGCGATCTCCGGCACGATCACCAGATACGAGACCGCGCTCAGGATGCCGACGCCGCCGGCGAGGAGCATCGGGGCGACGAAGGTCCCCGTCGCCTTGTAGAGCGCGCCGAACGCGAAGGTCGAGGCGATGCCCGCGAGGTTGGAGGCGAAGTTCTGGATGCCTCCGATCGAGGCGATGTGGCCGCGCGAGGGCGCGACGTCGGAGGGCAGCGACCAGACGCTCGCGGCCGCGAAGCAAACGCCGCCGTTGCAGAGCGCGAGGAGCGCGATGGCCTGCCACGCCTGAGGCACCTTCACGGCGATCCCGATCGAGGCGGAGAGCAGCATGCCGAAGACGATGGGGCCCTTGCGCGCCCAGTTGAGGCGGACGCCGCGCCGCACGAGGCGATCCGAGGTGAAGCCGCCGATCCAGCCGAGGACCATGCCGACCGCCGGCGGGATCGCGGAGACCGCGCCCATCTTGAGATCCTTGAACCCGCGCGCGTCGACCAGGTAGGTCGGGAACCAGGTGATGAAGAAGTACATCACGAAGTTCAGGCAGAAGAAGCCCGCCATCATGCCCCACACCGTGCGGTACTTGAACAGGCTGCCCCACGGCACCTTGACGAGCGGCTCGGGCGGCGGCTGATCGGCGGCGATGTAATCGCGCTCCGCCTGCGACGCCTTCGCGTGGTCCTGCGGGCGCTTGTACATGCGCCACCAGAAGAGCGCCCAGACGATACCGAGCCCACCCGTGATGACGAAGGACATGCGCCACCCGAAGGCGACCGTGATGGCCGGGCAGAGGAAGCTCGCGGCGACGTTTCCGGCGCGCGACCCGCTGTCGAAGATCGAGGTCGCGAGCGCGCGCTCCTTCTTGGGGAACCACTCCGATACGATCTTGGCGTTCGTCGGGTAGGCCGGCGCCTCGCCGACGCCGAGGAGCAGACGGACACCGAACAGCGAGAAGAACCCGCGCGCGACGGCGCCGGCCGCGGTGAAGAACGACCACCACACGACGGCGACGGTGTACGCGATGCGCGGCCCGACCTTGTCGATGAACCAGCCCGCCGGCAATTGGAAGCTGGCATAGGTCCAGAAGAACGCGCCCATGACGAGCCCCGCCATGCCGGGGTCGAGGCCGAGCTCCTTCTTGAGGTACGGCATCGCCAGCGAGAGGTTGGTGCGATCGATGTAATTGATCGCCGTTCCGAGGAACGCCATGAACACCATCATCCAGCGCATGTTCGTCATGCCTGCGGACTTCGTCATTCGTGAGTCTCCTCGGCCGGGGGATCCGGATGGGGTCGCGGTTCGCGAGCCACCTTAGGGCCGGCGCGTCCGGCCTTTATAGCCGTTTTCAGCGGAGAGACGCTCGCGCTTTTTTGTGGGGCGCGGTTTACGAGCGACCGCGCGGCGCCGCTACATGCGCGCGAACTGTGCGCTGCGGAGGCCCTGGGCGCCGAACAGGTCCGTGCCGTTGTCCCCGGAGAGCTGGAGGGTCGACGCGTTCTGACAGAAGCTGGCCGACTGCGGCTCGGTGGTCACGGAGCTGGAGAAGACGATCAACCCCGCGTTGGCCGGGTCGACGCCCCAGGTGCCCATGGCCCCCGACTGGACCTGGTAGTGGTACGAGCAGTCGCACCCGACGTTGATGTCGCCGGTGCAGCTCATGGGTTGGTCGAACATGAACCCCGGCTGGGTCTGCTCGTACGACGCGAGGTCGATCCCGAGCTTCTCGCACGTGAGGGGCATCGAGGGGTTGCTCTCGTACCTCGTGATGCACGCGCTCGGGAAGTAGGTGTGCTCGAGCGTGATGAACGTGATGGACGCGGCGAACGTGTGGTCGTCGTTCATGTGCACGTATCCCGAGTGCACGGTGGGCGGCCCGTGCCAGAGGACGACGCTGCGCACGGGCATCATCGGGTTGGTCGAGGGCTCGTAGACGAGCTGCGAGCACCAGTCGCCGCTCGTCGTCGGCATCACCTGCGGCGGGGCCACGGTGGGCGTCTGGGGCTGCGCGAGCTGCTGGGGCAGGCTCGGCTGCTGGTACGGCGTGACGACGAGGTTCGAGCAGCCGGTCATGAGCGACCAGTCGCCGTTGGGGGTGCCGCCGCAGGCGGGGTACGTCCCGCAGGTGCCCTCCGTGCCCTTGCCGCCGCAGCCGCCGACGAGGCCCGCCGAGAGGGCGGCGGCCAGGGTCAACGTGGCCAGCCGGACGAAGGTGATATGCGCTCGCATCTGCACGCTCCCTAGAACGTCTTGAAGAAGTTCCAAAGCGCCTGGTCCGACCAGGGCTCATACGTGATGTGGCCGGCGTTGGTGGTCGTGCAGAAGATGATCGGGTAGGCCGCCGGGCACCCCGCGTACGTCACGCAGACCGGCGTGTTCGCCATGAGCGGCGTCGCCATGGGGTCGTAGGGCTTGGTCGACATCCCGTCCGCCGGCGGCATGGGGGACACGAACGAGCCCGTGCAGCCGTTCTGCTGGGCGAAGACGCGCTGGGTCGCCTGGACGGCCTGCGAGTACGGGTTGCCGGTCTCCGTCGTGTCGGAGACGGTCAACATGGCGATGGGGTTCTTCTTGCACGTCGGCAGCGACGGGAGCCCACCCTGGATCGACGCCGTCGCGCGCAGCACGTCGGGGAAGGCGCAGTCGAGCATGTACCCGAGGCGCGCGCCCGTGCTGAAGCCTGCGTAGAACTGCCGGGTCGGGTCGACGCAGAACGAGGACTCGATCTTCTTGTGGACGGCGTCGAAGTACGGGTACTCGACGGAGTTCACCGTCTCGTCGAAGCACGCCCCGAACTCCGCCAGCGGGATCACCGCGACGAGGATGGCGTCGTTCATCGAGTTCGCGTAGATGCGGAGGACGTCCGTCGCCGTGTTCCCGCCGCAGCCGGGCCCGAGGTACACGACGCGGTTGGGGGTCGTCCCGTCGTAGTTCATGGGCAGGCGCACGTAGTAGGTGCGGTCGCGCACCTTCGGCTGCTTGTTGGCGTCGAGGTCGGGGCCGGTGATCGAGATGTGGTACTCGACGTAGCTCCCGAGCGCCTGGCCGGGGTCCATGCCGCAGCCCACCGTCATGCCGCCGTTGATCGTCGAGCCCGCGGCGCCGGTCGAGCCGGCGGAGCTGCCCGAGCCCGCGGCGCCCGTCGAGCCCCCCGTCCCCGTGCTGATGACGGCCGTGAAGGTCGAGTGGGTGGCCGGATCCTGCGCGCAGGCCAGGGCGGCCGCCGAGAGGCCGACCATGGCCATGGAACGGACCGCCTGCGAACGGAGAAGTCGTGATCGTGACTGCATCAGGGCCTCCGCGTGATCAAAAGAAATAGTATACGGCGAGCTCGCCGCGCACGTTGTTGCCGTAGACGTTGTGGCTCGACACGTTGCCCGCCGCGTCGGCATAGGTGACGACGTCGCCGAAGGTCTGGCGCTCGAGCTGCACCGAGGCGCCGATCTGCGACTGCGGGGTGGGCGAGAAGAAGACGTTGCCGTCGACGTACTGCGCCTTGGAGAACACCTGCGACAGGCCCTGCATCGGCGTCAGGGCGACGATGTTGGTCGACTCGAGCTGCGAGGCGACGGCCGAGAGGCCGAGCTTGCGGCCCATGCCGAAGGGCGCCCGGTACTGCAGGCAGAGGACGAGCGCGCGCCAGCTCACCGTGCGCAGCTTGCCGTTCGCGTCGTAGGTCACGAGGCCCGGGTCGATGTCCCCCGAGTAGACGGGCACGGGCAGCAGCATCGACGGGTTCGGCAGCGCCGGGAACGCCACGCCGCCCGTGAGGCCCGTGTAGAGGTTGGAGATCCCCGTGCCGATCGTCGCCTCCGCCGTGGCCGAGAGCGTGTTGCCGAGGTCGGCCGGGCTCGAAGCGGGAATGATGGGCAGGAACAGGTTCACGGCCGCGCCCCAGCCGTTCGCCTTGTTGGGGTTCGCCTGCGACGCCGTGAACGCCGGCACCGAGAAGCGGCGGTAGATCCCCGAGACGCCGAGCGACGCGGGCGCCGCCTTGGGCAGGCCCGCGCCCTGCGCGCTCGTGCCGCGCCAGCGCTCGAAGGCGATGCGCAGGCCGCCCTGTCCGTCGGGGATCTCGGCGTCGCGCTGGGCGGGGCGGACGGCGGCCGCCGCCATCTCGAACGTGACCGACGAGCCCGAGAGCACCTTCGACAGCCGCAGCTGCGGATCGCGGTGATAGATCTCGCCGGGGACGCCGAGGAAGCCGACGGTGTTCGGGTAGAAGCCGGCGCCGCCCCAGGCGAAGAGGTCGTTCGTGTGGCCCGCGAGCACGTCGAGCACGGGCGTCTCGAACTTGACGAGCGCGTGCCGCAGCCGCAGCGCCGCCGCGGAGTACGTGGCGTCCTCGGTGGCGCCCGGCGCCTGGTTGCCGAAGAAGTCGACCTCGACGCGGGCGGAGGTCCGGATCGAGCCATAGGCGGGCGCGGCGAGCGCGAGGCCCACGCGCGAGTCGCGCGCCGTGAACTGCGTGCGCGGGTTGTCGCCCGCGAGCGTCCCCGGCCGCGCCATCATGCTGTTCGTGATGGCCTCGGTGAAGCTCTGGGTCGAGTCGTGCATCATGTCGAGCTCGACGAACCCGTAGAGGGACGCGATGACGCCCGTCTCCGTCGGCATCGCGGGGGCGACCGCGGGCGGCGGCGCGGCGAGCGCCGGGGGAGGCGCGGGCGGCGCCGCTTCCGGCGCGGCGGGCGGCGCTCCCGCGGGCGGGCTCGCCGTCTGCGCGCGCGCGGCGCCTGCCGAGGTGGTGACGACGACCAGCGCCGCGCTCAGCGCCCGGAGGCGCGAGCGCGAAGCGCGATTTCGAGGTTGTGCGTTCATGTTCGGAGGCGCGGCGGACTTTCGCTGTGCGGACGCGCGGCATGATGCATTCGTACGGAAATCGATGCAACAGCCACGATCACTAGACCCCGCCTTCGATCCAGGCTACACCTGCGCGCGAGGGCGGGCCCGCGCAGGCTCCCTCGAGAGGATGGGGTGAGATGAAGAGAGTCGAAGCGATCATCAAGCCGTTCAAGCTCGACGACGTGAAGGCGCGCCTCCGCGAGATCGGCGTCTCGGGCATGACGGTCTCCGAGGTCAAGGGCTTCGGGCGCACGGGCGGCCGCACGGAGGTGTACCGCGGCTCGGCCTACGTCGTGGACTTCGTGCCCAAGGTCAAGATCGAGGTCGTCCTCAAGGACTCGCTCGTCCCGGAGGTCGTCGAGGCCATCACCTCGGCGGCGCGCACGGGCAAGATCGGCGACGGCAAGATCTTCGTGACCGCGATCGACGACTCCCTCCGCATCCGCACGGGCGAGCGCGGCGAAGACGCCGTCTAGCCCCCACCATCTCGAAGTCGTAGTCAGAGGGAAGCCTCCCCGGCGCCGCTCGACGTTCGCTCGAGCGGCCCGGGTCCCTCGTTCTCGCTCTTGTCGATCTGGATGGGGCTCGATCGTCGGCTCGGGTGAGGCGGGATGGGCCCGCCACGGAAACCCGAGGAAAACACATGAGATTCATCATCACGACCCGCCCCGACAGCCCGCGGCCCAAGTCCGACGCGCCGATGAGCGACGAGCTCTTCCAGGCGTACATGAAGTTCAACGAGGACCTCCATCGCGCGGGCGTGCTCGTCGCGGCGGAGGGGCTCACGCCGGGGACGCCGGGGGCGTGCGTCAAGGCGGAGGGCGGGCGGCGCAAGGTCGTCGACGGCCCGTTCGCCGAGTCGAAGGAGCTGGTGGGCGGCTTCTACGTCATCGAGGTGCCGACGCTCGAGGACGCGAAGGCCTGGGCGATGCGCTGCCCGGTGGGCATGGAGAGCGCCGACGTGCTCGAGATCCGCCAGCTCACGGGCGCCGAGGACATCCCGGCCCACTACCTCGCCCTCGCCAAGAAGGTGGCGCCCACCTGGCTCGCGTCGATCCAGGCGCCGCGGCCCAAGCCGTAGGCGCGAGGCTCGCGCGCGCTTGGGCCGTCGCTTTTCGCCTTGACCCTCACGCGGCGGCAGGCCGCAAGCTTCGCTCATGAAGCGGCGCACGTATCAGGTGAAGGAGGTCGCGGCGCTCGCGGGCGTCTCGGTGCGGGCGCTGCACCACTGGGACGAGATCGGATTGCTCGTTCCCCGCGCGCGCACCGAGGCGGGCTACCGGCTCTACGACGACGAGGACCTGCTGCGCCTGCAGCAGATCCTCGTCGGTCGCGAGCTGGGGCTGCCGCTCGAGGAGATCCGCCGCTCGCTCGACGACCCGCGCTTCGATCGCCGCGCGGCGCTGCGGGCGCAGCGCCGCGAGCTCGAGACGCGGGCGGCGCACACGGCGGCCATGATCCGCGCCGTGGACCACGCGCTGGCGGCCCTCGACGCAGAGGGGGGAGGCACCATGGACGCCGAGAAGCTGTTCGAGGGGTTCGATCACGGAAGGCACGAGGCCGAGGCCGAGCGGCGCTGGGGCGGCACGCCGGCGTTCGAGGAGTCGCGACGGCGCACCCGGCGCTACACGCCCGATGACTGGCGGCGCCACGCCGCCGAGCAGGCGGCCGTGTACGCCGACGCGGCCGCGCTCATGAAGGCCGGCGCCGCGCCCGGGGGCCCGCCGGCCATGGACGTCGCCGAGCGCCACCGCCTCCTCGTCGACCGCTGGTTCTATCCGTGCCCGCCGGCGATGCACGCGGGCCTCGCCGATCTCTACGAGGCCGACCCGCGCTTCGCCGCCAGCATCGACGCGGCGGGCGGGGCGGGCCTGACGCCGTTCCTCGCGGCGGCGATCCGCGCGAACGCCCGCCGCTGAGTCACCGCTCGCTGTCGAGCACCTTCATCTGACGCTCGTCGTAGCGCGTGCCGGCGACGGGCGGCAGCGTGGCCTCGATGTGCGCGAGCTCGTCGGGCGCGAGCCGGACGGAGAGGGCGCCGAGCGCCTCGGCGAGCTGCGCGCGCGTGCGGGCGCCCACGACGGGGACGGCGAAGGCCGGGGCCCGCGCGAGCACCCAGGCGATGGCCAGCTGGGTCGCCGTGACGCCCTTGTCGCCCGCGAGCGCGCGCAGCGACGCGACGAGCCGCGCGTTGGCCTCGGCGTTCGCGCTCGAGAACCGGGGCAGGAAGGCGCGGAAGTCGCCCTGGGGGCCGGGGCGCGAGCCGCTGAGCAGGCCGCGCGACAGCACGCCGTAGACCGTCGCGCCCACGCCGAGCTCGGCGAGGGCGGGGAAGATCTTCGCCTCGGGCCCGCGGCTCACGAGCGAGTACTCGATCTGCAGGTCGGCCACGGGCGCGACGGCGCGCGCGCGGCGGACGGTGTCGGCGCCGACCTCGGAGAGGCCGACGTGGCCCACGTAGCCGGCCTTCACGAGGTCGGCGATCGCGCCCACCGTGTCCTCGATGGGGACGGCGGGATCTGGGCGCGAGGGCCGGTAGATCTCGATGCGCTCGACGCCCAGCCGCGCCAGCGTGTAGCCGAGGAAGTTCTTCACGGCGGCCGGGCGTCCGTCGAACCCGATCCACTGGTGGTCCGGGCTGCGCATGGCGCCGAACTTCACCGACAGCAGGGCGCGGCCCGGGCGGTCGGCCAGCGCGCGGCCGATGACGAGCTCGCTGCGCCCCGCGCCGTAGAAGTCGCCCGTGTCGATCAGGTTGACGCCGGCGTCGAGCGCCGCGTGGATCGTCGCGATGGACTCCCTGTCGTCGGCGGCGCCGTACATGCCCTGGCCGGCGATGCCCATGCAGCCGAGCGCGAGCGGAAACACCGTGGGCCCGTCGGCGCCGAGGCGGCGCGGGGCGGTCTGCGTCGAGGTCATGCGGGCAACCTAGCACCGCGCCGCGGGCCCGTCAGGGCAGCGTCGGGGTCGCGACGCGCACGTCCTCGTCGAAGCCGCCGAGCGGGTGCGCGTAGGTGACGAGGAGGCTCCGTCCGCCGTCGGTGGCGAGCTCGGGGTGCTCCTTCGCCGCGTAGTTCGTCGTGCCCTCGTGGCGAGCGCCGACGAAGAGGGGCCGCGCGTCCGACCAGGGGCCCTCGGGCCGCGGCGCCGTGTGGAAGACCACGTCGTCGGAGAAGATCGCGCTCGAGACGGCCAGGTACGCGCCGAGGTGGTCGTTCCACGACACCGACAGATCGCCGGGCGCGCCGTGGAGCACGGGCGCGCCCTTCGTGAGGTCGGCGTTCCACGCGGCGCCGTCCCAGACCGTCCAGGCCGCCGTGGTCGTGGGCTCCGCCGCGGGCGCGCGCGCGACGCGGCAGTCGCTGTCGAGGGTGCCCGACGGATCGCAGGCGTAGAGGTGCACGAAGCCATCGGCGACGACCGCGCCCACGGAGAAGCCCGGCACGGGCGGCGCGAACAGCAGGTCGGGGAGGCGCGTCGCGACCGTGGAGCCGGGCGCGAGCGTCGCGACGCCGGCCCCGAGGCCCTCGTAGTTGAGCGCGCCCGGGTGCACCTTGAGGTAGCCGAAGAAGACGAAGGCGCCGTCTGGGCTCTCGATGGCGCTGCCCGGCCAGAGCGCGAAGCGCTCGTTGGGCCCGCCGGCGCGATTGTAGGCGAGCTCGGCGTCGGTGAACGGCAGGAGCTGGAACGGCGCGCCGGCGGCGTCGAGCGGCTCGTCGAGCGTCAGGCTCGCGCCGTCGGCCCAGCCGGCGGTCGCCGAGCGGTACGAGAAGCCGTCGGCCCCCGTCACCGTCATGAGTGTGTCGTCGAAGAGCCACAGCGTCCGGCCGCGCACCGAGACCGAGGCGCCGCCGTCGCGGGCCGTCACGACCGCGGGGTGCCCGAGCGCGCCGAGCTCTCTCACCGTGGCCGGCGCGCTCGCGGGCGAGCCGCCGCACGCCGCGAGCAGCAGCGCGGGCCAGAGGCGTGCGGCGCGGTCCATGCTCCGATGGTACTCCGCCCAGGCCCGCTGGCGCGCGCTCGTGGCATCATGCGACCATGAAGACGGTGGGTGCCACGAAGGCGAAGGCGGCCGCCAAGGCGAAGGCGGCGGGCAAGGCCAAGGCGAAGCGAAAGACGGCGCCGAAGGCGAAGGCGTCGGCCGAGAAGTGGGGCCCCCGCCGCGATCTCGGGGCGCCCGTCGAGGGCTTCTTCGCGCGCCAGCCGCCCGAGCTCCGGGCCATCCTCGAGGCGCTGCGCGCCGAGGTCGAGCGCGCCGCGCCCGAGGCCGTGGGCGCGATCAAGTGGGGCATGCCGTTCTACACGCTGGGCGGCGAGATGATGTGCGCCCTCGCGGCGCACAGGTCGCACGTCAACCTCATCCTCGCCGGGCCGCCGGGCACCTTCGCCGATCCCGAGGGCCGGCTCGAGGGCGAAGGGAAGACGGGCAAGCACCTCAAGCTGCGCGCCCTCGCCGAGCTGCCGCGCGCGGCCGTGCGCGGGTGGATCGCCACGGCGGCGGAGACGGCGCGCGCGAAGGCGGCGCGGTAGCGCGTCAGCGCTTGCCGCGCCGCGGGTGGAGGGTCTCGCCGTGGGCGCACATGGCGACGAGGGCCTCGATGCGTCGGGCGCGCGTCTCGGCGAGCTTGGCGGTCTCGACGCGGTAGAGGATGGCGTAGCGGTTCGCGCCGTCGAGCCCCTCGAAGAAGGCGCGCGCACCCGGCGTGCGCGCGAGGGCGCGCGCGAGCTCG
>DASZWW010000365.1:0-4591 GCA_035546175.1 Polyangia bacterium
CGGAGGGCCTGGCGACCGCGGCGCTCGAGGACAAGCAGCGGGCGCACCTGCCGGCCCTCGTCGCCGCCGGCCTCTGCCGCGTCGAGCGCCGGCCCGTGGCCCGCGCGGCGCCGGCGGCGGGCGTCGCCGCGTCGACCTTCACGCTCACCGAGGCGCAGCGTCACGCCGTCGAGACGCTCACGGCCGCGCTGGCGCGCGGGTTCTCGACCTTCGTGCTCCACGGCGTGACGGGCTCGGGCAAGACGGAGGTCTACCTGCGCGTCATCGCCGAGGCGCGCGCCGCCGGGCGGGGCGCCCTCGTGCTCGTGCCGGAGATCGCGCTCACGCCGCAGCTCGCGGCGCGCTTCCGCGCCAGGTTCGGCGAGGACGTGGCCGTGCTCCACAGCGCGCTGCCGGCGGGCGAGCGCCTCGCCGCCTGGCGGCGCCTGCGCGCGGGCGAGGTCGGCATCGCCGTGGGGGCGCGCTCGGCCGTCTTCGCGCCCGTGCAGGCGCTCGGCGTCGTCGTCGTCGACGAGGAGCACGATCCGTCGTTCAAGCAAGAGGAGGGCGTGCGGTACCACGCGCGCGACATCGCCGTCGTGCGCGCCCAGCGCGCGGGCGCCGTGGCGATCCTCGGCTCGGCGACGCCCTCGCTCGAGACGGCGCACAACGCCCGACGGGGACGCTTCACGCTCCTGCCGCTGCCCGGGCGCGCCACCGCGCGGTCGCTCCCGTCCGTCGAGATCGTCGACCTCAAGCGCTCTCCGCTGGGACCGGACGGGGTCCTCTCGGCGCGTCTGTCGGAGGGCATCGCGGCCGCGCTCGCCCAGCGCGAGCAGGTCATCCTGTTCCTCAATCGGCGGGGCTTCTCCTCGGTCGTGCGCTGCCGCGAGTGCGGAGACATCGTCAAGTGCGACGACTGCTCCGTCTCGATGACCTTCCACCAGGGGCGAGGCCGCCTCGTCTGTCACTACTGCGGGAGCACGAAGCCCGTCCCGCGTCGGTGCGGCCGGTGCGAGTCGGTGAAGCTCGACAAGCTCGGCATCGGGACCGAGCGCGTGGAGGCCGTCGTCAGGGAGCGCTTCCCCGACGCGCGCGTGGCGCGCCTGGATCGAGACACGGCGGCCACCTTCGGCGCCGGCGGCGAGTCCCGGGGGCTGCAGGGGATCATCCGGGGGATGAACGCCGGTGAGATCGACGTCCTCATCGGAACTCAGATGGTGACGAAGGGGCACGACTTCGCGGGGGTCACGCTCGTCGGCGTCCTGCTGCCCGACCAGGGCATCGACATGCCCGACTTCCGCGCCGCCGAGCGTACGTTCCAGCTGCTCGAGCAGGTGGCGGGCCGCGCCGGGCGGGGAGACCGCCCGGGGCACGTGATCCTGCAGACCTACAAGCCCGAGCACATCGCCGTGACGTCCGCTCAGAAGCACGACTACGAGGGGTTCGTGCGGAGCGAGCTCGAGGACCGCAAGGAGATCGACTACCCGCCTTTCTCGCGCACGATCCTCTTGCGGGTGGACGCCTCGAGCGAGGGTGAGGCCCAGCGCGCGGCGGCCGAGGTCCTCGCCAGGGCAAGGGCCGAGGTGGGCGAGGCCATTCGGCTCCAGGGACCGGCGCCGGCCCCCATCCCGCGAATCCGCGGCCGCTATCGCTACCGGGTCTGGCTGTCCGGACACGACCGGGCCGCGCTCATGGCGGCGGCGCGCGCGGCCGCGGGCGTCAAGCTGGGCGGGGACGCGCGCCTCGTCGTCGACGTGGATCCGCAGAGCGTCCTCTGACGCCGCCGCGCCGGCGCGCGCGGCCGGCCGTGACAGAGAGGCCCGTGGGGGTGTTAATCTCCCGCTGCATGAAGGTGCTGATCATCGCCGGCCCCTACGAAGCGGATCGCATCCGCCGGGCCGTCGTGTCGGCGGGGTTCGAGGCCGTGGCCGTCGAGCCCGGCGAGAGCCTCTCGGGCTGGATCACCGCCTCGCGCCCGGACGTGATCGTCCTCGCGCCGCAGATCGTGAACGCCGATCCGGCCGTCGCGCTCGGCAAGGTGCGCGCCGCGCCTCGCGGCCGCGTGCCGACGTTCCTCGTGGGCGAGCCCGAGGACGAGGGCCGCATGAAGGGCCTCGCCGACGGGTTCCTGACGCGCCCGCTCTCCATGCCCGAGCTCGTGGCGCGCGTGCGGGCGCGGCTGCAGGCCGGGCCGGGCGAGCGCCGCCCGGGGAGCGGCGAGATCGGCATCCCGGCCGCCGTCTCGGACGGCGGCAGCGGCGAGTTCGCCCGGCCGGGCGGCTCGAAGGCGGCGGGCGCGCCGGGCGCGGGCGGGACGCCGGCGGGCGGCCCGACGGGAGCGCGCACGCCCACGAGCACGCCGGCGGGGCGCGCCCTGCCGACGCTCAAGCCGCTGGTCGCCGCGAGCTCCGTCGACGTCGCGCCCGTGCCGCGCGTGCGCCAGTCCGAGGCCGGCGCGCTCTTCGTCAAGCTCGCCGAGAGCATCGACGCCACGCTCGACGCCGAGATGTTCGACGTCGCGCGCTCGGTGGGCGCGCTGCGACGGGAGATCACCTCCCCGGGCTCGCGCAGCGGCGTGCAGCGGCCGCCCGCGGATCTCTTCGAGCGGACGCCGATGGCCCCCATGACGGCGCTGGCCGCGGCGGCCCGGGTCGAGACGACGGCGCTCACGTCGCCCGCGGCCTTCGACGTGGGCGAGGAGCTCGGCGACGAGACGCGCCAGAAGACCGTCGAGGTGCCGCGCGACGTCTTCGCGAAGATGATCGCCGAGCGCATCGCGGCGGCCCGCGACGGAGGCGGCGAGGCGGGCGCGCCCGCGCCCGTCGAGAGCGGCAAGATCGCCGACAGCGACGTGGCGGCCCAGCTCGGACGCCTCTACCTGCAGCGCCTCAGCGGCCGGCTCACGCTGCGGCGCGAGGCCATCGAGAAGATCATCTTCTTCGATCGCGGCGCGCCCATCCTGGGCATGTCGAGCGATCCCGACGATCGCATGGGCGAGATGCTCGTGCGCCAGGGGCGGCTCACGGCGGCGCAGCTCGCGCAGGCGTCGGAGGGCTTGCCGCGCGCCGAGCGGCGCCTCGGCGCCGTGCTCGTCGAGCGCGGCTTCATCAAGCCCACGGAGCTGTCCGTCGTCGTGCGGCGGCACTTCGAGGAGATCATCTACTCGGCCTTCGCGTGGGAGGACGGCGAGTGGTCGCTCGCGCCCGGGCAGCCGAACCAGGAGATCGTGCTCCTCGACGAGCACCCGGCGGCCATCATCCTCGCGGGCATCCGGCGCAAGTACGCCGCGGCGCGCCTGCAGCGGTGCCTGGGCGGCGGCGCGCAGGTCTTCAAGCCCTCGAGCGGGCGCGCCGACGACCTCCTGCCGCGCATGGGGATGACGACCGAGGAGCGCGCCCTCGTCGACCTCTTCGACGGCGAGCGGACGCTCGACGAGGTGCGCGCGCTGTCGGGAGCGCGCGAGGAGGTGGTCGGGGGCGTCGCCTGGGCGCTGTCGGTCCTCGGGCAGCTCGAGCTCGTGTCGCCCGACGTCGTGCCGGCCTTCGGGCTCCCGGCCTTCGGGCCGGAGGCGCCGGCGGCGGCGCCGCGGAACGGCGCGGGGTTCCACGAGGTCGAGCGCTCGGTCGTCGTCGCGGAGCGCTCGCGCGTGGGCGCCGGGCGCGCCGAGGTGCGCGCGCGCATCCTCGCCCGTCACGCGCTCGTCGAGGAGGGCGACTACTTCGAGATCCTCGAGCTGCCGCGCGGCGCGGGGCCAGACGAGATCCGCCGCGCGCACGCCAACCTGGCGCGCGCCTTCGCGCCCACCTCGCTCGACGCCGTCCTCGTCGCCGAGCTCGGCGCCGAGCTGCGCGCCATCCGCGCCGTCCTCGACGAGGCGCTGCGCGTGCTCGGCGAGCCGCGCATGCGCGCGCGCTACGAGAGCCACCTGCCGGCGGCGGCGGCCGCCGCCGCGGCGGACTGATGCCCGGCCCGGCGCGCGCGATCTTCTTCGGCTCGCCCCCGTTCGCCGTGCCGTTCCTCGAGGCGGTGGCGCGCGCCACCACGCTCGTCGCCGTGGTGAGCCAGCCCGACCGGCCCGCGGGGCGAGGCCGGGCGCTCGCCGAGCCCGCCGTCAAGACCGCGGCGCGTGGCCTCGGCGTCCCCATCCTGCAGCCCGAGCGCGTCCGGACGCCCGAGCTCGAGGCCGAGCTGCGCGCCTTCGACGCCGACGTCTTCGTCGTCGTCGCGTACGGGCGCATCCTGCCCCAGGCGCTGCTCGACGTCCCGCGCCGCGGGTGCTGGAACGTGCACGGGTCGCTGCTGCCGAGGCTGCGCGGCGCCGCGCCCATCCAGTGGGCCATCATCCGCGGCGAGCGCGAGACGGGCGTGGCCGTCATGCGCATGGAGGCGGGGCTCGACACCGGGCCCGTCGCCGCCGCCGTGCGCGTGCCCATCGGCGACGACGACACGACGGCGACGCTCGCCGCGGCGCTCGCGGCCGCCGGCGCGCCGCTGCTCGAGCGCACGCTGCCCGCGATCCTCGACGGCTCGGTGGCGCTGACGCCCCAGGACGACGCGCAGGCGACGCTCGCGCCGCCGCTCGTCAAGGAGGACGGGCGGCTGCGCTTCG
>DASZWW010000366.1:0-5588 GCA_035546175.1 Polyangia bacterium
GCGGTGGCGGCGCGAGCGGTGGCGGGGGCGCGGGAGGCGCCTCGGGCGGCTCGGCCGGGACGGGCAGCGGAACCGGCGCGGACACGCCCGCGCCGCGTCCCATCGACACCGACGCGAAGGGCTTCCGCGAGAAGACGTTCACGGCGCAGTCGCTCGATCCCGCGGCCACGCAGGGTCACGCGGGCTCCACCGAGTACGCGGCCGTCGACACCTCGAAGCCGCTCATGAAGGAGCTCTGCGTCGTGCTGACCGACATGGGCGCGCCGCCCGGGATCGCGACCGCCGACTGGATGTACCCGCACGGCTTCCACGTGCTGCAGATCGCCTATCAGAACGACATCGCCATGGGCCCGCCCGGAGACACGAATCCGAACACGCCCGGCGACACGCGCATGGATCAGTTCGACGGCAAGGGCCGCGTCGACTGGGTCACGATCAAGCGCGCCGACAGCCTGGAGGGCCGCGTCGTCAAGGCGCTCCAGCACCTAGTGACGGCCGATCCCGGTGGAGACTGGGGCTGGTACCTCAACCCGGACAACGCGAGCGTGCGCTGGTCGGACGGCTGCGTCGTCGGCTACGGCTACGGCGGCACGATGGCCGCCGTCATCGCGCGCCACGTTCGGCTCGCGCGCGCCGTGTCGCTGTCCGCGCCCACGGCCGAGGGCCGGACCGACGCCGCGTGGCTCGAGATGCCGAGCGCGACGCCGCTCGAGCGCGTGTTCGCGATCTTCGGCCAGAACGACGCCCCGACCGCGACGGGCGGTACGGAGGGGACGACCGGCGCGCTCGGCTACCTCGGCGCCGTCGCGCACGTCGGGCTCACGGCGAAGCCGGACGCGGCGAATCCGTACGGTGGGTCGCACCGCCTCGAGCTCGACGGCTCGGGGAAGGGGAGCTACTGCAACGCGGGCGCGGACTATCCGCCCTGCCTCTACTCGTTCGGCCTCCCGCTCCCGTGACCAGGGGGCGTCGCGGACCTCAGCGCGGCACGACGA
Organism: Polyangia bacterium; assembly: GCA_035546175.1. Taxonomy (GTDB): domain Bacteria; phylum Myxococcota_A; class Polyangia; order Fen-1088; family Fen-1088; genus DASZFV01. The sequence goes on from DASZWW010000366.1 coordinate 996, forward strand.
GCGCGACGACGGTGAGGGCCACGAAGATCGCGGCCGCCGTCGCGTAGACCCAGAAGCGCCGGGAGCCGCGGCGGGCGCGCGGGCGCGCGGCGTCGCGCCGGTGCCAGCCGCGCGCGCGCCGCCGCTCGGACGCGCGGCGATAGTGCCGCGCCCAAGCATCGTCGCGCACGTTCGAGTCGGAAGAGGACACGATCAACGACGCTCGGAATCGTCGGAGGTGAGCTTCCGCAGCTCGGCGGAGACGTACGACAGATCCTCGGCGGCGCGCACGAGCCCGATCGTGCGGATCCGGAGCGCGATGGCCTCGAGTCGAGCCGCGAGCGCCGTGAGCTTTTCCCGCACCTGGGCATTTTGCGCCAACGGGCTCGAACCTTGCGCGCCCGAAACGTCCATCGGTGATCGAACCGATGACGACCGTTCAGCGCGCGCGACGTGCTCTTGCACTCAGCCGATCTTGGCGACGAGACGAGGCAACGTCGACCGCTCGATCCCGATCTTGCCCGGCAGCTTCTCGCGCGCCGCTCGTGCCGTCGACGTCGCCTCGAGGCCGCCCTCGTCTCCGGCCGCGAGCACCCCGCAGAGCGAGGCGAGGCGGACGAGCTCCGCGGCGCTGTGGACCTGGAGCTTGCCGTTGATGTGGCTGCGGTGGGTCTCGACGGTCTTGACGCTGATGCCGAGCTTGACGGCGACCTGCTTGTTCGTCTGCCCCCAGATGATGAGGTCGAAGATCTCCCGCTCGCGCGCCGACAGCCGCTCGAGCACCGCCGCTCGCGCGGCGCGCGGACCCTCGCCATCTCCGGCCCGCGCGGCGTCGCGCGTGCGCGGCGGCTCCACCCGCCGGCCGGCGGCCGCCTCGCGCATCGCCGCGAGGATCTCCTTCGCCGACTGGCTCTTGAGGACGTAGCCGCCCACGCCGGCCAGCTCCGCCTGCCGCACCGCGACCTCGTTCGCGACCTCGGCGAGGAGGAGGATGCGCGTGGCGGGGGCCTGCTCGCGAATCGCGTTCGCCAGCGCGACGCCGCTGCCGTCGGGGAGCTCAAGGTCGGTGACGACGAGCTCGGGCGCCTGGGCCCGGACTGCGGCGAGCGCCGTCGCGGCGTCGGACGCCTCGGCGGCGACCGTCAGATCGCGCGCGTCGGCCAGCAGGGCTTTCAAGCCCATGCGAAATACTTCGGAGGCGTCGACGAGGATGATACGCAAGCGATTCCCTTCCGAATGGGGCCCGCGCCTCTCGATGCAACCGGAATGCCGCGCCGTCGTTCAAGTATTCCGCGCCCATCGGACCGCGCTGTGTTCAAGAATCGAACAACGCAAAGACCCGCTGTAGCCATTACGGACAGCAGGCGGGCCGTGATTGTCACCGAAATGGTACGCTGCGGCTCGTCTTCGATCCGCGGAGTTGCCGCGAGCTCATCGCCGAGACACACGCCGTTCGCGGCTGGGCTCGTCCTGACCCTGGCCGCGCCCGCCGGCGGAGGCAGCGCGGCTCGGGCGGGTCCGGGAGCCGCGGGCCCGCGCGGGGTCTGGCGCGCGGGACAGGCGGCCGAAGCTGTCCCTAAAACGATCTCGTGCATTATGGAGAGGAATGACCCTGCGGGTGTGGCGCGTCGTCGTGCTCGTGCTCGGGGCGCTCGGCGCCGCGGCGTGCACGCGCAACCCCTACGTCATCGGGACGATCTGCCCGGCGCTGGGCGCCGACGGTGGCGCCGCCGATCCGCGCTGCGGCTCGCCGCCCGTTCCGATGAACAGCACGCTGGCCGTCGGGCTGAACGCCTCGGGCCCGGGCGCGCTGGGACCGCTCGCCCTCGCGAGCGGCGCGCTCGCGCCGTCGCTGCGGCTGCGTGGTGAGCGCGCGACGGCGACCGGGTGGCAGGCGGACGACGGCGCCGTGCTCGGGAGCGCCGCCGCCGCGCCGCTGACGGGGCTCGGCGCGCCGTTCACGGACATGACCGCGCGCGCCGTCGGGCTGCCCGCCGCCGGGCCCGCGTACGTCGCGGGTGATCCGGCCGTCGGGGCCGTCGGCGCCGACGACTTCGCGCTCGAGGTGGTGTTCCGCGCCCTCCCCGGCGCGGCCCTCCTCGCGAAGCAGGCGGGCGCGAGCGGCTGGACGCTGAGCACGAGCGCGACGCGCACCCTCGAGCTCGATCTCGGCGATGCCACGCACGCGGCGGCGATCGCCTCGGCGCCGCTCACCTCGGGCGCCTGGTACCACTGCCTCTTCTGGGTGAGCCGCGCCGGGGGCGGGCGCGCCGACTGCGACGGCAGCGCGGGCACGCTCACGCCCCTGCCGCCGCTCGGCACGCTGGACGCGCCCGGGGCGCTGCTCGCCGCGGGAGGCGGCGCGCCCATCCGCGTCGCCCACCTCGCTCTCTTTCGCGTGCAGGCGGGCGGGCTCGGCGATCCGGCGACGTGGCTCGGCGTGAGCGCGCAGCGCTTCGCGACGCTCACCGGCGTCTACCCGAGCGTCGCGCTCGGCACGCCGCTGCCGGCGCCCGGGCTGCGCGCGAGCGCCGCATACGTCGATCTGTGGGACGCCACGGCGGGCGTGCGCAGCCTCTACCTCGTCGGCCCGGACTGGCCGCGCGTCGCGTGCCGCCTCGACGCGAGCGCGAAGGTCGACTGCGGATATCTCAGCGAGCCGCGGCGGGCGCGCGGCGTGCCCGCCGACGCGACGGCCTGGCAGCCGATGGAGGTCGCCGTCGCGCCGAGCACGACGCCGTTCCCCGACGGCGAGCCGCGCTTCGTGACGCTCGCGCCCTCCACCGCGACGGCGACGCACGCGCTGTCGATCACCGGGACCGCGGGGAGCGCCAACCAGGTCTTCTCGTTCTTCGCGCGCAGCGTGGGCACGGCCACCTTCGTGGGCGCGAGCGGCGGCGCCGCCGGCGCCGTCCTCTTCGACCTCCAGGCCGGCCGCGCCGTGGCGACGCCCGCGGGCGTCACGGCGACGATCGAGCGGTGGGGCAACGGCATCTTCCGCTGCACGTACGCCCTGCGGGGCCTCGACGGTCCCCAGACGTGGGCCGTGCAGCTCCTCGACAACGCGGGCAACGGCACGTTCGCGGGCGATGGCGCGCCCGCCATCGAGGTGGGCGGCCTCCAGGTCGACGACGGGCTCGCCCTCGCCGGGTCGTTGCTCGCCGCCGATCCGCAGCCGCCCGATCACCTCACGTTCGTCGCCGACGACGGCAACCTGCCGACGGGCACCTCGGGCCTCGTGAAGCTGAACGTGCTCGTGCCGGCCGGCGCGCGCGTCAACGATCAGGCGATCCTCAACGTCAACCGTGACGGCGCATTCGCCGATCAGGTGCAGCTCTTCCTCGTCGGGGGAGCGCCGGACGCGGGCTTCGTGAAGTTCTGGCGCCTCGAGAACAACGACCAGCACTGGGCCTTCGACAGCGGCAAGCGCATCGACGACGGCGCGTCGCACCTGATGACCGCGTCCTGGGACTCGACCTCGGCGCACCTCCTCGTCGACGACGCGCGCACGGACATGGGCGCGCTGATCTCGAACGCGCAGCCGCTCAGCTTGAACCGCATCGACGTCGGGTTCTCGGAGACGAGCAGCGGCGCGCTCGAGGGGCTCGTGAGCGGGCTGCAAATTGGCGCGATGTGATGGCGTCCCGCTTCACGATCTTCGGGAAACGAACCGAGGCGGAGCGCCCCACTACCAGGGACGACGAGGCTCCCCCCTTGTATCCCTCGACCAAAATGGCCGACGAGCCGCCGCTCGGCGCCGCGCCGCCGGTCCGGCCGCCGCGCTTCGACGAGGTCTACGACGCGCACTTCGCGTTCGTGTGGCGCAACGTGCTCAACCGGGGCGTGCCGTCCTCCGCCGTCGACGACGTCGTGCAGGAGGTGTTCGTCGTCGTCCACCGCAAGCTCCCGGGCTTCGAGGGCCGGTCGTCGCTGCGCACCTGGCTGGCGGGGATCGTCCGGCGCGTCGTCGCCGATCACGTCCGCAAGCGCGGGAACGCGCCCGTCGGAGATGAGCCGCTCGAGAACGAGAGCGCGAGCGAGGCGCGCGGCCCGGCGGAGGAGCTGGACGCCAAGGCCGCCGCCCGCGTGCTGGACCAGCTGCTCGCGCAGATGCCCGAGGCGCAGCGCGAGGTGTTCATCCTTCACGAGATCGAGCAGATGACGGGCCGCGAGATCGCGGAGTCCGTGGGCGCGAACGAGAACACGGTGCACACGCGGCTGCGCGCCGCGCGGCGGATCTTCGAAGAGGGCCTCGCGCGGCTGCGCGCGGAGTAGACTGGAGGAGTCACGTGGACGGCAAAGACATCGACGACCTGAACCCGAGCGCGCGGCACGTCGTGGACCTCGCGCGCGCGGCGCGGACGCCCGGCGACGCCGACAAGCGTCGCGTGCGTCAGGCGCTCGCCCTCGGCATCGGCGCGGCCGTCGCGGGCGCGTCGTCGGGCACCGCGGTCGCGTCGGCCGTGAAGGCGGGCGCGCTCGTCGGCCTGCGCGGCGTCATCGCGGCGCTGCTCGTCGTCTCGACGGGCGTGGGCACCTTGGTCTGGGTGCGCGGGCATCAGGCCCCGCCCGGCCCCGCGCCCGCCGTCGTCCCCGCGCCCGCGCCGGTGGCGC
>DASZWW010000367.1:0-3782 GCA_035546175.1 Polyangia bacterium
GGCGCGGCCCGCGCGCGCGGCCGCCCCCGAGCGTCTCCCTCGCGCGCCGCGCGCCGACGCGCCGCCGCCCGCGCCCGCGGCCGTCCAGCGCTTCGACTTCGTCGACGACGAGATCACCGGCGAGCTCGCGCGTCCCGACACCGACGTGATCCTCTCGGACCCCGCGACGCATCACCCCTCGCTCATCGAGCTGCGCGAGCACTTCATCCCCGAGATCCTCGAGTCGCTCGAGGACCTCTAGACCCGCCGTTCCGCGCTATAGTGCCGTTGCTTCTCGTCCGAGTCGGACAGGTGATCGCGGCGGGCGCCGAAAGGCGGCCGTCGAGGAAAGTCCGGGCTCCGCAGGGCAGGGTGCTGGCTAACGGCCAGTCGAGGTGACTCGAAGGACAGTGCAACAGAGAACAGACCGCCGGCCGCGAGGCCGGCAAGGGTGAAACGGTGGGGTAAGAGCCCACCGCCCCCTCGGTGACGAGGGGGGCAAGGCAAACCCCACCCGGAGCAAGACCAGTTTGGGATCGCGAGGGAGACCTCGCCGGCGTGGCCCGCGCCGACTCGATTCCTAGTAGGTCGCACGAGCCGTCCAGCAATGGCCGGCCCAGAGGAATGATCGCCACCGGTGGAGACGCCGGAACAGAACCCGGCTTACGGACGGCTCGGACGAGGAGCCTTTCACGCGCGCGCCGCCGGTTCGGGATACGCTGGGCGCGCATGCACCAGCTCGTGACCTTCCTGCCTGCGCTCCTGTCGACCGCCATCGCCTCCATGGCGCTGTGGGTGTCTCTGCGGCAGTCGAAGACGAACATGGCGAAGCTCCGCCTCGACCTCTACGACAAGCGGTTCGCGGTGTACGAGCACACGCTCGCCTTCTATCAGGCGCTCGCGGGCTCGCCCGAGTCGCTGCAGGCCGAGGCGTTCGGCGTGCTTCACAGGGCCTTCATCAAGTCCTACCGCGAGTCGCAGTTCCTCTTCGACGAGGACTCGGGCGTGTTCGAGCTTCTCAAGAAGGTCAGCCTCGACGGGTTCAAGATCGTCGCCGCGAAGACGCGCGCCCGGGAGATGCGCGGCGAGGTCGCCGTCAAGATGGTCGCCGAAGCCAACGACTCCTACGCGGCGATCGAGAAGTCGGTCGACGAGCTCGAGTGCGCCATCGCCCCGTACATCCGGTTCCGGAAGGAGCTGATTTGAGCGCGCCGGGCGCCTTGCCCTTCGTGGCCATCCTCCGCGGCGTCACGCCCGACGAGGTGCTGGCGCACGCGCGCGGGCTCGTCGAGGCGCGCTTCGCGGCCGTCGAGGTGCCGACAGGCTCGCCCGCCTGGGCGGAGAGCGTGCGCCGCCTCGCCGCCGAGCATCGCGACGGGCCCGAGGTGGGCGCGGGCACGGTGCTGCGCCTCGAGGACGTCGACGCGCTCGCCGCCGCGGGTGGCAGGCTCATGGTCACGCCCAACACCGACGCGTCGATCGTCCGCGCCGCGAAGGCGAAGGGGCTGCGCGCGCTCGTGGGCGCGATGACGCCCACGGAGGTGCTGGCGGCGGTCGCGGCCGGCGCCGACGCGGTGAAGATCTTCCCCGCCAGCGTCGTGGGCCCGGGCTTCGCGCGCATCGTCGGGGCCGTGCTGCCGCGCGAGGTCCCGCTCTACGCCGTGGGCGGGATCCGGCCCGACAACCTGCGCGACTTCGCCGGCAAGGGCTGGGCCGGCTACGGCCTGGGCGGCGAGCTCTACCGCCCCGGGCAGACCCCCGCCGAGACGGAGGCGAAGGCGGCCGCGTTCAGGCGCGCGTGGGAGGCGCTGCCCGCGTGACGGCAGTGGCGGAGCGCCGCTCGAGGCGGCCGCGCGGCGGTGAGGGGAGGGCGCTGGTCCGCCCGAGGGCCATCGGCGAGCTCAGCGACCCGAGAGAAAGGGGAGCTTCTGGAACAGGCGCTCGGGCGTGTGCCTCACGACGGTCATGATGGCGCCCCAGTACGCGGGCACGTACGCCTCGGCGGCGCCGGCGTCCAGGGCGGCGACGATGCCGCGCGCGACGGCCGCGGGCGTGGAGAACACGGGCGTCTTGCGGTGCGTGGCGGTCATCGGCGTGTCGACGGGGCCGAGCTTGAGCGTCGTGACCTTGACGCCCGCCGGGTAGAGCCGCGTCCGCAGCCCCTGCAGGTAGACGTTGAGCGCGCCCTTGGCCGACGCGTAGGTGTAGTTGCGCGGCCGCCCGCGGTCGCCGGCCACGGAGGTGATGACGCCGATCGTGCCGGCGCGCGCGGCCTCCATGTGGTTCGCGAGCGGGAGCAGCAGCGCGACGGCGCTCGTGAAGTTCGCCGTGATGATCGCCTGGGCCGCGTCGAGCGAGCGCTCGCTCTCGAGCTGGTCGCCGAGATCGCCGTGCGCGATGAGCGCGACGTCGACGCCGCCGAGCGCGTCGAGGGAGGCGCGCACGAGCGCCTCGGCGTTGCCCAGGTTCGCGAAGTCGGCGACGGCGGACGTCACGCGCTCCGGGGGCAGGTCGAGCGCCAGCCGCGCCAGCTTCTCGGGGTTGCGCCCCACGAGGCAGAGCCGCGCGCCGCGCGCGGCGTAGAGGCGCGCCACCTCGGCCGCGATCGCCGAGGTGGCCCCGAGGATCAGCACGCGCTCGCTCATGTCGCCGGATCATGTATCGCGGACGCGCGCCGCGCGACAGGGTGGCCTTTCGCAGTCAGCCGCGCGGCGCCTCCACGGATGGATCGCCGGGGTAACCGTCGACGCCGCCGTCGCCCGCGCCGTCCGCCGGCGCGTCGTGGCCCGCATCGGCGTCCGTGCCGGCGTCGGGGCATACCCACCCCTGCGGTGTGCAGGCCGCGCCGGGACAGACGAGGCCGCGCTCGACGCAGGGGCAGTCGGCCGCCGGGATCGTCCCCGGGCCGCAGATCCACTGTCCTTCGAAGCAGTATCCCGAGACGATCGGGCCGCCGCTCGTGCACACGACGCCGTTGTCCACGGGCCCGCCGGGGACGCACTCGATGGGGGACCCCAGGCACGTGCCGTCGCCGGGGCCGCCCCCGCCGCCGGCCGTCGGGCCGCCCGAGCCGACGCTTCCGCCCGAGGCGCCGCCGCGCTCGCCGCCACCCACGCCCGCGCAACCCAGGACGACGACCGTTGCCAGTGACCAAGCGCTGACCAGAACGACGAGGCGCCGAGAGCTCATACGTTCAGGCAGCCGCGAAATGCGCCGCAGATCAAGCTCAAACCGGCGGCGTCACGCCGGGGCGGCGGCGGCGGCGCGCCACGGCCAGCGCGATCGCCAAAAATGGGACAGGCCAGGCTCGTGACGATCGCGCACCGGGGGCCATCGCGCAGGCCATCCCGCGGGCGCCTCCCCCCTCGGCGGGGTGATAGCCGGCCCCGATGGGCGGCTGGTAGACGGTCGGGGCGTCGGCGTCCGGCACGCAGGTCCCGATGACCAGGTCCGCGGTCTGGTGCGCGACGTCGAGGTCGGCCAGCGAAAACGCGCGCACGTTGCTGTCGGAAACGGCGATGGCCTGCACGCCGTTTTCCAGCGCGCGCCGCGGGTTGCCCGGCAGCGGCAACAGCGCGCGCTTGCTCAACCTGTCGGATTGCCAGCTGACCAGCTGGATGCCGCCGCCGTCGTTCGCGCAGGTGCTGCCGGACGCGCCGTACGGGTGAAGCGCGGTGAACGGAACCACCACCAGCCCGTCCGGGTACACGTGGAACGCCTTCTGGATTCGATCCTGATCCTCCGAGATCTCGCTGTTCAGGATCTCGTAGTCCTCGGTGATGCCGGGCGTGGCGAAGGGGACG
>DASZWW010000368.1:0-7040 GCA_035546175.1 Polyangia bacterium
GGCGCCCCTGCCCTCGGCGGGCGGCGCGGCGGCGCCCACGACGCCTCCCACGCCCGAGGGGCCGCCCGCCGACGCGCGGGCGCTCGCCGACGACGCGGCGGGCGCGACGCCCGCGCCCGAGTTCGTCGACCCCGCCTTCGGCCCGCGCTACGTCATCGAGGAGATCGTCATCCGCGGGAACCTCCGCACGAAGGAGTCGCTCATCCGCAACGAGCTCGGCCTACAGCCCGGCGACGCCGTCCTCGCCTCGGACGCCCGCGTCGAGGCGGCGCGCTTCCGCCTGCTGTCGCTCGGCCACTTCGTCGACGCGCGCCTGTCCGTGCAGCGGGGCCGGCGGCGCGGCGGCGTCGTGCTCGTCGTCGAGGTCGAGGAGCGGGGCGCGCTCGTCATCAACGAGCTCTACCCGAGCACGAGCGCGGCGACGGCGTTCTGGGGCGGCGCCGACGTCTCGGACACGAACTTCCTCGGGCGCGGCATCAACCTCGGGGGCGGGGTCGTCGCCTCGACGAAGCCCATCGTCCTCAACGCCGAGCGGGGCCTCGGGCTGCGGCTCCACGGCACGATCCCCGAGCGCCAGGGCCCGGGCGGCGTCGGGCTGTCGGCCACGGCCCTCTACAACGACGGCAGCGAGTTCTACCGGGTCACGGGCGACGACGACGACGCCGACCCGGGCCGCTTCACGGCCGTCAACACGCGGCGGGTCGGCGGCGTCGTCGGCGCGAGCCGGGCGCTGACGCGCGCCCTGCGCGCGGGGCTCGACGTCCGCGGCGAGTCCGTCGACGCGCGCCTGCCGCCGCAGCGCGTGCGCACGTTCCCCGACGGCACGACGGCGCCCATCGACTTCGACGTGCGCGACGGCGCGAGCCGCGTCGCGACGGCCGCCGTGACGCTCGACTACGACACGCGCTCGGATCCCGTGCTCCCGCGCTCGGGCGCGCGCGTCGTCGGCACCGTCGAGGCCGGCGTGCCCGCGGTGAGCAGCTACACCTACGGCAAGGCCCTCGTGCAGGCGTCGCTCTACGCCAAGATGCCGCGCGGCCACGCGCTGGGCGTCCACCTCCTGGGCGGCGCGATCGTCGGCGACGCGCCCTACTTCGATCGCTTCTTCGTCGGCGACCTCAACCTGCTCCTGCCGAGGCGCGCGCTCGGCATGAGCTTCTCGACGCTGCCGTCGCGCAACCTGCTCGGCACGTCGATCGCGGGCCACCGCTACGACGACTACGCCGCCCGCGCCCTCGTCGAGTACGCCATCCCGGTGTGGCGGCGCAAGGGCGTCGTCTACGGCGGCGACTTCTTCGCGGCCGTGGGCCTGCTCGGCATGGCGAGCGACGGCGACCTCTCGCCGCCGGGGGGCCTGACCTGGAGCAAGCTGCCCGTCGATCTCACGGGTGACGTCGGCCTGCGCCTCGACACCTACGTGGGGATCTTCACGGTCTCGATCGCCAACGCCCTCTCGCGCAGCAGCTTCTGATGGACGCGCGTCGCCTCGCCCGCCGCCTCGTCGCGCTGCTCGCGGCCCTCCTCGCCACGGCCAGCCCCTCGGGCCGCGCGCGCGCCGCCGACGAGATCCCGCGCCGCACGACGGGGCTCGCCCTCACGCCCGCGCAGCTCGTCGTGAGCGTGGGGCTGCAGGACCTCTTCGCGCCCGAGGACCGCGACCGGCTGACGTCGGGCTTCGTGACGCGCGTGCTCGTGCGCGTGGCGCTCCAGGAGGAGGGCTCGAGCGAGCCCGTGGCGCTCGCCTTCCAGCGCGCCGAGATCGTCTACGACATCTGGGACGAGCGGTTCCGCATCCGCGTGACGCGCGGCGCGGGGCCCGAGCTGCGCGTCGAGGCGCGCACGGCCGACGAGGCCATCTCGCGCGCGGCCACGCTCTGGCAGCTGCCCCTCGCGGAGGCGGCGCGCCTGCGGCCGGGCGCGACGTATGTCGTCGCGTTCCGCGGCGATCTGAACCCCATCTCCGAGGAGCTCATGACCGACGTGCGGCGGTGGCTCGTGCAGCCGGCGCGCGGCCAGCGGCGCGTGGGCACGGGCGACACGTTCTTCGGCTCGTTCGTGAGCATCTTCGTTAATCCGCGCCTCGAGGACAGCGAGCGCCAGCTGCGGTTCCTTTCGCAGCGCTTCGACGTCCGCCAGGTGCGCGTCACGCGGGAGAAGCGATGAAACTGCTCAGGATGCCCGGACGGTTCGAGTGGAAGATCCTCGTGGCGCTCTTCATCGTCGCGTCGCTGCCGCTCGGCGCCGCCGCCTACCTCATGCGCGGCACCCTCGAGCGGGTCACGCGCATCACGAGCGCGCACCAGGAGGCCGTCGGGCAGTCGCTGGGCGGCGCCGTCGAGGTCTACCGCTCGTACTTCGCGCAGATGAAGGAGATCTTCCGGGAGCGCACGGCCGAGATCGGCGCCGCGGGGGTCGAGCACGCCGCCGATCTCGCCGAGGTGCCCGAGCTCCTGCACGCGCGCATCCTCGAGGGCACGCGCGTCGCGGACGAGTGGAGCGCGCCGCCCATCGTGCTCGAGCGCGCGCGCGAGGGCCCTCCCAACCTCGTCGAGCTGCCGGGCTCGAAGCCGGACGCGCCGCGCCTGCTCGAGCTGACCTTCGGGATCTCGAAGGAGATCTACGCGAACTTCCTGGCCCTGCGCGAGGCCATGGAGCGCGAGCAGGATCTCGATCGGCTGCTCCCGGTCGTGCTGCCGCGTATCTTCCGCGGGCTGGGCGCGGCGCTGGTCATCGTGCTCGCCCTCGCGACGGCCATGGGCCTCTTCGTCGCGCGGCGCGCCACGGGCCGCGTCGCGACGCTGCGCGAGGCGGCCCAGCGCGTCGGCGAGGGCGACCTCTCCGTGCGCGTGCGGCCGCGCGGCAAGGACGAGCTCGACGAGCTCGGGCGGGCCTTCGACCGCATGGTGGCCGAGCTGGCCGAGGCGCGGCCGCGCCTCGACTACCTGCAGAAGGTGTCGGCGTGGCAAGAGGTCGCGCGCCGCCTCGCCCACGAGATCAAGAACCCGCTCACGCCCATCCAGCTCGCGGTTCAAGAGCTCGCCTCGAAGTACCGCGGCGGAGACGAGCGGTTCGAGAAGCTGCTGGCGACGGCGCAGGAGATCCTGGCCGAGGAGATCGGCACCATCCGCCGGCTCGTCGACGACTTCTCGGCGTTCGCGAAGCTCCCCAAGGTCGAGCCGCGGGCCCTCGACCTCGGCCAGGTCGTCGACGACTTCGTGCGGGCCCACCCGGAGTGGCAGCCGTTCCTGCGCTTCACGCCGCCGCCGCGGCCCGTGGCCGCGCAGTGCGACCGCATGCTGATCCGGCGCGTGCTCGCGAACCTCGTCGAGAACGCGGTGCAGGCGGCCCAGGGCGCGAGCCGCGAGCCCGTCGTCGAGCTGTCGATCGCGAGCGACGCCGAGCGCGGCACCGCCACCCTCGTCGTCGACGACAACGGGCCCGGCGTGCCCGCGGGCGAGCGCGAGCGCGTCTTCGATCCCTACGTCACGACCAAGGAGCACGGCACGGGCCTCGGCCTGGCGATCGTGCGCAAGATCGTCCTCGACCACGGCGGCGACGTGCTCGTGAGCGCGGCGCCCCTCGGCGGGGCCCGCCTCTCGGTGACGCTGCCGGCCACGAACCGCGAGGCGGACGTCAGCGCGGCGGCCGCCGCGGGATCTCCCAGCGGCGGCCCGCCAGCGTGAGGACGGGGCGGCCCGGGGGCTCCTCGCTGAGCCGAGCGGCCAGGGCGGCGACGGCGTCCGTCGCGAGGCGCGCGGCGAGCCGGCCCCCGCGCGCCCGCGCGCGCAGCACGCCGGCGTCGTCGACGGTGAGCGTCGCCGGATCGAGCGCCTCCTCGGCCCCGTCGGAGAGGGCGAGCAGCGCCCGCTCGCCCTCGAGCCGCGCCGCGCGCGCCACGAGCGGCGTGTCGTCCACGTCGACGTAGGCGAAGCGCCGCGCGTCGAGGCGCAAGACGACGCGTCCGTCCGGCTCGGCGTCGAGCCAGCGGAAGAGCGCGCGGCGCAGGCCCTCGTGCCGCACCTCCTCGCCCTCGTGGATGAAGCGCCCCTCGCGATCGATGCGGATCCCCGAACGGCGAAGCCGCTCGAGGGTCTCCGCGTCGGGAGTCCTGTCGTCCATCCCGGAACCGAGCCGCGCCCCGGCGCCGCGCGCGAGCGCGGCTAGCTCGCCTTGCGCAGGGTCGCGGAGAGCTGCGCGAGGCGATCCTTCGCGCGCAGCTTCTCCTTCTTGAGCTGGCTGCGTTCTATCTGCTCGTCGGGAGTGAGCGACAGGTGCCGCTCGAGCTCGGACAACCGCTTCTCGATCTCGTCGTGTCTCGCCTTCAGCCTCGCCGCCTCGGTCCCCTCGACGTCGCTCGTCGCCACGCGGATCTTCTCCATGCGTCCGAACCTCCGTCCGTCAATCGTGACAGCGGGGACCGTGCATGTCTACTCGGTTCGACGCCACACTCGGGCGCGAGCGCGCGTGGTTTCCGGCCTGTCAAGAGGGCCGGCCCAGGGAGCCGCGCGAGCTGCGGGCGGGCGCCTCGACGGGCGCCAGGCGGGGGCCCCTGGCGGGCCCGAGCTCGGCGCGCCCTCCTTCGACGCGGAAGTACGCGACGAGGTCGCGCAGCGACTCGGCCGACGCGGTGATCTCCTCGACCGTCGCGGAGAGCTCCTCGGCCGCGGAGGCGTTCCGCTGCGTCACGAGCTCGACCTGGTTCATGGCGCGGTTCATCTGATCGACGCCCGCCGCCTGCTCGCGGCAGCTCGCGGCGACGCTGCGCGTGAGCTCCGACGTCTTGTCGATCGCCGGCACGAGCTCCGAGAGCTGACGTCCCGAGCGGGTGGCGATCTCGACGCCGGACCGAGCCACCACGCCGATCTCGCGCGCCGCGACCTGGCTGCGCTCGGCGAGCTTGCGCACCTCCTGGGCGACGACCTGGAAGCCCTTGCCGTGCTCGCCCGCGCGGGCCGCCTCGATCGAGGCGTTGAGGGCCAGCAGGTTGGTCTGGTAGGCGATGTCGTCGATGATCGAGATCTTCGCGGCGATCGTCGTCATCGCCGTGACCGTCTCCTGCGTCGCCGCGCTGCTCTCGCGCGCGTCGCGCGCTCCGGTCTCGGCCGTGCGCGAGGTCTCGGCGCTGCTCGCGCTGTTGTCGTTGATCGAGCCGCCGATCTCCTTGAGGCTCGCCGTGATCTCCTCGATGGACGAGGCCTGCTCGCCAGTCCCCTGCGAGACGCTCTGGGTGGTGGCCGCGAGCTGCGACGTCGCGGCGGCGAGCGCCTGCGCGCCGGCCCGCACCTGGCCGATCACCTCCGACAGCCGCGCCGTCATCTTCTTGAGCGCCTGGCCGAGCACGTCGCTGTCCGATCGCGGCGCGACGGCGACGGTGAGGTCGCCGTCGGCGATCCGCTCGGCCATCGACGTCATCTGCGCGAGCGACTCGGCCATCGTGGCCATCGACGCGAGCAGCGCGCCCGCCTCGTCGTTCGACGTCGCCGTGAGGCTCACGGCGAGATCGCCCGCCGCGATGCGGTCGGCGGCGGCCACGGCCGTCCCGAGCGGCCCCGTGATCGAGCGGATCGCGAGCCCGCTGATGATGACGGCGACGAGCACGGCGCCGATGCCGAGGATGAAGACCGCCGCCGAGCGGCTCGCCACGAAGGCCGAGGCGCCGCGCTCGTCATCGGCGTTCTGCGCGACGGCCAGCCGCTGGACCTCGTCGACCGTCGCGCTGTGCTCCTCGTAGCTCGGCTTGAGGTGGTCGTGCACGGCCTGCCGCGCCGCCTCGACGTCGCCCTTGAGCAGCGGCGGCAGGACCTCGCGGTCGCGCACGTCGAAGAAGGCCGCGGCCGAGGCGAACGACTTCTCGACGAGGGCGCGCTTGAGCGGCCCGTCGGCGAGGCTCTCCGCCCAGTGCGCGTGCCGCGCCTCGTACTCGGCGCGCAGCGCGTGGCTCCTCCGGGCGAGCTCGGCGAGGCGCGTCGGATCGATCTCGTCCAGCATCTCGAAGACGAGCATGTAGGGCTCGAGGACGTAGAGGGGCGGCGGATGGACGTCGGCGATGACGTCCTTGCTCTGCGCGATGCGCGCGTAGAGGGGCCCGTTGATCTCGACCTCCTCGAGCGTCTGGTAGGCGTAGACGCCGAAGACGACGAACGCCACCACGAGGAGCGCCGTCGACAGCAGCAGCTTTGTCTTGATCGTCTTGCTTCTCGGCACGCGTCTCCTCCGGATCTTGGGCTGCCCCGGAGGCTGCAACGCACGTGCCGCCGCGAGGGCCGCGCGCGACGCGGCGACGCCGGTCGCGCCCGCTGGCGCGGCCAGACCCATGGGTGAACGGCACCCGCCGCGCCGAGGTCGCGCGCACTCCCCGAAGCGGCGCCTCTCCGCGGCTCGCGCGTCAGCGACCTGTCACCGCGCGCCGAGGAAACGGTGGCGCGTCCCTTGCTCGAGGGCCTCCCGAACAACCAAAGGGAGCCACGCCGACATGAACAGGTGGAACGAACTTCTTCGAAGCCTCGCCTTGGCGCTGTCGCTCGCGTCGAGCGCGGGCTGCATCTACGACGCGAACGATCGCTGCAGCGCCCACCAGGCGTTCGACCCGTCCTCGGACTCGTGCGTCTGCACGCCCGACGCGCCGCTGGCGAACGGCGCCTGCGTCCCGTGCGCGAGCGACGACACGCGCGCGGCCTGCATGAAGGGCCCGACCGGCTTCGGCACCGCGTGCACGACGGACATGGACTGCCAGGGCTTCCAGGCGAGCCACTGCGAGACCCTGCAGTCGCACGTCTGCGTCGTCGCCGGCTGCCACACCTCGCCCGACGACTGCACGGGCGGCCAGAGCTGCTGCGACCTCGACGGTCTCGGCATCCCCCTCACCCTGTGCCTGCCGCCCGGCCAATGCCCCGCCCAGTAGGAGCCACGACCATGACCAGTCACGACGTCCCCTCGCGCCGACGTTCCCTCGTGCTCGCGCTCGCCCTGGCCGCGCCGTCGCTGTCGGCGCGCGCCCAGGACGCCACGCCGCCGCCCGCGGCGCCTCCCCCGGCGGCGCC
>DASZWW010000369.1:0-1692 GCA_035546175.1 Polyangia bacterium
GGCGGCGGCCCTGGCTCCCGCGGAAGCGCCGGCCGCCTTCGACGAGCGGCCCTCGCCGACGCGCGCGCCCCGACACGCGGCGGCCGCGCCGGCGGCGCCGCGCGAGGAGAGACGCGCCACCGAGGAGCCGCGCGCCGACGCCCCCGTCGTGACGGCGGGCGTCCTCGCGCAGGAGCAGGCGCTGCTCGACCCCGCCCGCGCCGCGCTCGCGCACGGCGACGGCGTGGGCGCCCTGGCGCGCCTCGCGCTGCACGAGCGCCGCTTCCCGAACGGCGCCCTCGCGCAGGAGCGCGACGCCATGACGATCCGGGCGCTCATCCTGATCGGCGACCGGGACCACGCGCGCGCGCGCGCCGACGCCTTCCGCTCGCGCTACCCGAGCAGCCTCCTCTGGCCTATGATCGCGGCCTCGCTCGATGCTGTTCCCGGCTCACGCCGCTAAGCCCCCCCGCCTCGTTCGCGGCGCGAGGCCCGGCTCCCCCCTGGCCGCTGGCGCGCTCGCGCTCCTCGTCTCCGCCTGCACGCAGCGCGCGCTCGTGGGGGGCGTCGAGCCGCCCGACCAGGACGCCGCCCTCCCCACCTACAGCACCGAGCCTATCGACGGCCCCGGCTTCGTCGATGGCCACCTCCATTCACACGCCGTCTTCAACTCGGTCGAGCGCGTGTTCTGGTTCGGTCCGCCCGGCGATTCCTCCCTCGCCGTCTACATCTTCGAGGACATGCCCACCTGCGACGACGTCTCGAAGCAAGGCTGGCTCGCGAGCCCGAAGGTCCGCCCCGCCGACGTCATGGGCATCACCCTCGGCGGCGACGAGCCGGGCGTGTACCGCGTCGTCCCGGAGAAGCCTCCGCGCGCCGGGAACGCCTACATCTTGCACGTCATCGATCAGGCCGACCCCATCGAGGAGAGCGAGGGCTTCTCCGGCAGCGTCACGCTCACGAGCGTCAAGCCGGGCGAGAGCGTGAGCGGCGCCTTCGAGGCGACGTTCACGACGGGGATGCTGCAGGGCTCGTTCAACGCCCTGCCCTGCCCGACCGGCGTCGAGCTCTGAAAAGCCAAAGGCGCGCCCGGCGGGAGCCGAGCGCGCCTTCGCGTGACGGACGATCGAGCTAGTTACAGAGGATGTCGAACTCGTGGATCGACAGCCAGCTCGTCGGGCCGTTGTTCGGGCCGGGGGCGCCCTTGTTCGTGTAGCGGACGTACCGGGCCATCGTCGCCGTGAAGTTGATGACCTCCATGGGCGCGGCGTTGTACATGCACGAGGCGACCGTCGTGAAGTTCGTGCCGTCCGTCGACAGCCCGACCTCGTAGCCGTCGGCCACGTCGGTCGTGTCCATGCCCTCGCTCGTGTCGACGGTGATGCCCGAGACCATCTTGGCCGCGCCGAGATCGACCTGGAAGTAGAAGCCGTCGGCCATCGTCATGCCGCTCGAGTAGCGCGTGCTGGGCATCCCGTCGATCGCATACTGAGGCAGGAGGGCGTTGTCGGGGATGCCGTCGAGACCCTTGGGGGGCGTCGGCATCGCCGTCGCCTTCCAGTTCGTCTTCGCGCCGCAGTTGGCCTCGCTGCCCCCCGCGGTGACGACCGCGCTGTTGTTGCAGACCATGGCCACGCTGCCGCCGGCGCCGCCGCCGCCGGTGCCCGTCGCGTCGCCGCCGGCGCCGCCCGCGCCGCCGGTGCCCGTCGCGTC
>DASZWW010000370.1:0-3505 GCA_035546175.1 Polyangia bacterium
ATGCGCCCCCCGCGCCGGAGCCGGCGCCCATCCGGCCGGCGACGCCGGTCGCCTCGTCCGTCGTCGGCAACCTCGTCGATCAGAAGGTGGCCGCCATCGCCGCGCGCGGGCCCGAGTACGAGGCGCTGGCCAGGCTCTCGCGCGAGGTCATCGAGCAGATCGTCTGGGAGATCGTGCCGGAGCTCGCCGACGCGATCATCCGCGAGCAGGTCGCGAAGCGCGGGACCGTCTAGGACCTTCGCCCGCCCGCGCGCGGGCTCAGTGCGACGACCACGAGCAGAGGCGGTTGTCGGCGCTCGCGATGATCCGGCCCTTGACGGCGATGGGCGCCGAGAAGGCGTGCGCGCCCAGGCAAGGGCCGTTGAGGCCGTTGTACACCAGGGTGCCCACGTCGCCGTTGATGGCGTTGATGCCGCCGTTGAGGACCCAGACGACGGGGTCGTGCGTGCCGTCGCTCGTCGTCGCGATGGCGCCGCCGTTGCTGCCGCTCGCGAAGCACCAGGCCTGGTCGAGCTTGGGCGGGTTCGTGGGCGTGACGATGTAGGACGCGAGCGAAGGGACGGTGGGAGAGCACGGGCCGCCGGCGAGCGTGTTGACGAGGACGTGCGCGCCCGCGGGCGACACGTACGCCGAGAGCGGGCTCCTGATGGTGTCGGTGGTCGCGATCCGCAGATCCAGCAGCGGAGCGCCCATGCCGCCCAGGTTCTTCGGGTCGAGCAGGAACAGGTGACCGTCCTTCGAGGCCGCGGCGACGATCGTCGCGGGCGTCGCGCCGGGCACGGTGAGCACGACCGGGCTGCTCGAGGCCATGTCCTGGTCTTGTTGATCCATCGTGCGCCAGCTCGCCGGATAGAACACGCCGGTCGAGCGGTCGACCTGGGCGAGGCCCGTGACGCGCACGATCTCCTCGCTGTCCTGGTGCGTGGCGCCGTCCGGCAGGCGGTTGCCCGTGGCCGCGAAGACGCTCGTGCCGTCGGAGGCCATGCCGCCGGCCGCCCAGATGCCCTCGCCGACGCCGCCCGTCGCCCACGCGCCCACCCTCGTGGGGCTCGTCGTGTCCACGGCCACGATCCACCCGTGGTAGGTGTTGCAGTCGCCCGCGTGGCCGCCGTAGGCGACGTAGAGGACGCCGTTGACGAGCGACAGCGCGCTGCGCTGGTTCTGCGCCACCGTGTTGAAGGCGAGCCCCGTCGGGTCCTGCAGCGCCGACACGTTCACCGGCCAGCCGGCGCGCTCCGCGCCGTCGTCGAGCGAGAGCGCGTGGATCTCGTGGCGATCGATCTGCGTCGTGCCGACGCCGCCCGCGACGAAGATCGTGCGCGTGCGCGGATCGATGACGGGCGTGCTGGTGATCCCGACCGGCTTGACGTTGCCGCAGCCGGCGCCGGTCACCGCCGGCGCCTCTCCGATCGCGTGCATCCAGAGGACGGCGCCCGTGGTCTCGTCGAGCGCGTACACGACGTTGCTCGTCGTCGCGGCGAAGAAGGCGCCCTTGCCGCGGGGCCCGTTCTCCACGTAGAGCGGCGAGGCGTACATGCTGCCGGTGAAGCTCGCCTGAAAGCCGGTGTCGGGGCCCATCTTGGAGAGGGCGCCGAACGTGAGCCTGGGCTGGATGAAGAACCCCTGGCGCGTCTCGCTCCCGTTGCGCGTCAAGACGTCGTTCGGGCCGGCCATGCCGAGCGCGCCGCCCGCGCCCGAGGCCTCCGCCGCGGCGTCCGCGTCGGGCGCGGCGGCGCGGTCGGCGGCGGCGTCCGCGTCGGGCGTCGGAGCGAGGTCGGCGGCCGCGTCCGCGCCCGCGGCGCCGCTGGCCTCCGCGTCGGGCGGGGGAGCGCCATCGGCGTCGGCGTCGGCGCCCTTGGGCTTCGACGAGGAGCACGCGAGCGCGGCGAGGCCGAGGGCGACGAGCGCGAGGACGTGGGCGCGCATGGAGCGCCTCAGTGCGGCGACCAGGAGCAGAGCTGGTTGTCGCCGCCGACGACGATGCGGCCCTTGACGGCGATCGGCGACGTGAACGAGCGCACGCCGCTGCAGCCCGCGTTCCCGCCGTCGTAGAGCATCGTCCCCGCGTCCCCGTCGATCGCGTTGAGCTTGTTCCCGTTCATCGTCCACACGATGGTCTCGTTGGTGCCGTCCGTCGAGGTGGCGATGGGCGACTGTCCGAAGCCGCCCGCGAAGCACCACGCCTGCTTCGCGACGGGCGGGCTGCCCGGCGCGATGCCGACCGACACGGTGGCGACGCCGCCGCCGCCGCACGAGGCGCCCGCCACGGTGTTGAGCACGACGTGGACGCCCGTCGTCGACGTGTAGGCCGCGAGCACGCTGCGGATGAGCATGGGCCCGCCCGTGGCGACGACGAGGTCCTGCAGGTGCCCGGCCATGCCGCCGAGGTTCGCCGGATCGAGGAGGTAGAGGTGTCCGTCCTTCGCGGCCGCCGCCACGAGCGTCGCCGGCTTCGACCCGGGCACGGAGACGACGACGGGGCTCGAGGCCCCGAAGTCCGCGTCCTGCTGGTCCATCGTGCGCCAGCCCGCCGGGTAGTAGATGCCCGTCGTGCGGTCCACGTCGCCCATGCCGGTGAGGCGCACCACCTCCTCGCTGTCCTGGTGCGTGGCGCTGTCGGGCAGGCGGTTGCCCGTCACGGCGAAGACCCCCGTGCCGTCGGAGGCCATGCCGCCCGCGGCCCAGATGGCCTCGCCCACGCCGGCGGTCATCCAGACGCCGGGCTTCGTGGGAGCCTTGGGATCCACGGCGATCACCCAGCCGTGGTAGGTGCCGCAGTCGCCGGCGTGGCCGCCATAGGCCACGTAGACGATGCCGTTGACGAGCGACAGCGCGCTCCGCTGGTTCTGCGCCGGGCTGTTGAAGGCGACGGCGCCCGGTCCCTGGAGGGCGGAGACGTTCACGGGCCAGCCCGGCCGCTCGGAGCCGTCGTCGAGGGAGAGCGCATGGATCTCGTGGCGGTCGATCTGCGTCGTGCCGATCGCGCCCGCGACGTAGATCGTGCGCGCGGCGGCGTCGATCACGGGCGTGCTCGTGATGCCGACGGGCTTGACGTTGCCGCAGGCGACGCCGGGCATCGCGGGCGCCGAGCCGATGGAGTGCATCCAGAGGACGGCGCCCGTCGTCTCGTCGAACACGTAGACCTCGTTGTTCGTCGTGGCCGCGATGAACGCCCCCTTGCCCTGGGGCCCGTTCGAGACGTAGAGCGGCGAGCCGTACATGAACACGCCCGTGAAGGTGGCCTTGAAGCCGGTGTCGAGCGCCATCTTCATGGCGGCCGCCTTCGTGAGCGTGGGCTGGATGAAGAAGCCGTCGCGCGTCTCGTGCTTGTTGCGCGTCAGCACGTCGTCGGAGGTGTCGAGCGCGCCGCCGGCGCCGGTCTTTCCGGCCGCGCCCCCCGTCAGGCCCGCGCCGCCCGTCGCGCCTGCGCCGCCCCTCATGCCCGCGCCGCCGGTCGTGCCCGCGCCGCCCGTGGCGCCCGCGCCGCCGGTCGTGCCCGCGCCGC
>DASZWW010000371.1:0-4809 GCA_035546175.1 Polyangia bacterium
GGTGCCCGTCGTCGAGCCCGCGGAGCCGGGCGAGCCGCCCGCGCCGGTCGCGGAGCCGCCCGCGCCGGACGAGTTGCCCGCGGCGCCGGACCCGCTGCCTGCCGCGCCGGATCCATTCCCCGCCGCGCCCGACGAGTTGCCCGCGGCGCCCGAGCCGGAGTGGCCGCCCGTCCCCGTCGGCGACGACCCGCCGCCGCCACAGGCCACCAGCGAGGCCGACAAGAAGAGCGTTCCGATGAACAGGTTGGCGGGTGCGCGCATCGTCGGGCCTCCGGGTCGACTGGGTGGTGGGGGTCGGGCGCGACTTTAGTCTCGTCCTTCCCGGGGGATGTGCGCCGGCGCCCCCGACGCCGCAACAGGCCGCGCGCGAGCCGGGCGGTTCGGCTCTTGCATTGTCAAGTCCGCCTTGACGTTACCTTTACGCCACAGAGCTTGATGACCGGCTTGTCCGGGGGGTATGGTCCGAACGTAAACGGGGGATGGCGCAGCGTGATCACGAAGACCACGATGGCTGACGAAGACGAGGAGGACGGCGGCGCCCCGGCGGGCTTCCACATCCTCCTCATGTCGCCCGACGTGTTTACGTCCCTGCCGCTCCCCGGCTCGGGCGTGCTGGCCATCGGCCGTTCGGCGAAGTGCGATGTCCACATCGACGACCCGATGGCCTCACGCGAGCACGCGCGCCTGCACGTCGAGCGCGACAACGGCGAGCTGCGCCTCTCCATCGAGGACCTGGCGAGCGCCAACGGGACCCGCGTGCGCGACGCCGCCATCAAGCCGAACGAGCGCGCGTCGATCCTCCCGGGGGACGCCGTCATCGTGGGGTCGACGGTCCTCATGGTCATGCAGAACCGCTCGTCGATGGGGCCGCGGCGGCTCTGGTCGCACGCCTACTTCGAGGCGCGCATCGACGACGAGTGCCTGCGCTCGGCCACCACGACGCGCGCGTCGTTCGCGCTGACGCGCGTCCGGTTCACGGGCGCGGCGCACTGGACGCGCGTCCTGCCCGTCCTCGCGCGCGAGCTGCCCCCGCCGCACGTCTTCGCCACCTACGGGCCGCGCGACTACGAGATCCTGTTCCTCGACGTCGGCGAGACCCAGGTCGAGTCCGCGATGCGCGCCCTCATCTCGAGCTGCCGCAGCGCCGGGCTCGACGGGCGCTACGCCGTCGCCTGGTACCCCAAGAACGGCACGAACGCGGAGACGCTCATCGCGGCCGCGAACGGTCTCCTCAACGTGCGCCGCGGCCAGAACGGCGACCCGCTCGGGCCGTCGGTGGCGCTCGGTCCCAGCATGCAGCGCGTCCGGGAGATGGCCAGCCGGGCGGCGTCGTCGCCCATCAACGTGCTCATCCTCGGCGAGTGCGGCGTCGGCAAGGACGTCCTCGCCCAGTTCGTGCACAAGCTCTCGCCGCGCGCGTCGAAGCCCTTCGTCGCGCTCAACTGCGCGGGCCTGTCCGAATCGCTCATGGACACCGAGCTGTTCGGACACGAGAAGGGCGCGTTCACGGGCGCCACGGCCGCCAAGGTCGGGCTCCTCGAGTCCGCCAACGGCGGGACGGTCTTCCTCGACGAGATCGGCGACATGCCCATGTCGATGCAGGCCAAGCTCCTGCGCGTCATCGAGACGCGCGAGGTGCGGCCCGTGGGCGGGCTCAAGGCGCGGCCCATCGACGTCCGCTTCGTCTCGGCGACCAACAAGGACCTCGAGGCGGCGGTCGTCAAGGGGGAGTTCCGCACCGACCTCGTCTACCGCCTCAACGGCCTCACGCTCGTCGTGCCGCCGCTGCGCGAGCGCACCGACGAGATCCCGGCCCTCGCCGAGTCCTTCGTGGCCGCCGCCTGCCAGGGCATGGGGCGCGAGGCCAACGTCCGCGTGCGGGCCGACGCCCTCGAGCACCTCCTGCGTTACCGCTGGCCCGGGAACATCCGCGAGCTCAAGAACATCATGGAGCGCGCCGTGGCCATGTGCGACGGGGGTGAGATCACGCCCGAGCACCTGCCGCTCGAGAAGATGAGCGTCGTCTCCGAAGGGTACGTCGACCTCAAGCGGCCTTCGCCCGTCGAGCCGACGGCGGCCATCAACCAGAACCTCCCGCCCCTGGCGAACGCCGTCAAGCAGGCCGAGCGGCAGCGCATGGTCGAGGCCCTCGTGGCCGCGAACGGCAACCAGACGCGGGCCGCGCAGCTCCTCGGCATGCCGCGCCGGACCTTCGTCTCGAAGCTGGACCAGTACCTCATCCCCAGGCCGCAGAAGGGCCTGCCCGGGGAGGACACGCGCAGGACCTTGCCGGCGGCCGACCCCAAGCTGTCGACGCTGATCAAGCCGCCGGACGGCCCCAGCAACGCCCCCGAATAGCTCCCGGCGCATGGCCGTAAACAAGAGGGGGGCGCGTTGTTCCCTGCGCGGGGAGCCGCCGCTGATATCTTGCGGCTCGCCATGAAGCAGGCGCCCACGAAAGTCGCCATCGTCGGCGGAGGGTGCGCGGGGATCACCGCCGCCTTCGAGCTCACGCGGCCCGCGCTCGCCGGCAAGTACGAGGTGACGATCTACCAGCTCGGGTGGCGCCTCGGCGGCAAGGGGGCCTCGGGCCGCGGCCTGGCCGATCGCATCGAGGAGCACGGCCTGCACCTCTGGATGGGCTTTTACGAGAACGCCTTCCGCGTCATGCGCGAGTGCTACGCGGAGGCCGGGCGCGATCCGGCGACCTGCCCCATCGCGACCTGGACGGACGCGTTCGCGCCCGACCACCTGGTGGGCGTGATGGACCACGCGCCCGACGGGCGCTGGATGCCGTGGCTCTCTCCGTTCCCGCCGCTGCCGGGGCTGCCGGGCGACCCGGGCGAGCCGGCGCGCTGGACCGTCACCGACTACCTCACGCGCGCCGTGACGCTGCTGCGGACCCTCTTCGAGGCCGTGCAGCGCCGGGCCGGGCGGGCCGGGGAGGCCGAGGCGGCGGCGTCGCCGTCGACGCCGTCGAGGTCGACCGCGGAGGTCACGGACACGATGACCCGCTTCATGCGCTTCGGCGAGCTGGCGACGCTGACCGCGCTGCTCGAGTCGATCCGCATCCTCGACACCGTCGTGCGCGCGCTGCCGAACTATCCGGGCGAGATCATCCTGCAGTTCCACGACGCCATCACGGCGGCGGCGCGCAGGCAGCTCGAGTCGCTCGTGGCGAGCGACGACGAGACGCGCCGCCTGTGGGAGGTGGCCGAGCTCGTGCTGGCCACGATCCGCGGCATCGTGCG
Organism: Polyangia bacterium; assembly: GCA_035546175.1. Lineage (GTDB taxonomy): Bacteria > Myxococcota_A > Polyangia > Fen-1088 > Fen-1088 > DASZFV01. The sequence goes on from DASZWW010000371.1 coordinate 3,252, forward strand.
CTTCCGGCTGGCCTCGGACGAGCGCGGCTTCGACGCCATCGACAACTACGACTGCCGCGAGTGGCTCAAGCTCAACGGCGCCTCCGACCGCGCCCTCGACAGCGGCTTTCTGCGCGCGCTCTACGACCTTGCCTTCGCCTACGAGGACGGCGACCCCAAGCGGCCGGCCATCGCGGCGGGCCAGGCGCTGCGCGGCGCCGTGCGCGCGTTCTTCACCTACCGCGGCGCCTTCTTCTGGAAGATGCAGGCGGGCATGGGCGACGTCGTGTTCGCGCCCTTCTACGAGGTGCTCAAGCGGCGCGGCGTGCGCTTCGAGTTCTTCCACCGGCTCGAGAACGTCGGCCTCGCGCGCGAGGGCTCGGCCGTCGAGACGCTCGACTTCGACGTGCAGGCCGTCGTGCAGGGCGGCAAGGAGTACAGGCCCCTCGTCGACGTGCGCGGGCTGCCCTGCTGGCCCGCGGCGCCCGACTGGGACCAGCTCGCCGACGGGGCGCGGCTGCGGGAGGAGCGCTGGCAGTTCGAGTCGCACTGGGACCGGCGCGCGGCCGGTCGCAAGACGCTCCGGGTCTCGCGCGACTTCGACCTCGTCGTGCTCGCCGTGCCGCTCGGCGTGCTGCCGCACACGTGCGGCGAGCTCATCGCGCGCAGCCCCAAGTGGAGCAACATGGTGAACCACTGCAAGACGGTGCCCACGCAGGCCGTCCAGCTGTGGATGTCGGAGGACATGGCCAGCCTCGGCTGGACGGGCGAGCAGACCAACGTCGCGGGCTTCGTCGAGCCCTTCGACACGTGGGCCGACATGCGGCAGCTCATCCGGCGCGAGAGCTTCAAGGCGCGCGTGGGCGCCATCGCCTACTTCTGCAACGCGCTCCCCGACGCCAAGCCCGGCGACGACGTCACCAAGGCCGAGTACCCGCGGCGCCGGCGCGCGGAGGTGCGGCAGAACGCCATCGACTTCCTCAACGACCACGTGCACCACCTCTGGCCGCGCGCGCGCGACGCCGCGGGGAGGTTCCGCTGGGAGGTGCTCGTCGACGCCACGAGGACGGCGGCCGCCTCGCGCAAGAACGAGCCCGCGGGCGAGAGGCGCTTCGATTCGCAGTTCTGGACGGCCAACGTCAACCCGACGGATCGCTACAGCCTGAGCCTGCCGGGGACGCTGCGCTACCGCGTGTCGCCGCTCGACGACACCTTCGACAACCTGACGATCGCGGGCGACTGGACCGACTGCGGCTTCAACGAAGGCTGCGTCGAGGCCGCCGTCATGTCCGGTCGCCTGGCGGCGCACGCGCTCTCGCAGAGCCCTCCGCTGAAAGACATCGTTGGTTTTGATCACCCTTGATGGCACCCTGACCGGGCCGAGGACAGCATGAAACCGCCGAAGCGAATCACCCGGCCGTCGCTCCCGCGCAAGGCGCCCATTCGCGCCTGGGCGACCCTGTTCGGGGGCCCGGACGGCGCGGCGCCGGGCGCGACGAACGGCGCGGGCGCGACGAACGGCGCGGGCGCCTCGGGCGGCGCGGGCGCGACGAACCGCGCGGGCGCCTCGGGCGGCGCG
>DASZWW010000372.1:0-6947 GCA_035546175.1 Polyangia bacterium
GACGACCGGCGGCGCGAGCGAGGGCGGCGGCGCGAGCTTGGGCGCCGCCGCTCGCATGATCACGATCGCCGCCACGAAGGCGGAGAACGCGATCGCGCCCGCGACCATGCCGCCGCCGAGCGCGCGCCACTTCGATCGCGGCGCCTCCAGCGAGACGATCTCGGTGAGGTCGGGATCCGCGGGGGACGGAATGGCGCCCGCCATCGCGTCGGCCGTCTCCGCCGCGTCGGCCGCGCCGGGGTCCGCGAGCGGCTCGGCCGTCGCGCCGAGCTCCTCGGGCTCCCACACGTGCTCGGGCACGGCCTCGAGGAGGCTCTGGACGACGGGCGTCCGCGCCGGATCGTCGTCGACGCGCACGTCGATGAGCAGGCGCGGCGCGGCGCCCCCGCTCTCGAGCGCCACGCGCGCGACGCGCCCTCGCGCGCTCACGCTCGCGTCGGGAGAGATGAGCACGTCGACCTCGGTGTCGAGCTTGAGGAACGGCAGCGCCGTGGACAGACGGAAGCCGTCGGGCGTCGCCAGGGCGCGCGCGCTCACGACGTGCTCGGTGCCGCGGAAGCGCACCTTCACGCGCTGGGGCCGCGCCGCGCTGTCGTCGACGACGTCGCGCAGCTCGGCCGCCTCGCGCGGCGACAGATCGACGAACTCGATGCCCATGCCCACCTTCTCCGACGCCAGGAGCCGCCGGTGGGCCACCCGCCCCCGCAGCAGCCTCGGCCCGCGGGGCAGCGTCACGTCGCACAGCACGTCCGAGCCCACGGGGCACGGCGTGGGCGTCGGCGCGTCGACCAGGATCCCCGACGAGGACAGGTTGACGGCCCGCGCGAGCACGCCGCTCACCTCGCCCGGCCAGATCACGCGCACCGCCTCGCGGAAGTCCACGCGCGGCTCCGTTCGTCTTCCCAGCCAGGCGCTCATGGTGTTCCCCAGTGTAGAAGCGCGGTCGGCGAAGGCAAAAAAAGCCGGGCCCCGTTACGCAGCATTCACACGCCCGCAACGTGACGCCGATTCAGAAGCCTCCGCGAGGTCTGCGCGCTTACGTCGCGCGGGCGCGCGCGCTCAGGGCGGCGGCCCCGCCTTCGGATCGGGTCCCTTGTGCCCCGGCAGGCCCGCGTGCGCGACGAACTCGGGCGTGACGTTGGCGGCGGTGCCCCAGCGCGTCTTGTTCCAGCGCGTCTCGTAGCCGTAGAGCAGCCCGAGCACGCCGCGCATCTGGCGCAGGGCGATCGGCCGCTCGGCGGCCACGTTCTTCTGCTCGCGGCGATCCTCGACCTCGTCGTAGAGCTCGACGCGCCCCGGCCCGTAGTGCACGAGGCGGTAGCGCTGCTCCTTCATGCCGCGCGCCACCTGCCCGTCGACGGTGAGCGCCGCGCGCGGCGAGCCGCCGATCTCGTCGAACACGAGCGGCACGAGCGACGTGCCCTCGACGATGGGCAGCGGCGTGATGCCCGCGAGCGCGAGCATCGTCGCGTACACGTCGGTGATCTCGACGTCGGCCTGGACGACGTGGCCCGCGGGCAGCAGCCCCGGGGCCCTGATGATGAGCGGCACGTGGGTCAGCTCCTGGTACACGGTGTCGCCGTGGCCGACGCTGCCGTGCTCCCAGAACTGATCGCCGTGATCGGACACGACGACGACGACCGACTTGTCGTACACGCCCGCCGCCTTGAGGTCGTCGATGAAGGTCTTGAACGCGGCGTCGCTCTGCGTGATCTCCGCGTCGTGGAGCGCCTCGAGGTACGCCTTGTCGGTGTCGTTGACCTTGAGCTTGCCGAGCTTGATCGACCCGAGCTGCGCGCCCGTGAGCGCCGGCTTGATGGGCCCGGAGTACGGCTTGTCCCAGTACTTCACGAGGAACGACTTCGGCGGGTTGTAGATGACGTGCGGCTCGACGGTGGCGAGGTAGACGAAGTCGCGCTTGCCGGCCTTGAGCCCGGGCAGGATCCAGGCCTTGCCCGTCTTCCACAGGTACTCGGCGCCGTTGGGCAGCGACTCGCGGATGAAGTTGCGGTCGACGTCCCACCCGCGATCGAAGCCCCACTTCGCCGAGACGTAGCCGTTCGACGAGAACATGCCGGTGCGGTAGCCGGCCTTCTTCATGTCCTCGGCCACGAAGGGCACGTCCCTGGAGAGCCGCGCCTCGTGCGCCACGGCCTTGTGCACCGTGGGGTACACGCCCGTGAGCAGCGAGGCGTGCGACGGCAGCGACCAGGTGCCCGGCACCTGCGCCCAGGCGAAGCGCGTCGCGTCCGCCGCGAAGGCGTCGTAGTTCGGCGTCTGCACGCGCGTCTTGGGGTTGAAGACGTGCACCTTGTCGGCGCGCAGCGTGTCCACCATCCAGATGTAGATGTGATCGAACTTCACCATCTTCGGCGGCGGCGACGGCGGCGGCGCGCTCACGACGACGCGCGGCTCCGCCCAGGCGACGTCGCCGCCGCGCGCGACGAGATCGATGCGCGCCGCCTGCGTCGAGGCCGCGCCCAGCGGGAGCGCGACGTCCGTCCAGGCCGCCCGGGCCTGGCCCTCGTGGAGGGTGCGCGTCCTCTGGCCGTCGACGGCCACGCGCACGAGCACCTTCGCGCCGGGCGTCTGCGCGGCGTAACCGACGGCGAGCGTCGCCGCCTCGGGGAGCTGGACGTAGTACGAGACGCGCGACGACGCGCCGCCCGGCACGACGGCGCGCCGCCGCGCCCCGCCCGCGGTGACGTCGGCGACGGCGGCGATGGCGGGCGCGGCCGAGGCGGACGGGGCGCCGAGGGCCGACGGCCCGAAGGCGACGAGCTTCACCGCCGCGGCCGAGCGCTTGCCGCCCGGCAGGCTCGCGGCCGCCTTGAACGTGAGGCGCACGCGGTTGTCGCCGAGCTTGAGCGCGGCCGCGGGCACGGCGACGTCGTAGCGCCTCGTCGCGCCCTCGACCTCGATCGTCGAGACCGGCTTCTCGTTGACGAAGATCGAGACGCGCTGCTTGGGCGCGAGCGCGCGCATCGTGAGGGAGAGCGTCGAGTCGGCGAGCGCCGTCCCGCCCGCGCCGTCGCCGTCCGTGTCGAGCGGCACGAAGAACATCGCCGAGAGCCCGTTGACGAGCCCCGCGGGCTTGCCCTCGTCGAGCTCGCTGACGAGCCACGACGTCTTCCACCCGCCGTCGACGTACTTGAGGAAGTCGATCGACGACGCGTCGGCGACGAAGCGCCCGTCCCGGTGCGAGGTGGCGTGGACGAGGTTCGTCGCGAGGTCGATCACCGTGCGCGTGCCCGCCAGGTCGGGCGCCGGCTCGGCGGCCTGCGTGACGGCGGCGGCGGCGGGCGGCGGCCCGGCCTCGAGGACCGCCGCGGGCGCCGTCGTCTTGCCGGCGGAGCCGCAGCTCGCGAGCACGAACGCCAGCGTGGACGGCCAGGAGGTGGTGCGGGGGCGGGTGAGGATCTTCCGAGTTTGCCTGCTCAACGGCATCCCGCAATAAATCTCGCGAGGCAAAGGCCGTCAAGCCCGCAATTTCCCTGCGGCCCGCGGGCGCGCGCCCGCGTTTGGAATTTGTCTTGAGGCCGCGCGCGTGGTAGCCACGAGCGAACCGGAATGCAGCTTCGCGACGTGCACGGGCCGCTGGCGGCCTCGACGTTCGCCGGCGTCTTCGGGGCGGGCGTCGTCGACGCCGCCGTGACGCTGGCCCGCGGCGGCGCGCCGGGCGCCGCCCTCGGCGTCGTCGAGCTGTCGCTCGGGCTCTACGGCGCGGCCGGGCTGGCGCTCGCCGCCACGGTGGGCCTGCTCGTGGGCGGCGTCATCGAGGCGATCCCCGGCGGCGCGGGCGCGCTGCGCGACGATCGCGAGCGCGACCTGCCCGTCACGACGGGGCTCCTCGCGGGCGCGCTCGGCGTCGTGGTCGCCGCGGTCATCAACGCCGCGGGCCAGCGGCTGCTCATCGGCCAGATGCAGAGCCAGAAGCTCGCGACGATCGCGGCCGCCGGCATGATGCTCGTCGCGGCGATCCCCGCGGCCGTCGTGGCGCTCGCCGCCCTGCCCGCGCTGCGCCGCCTGGCGCGCCGGCTGCCGCGGCCGGCGGCGACCGGCGCGACGGGGCTCCTCCTGCTCGCGCTCGGCGCCGTGGGCGTGCTCGGGCTCGTCTTCGCGCTCTCGCGCGCCGACTGGCGCGTGCTGGACCTCGGGCCGCTCGTCGCGGCGGGCGCCGCGCTCGTGCTGGGCGCCGCGCACGGCCTGTTCTGGTTCGGGACGGCCGCGGGACGGCGGCTCGGCGCGCGCGTGCCGACGGCCCCGCTCAAGGTGGCGGCCGTGCTCGTCGCCGTGGCCGCGCTCGTGGCCGGCTCGCGGCTGCCCGAGGGCGCGCCCGCCTTCGAGGCCGCGCAGGGCGGCTCGCTGGGGCTGCGCTTCGGGCTCTCGATGGCGCGCCGGCTCACCGACGACGACGGCGACGGCTTCTCGGCCCGCTTCGGCGGCGGCGACTGCGACGACCACGACGCCACGATCTTCCCGGGCGCCGAAGACGTCCCGGGCGACGGCATCGACCAGAACTGCGAGGGCGGGGACGCCAAGGCCGTCGCGGCGGCGGCGGCGCCCGCGCCGCGGCCCGTGGCGCGGCCGGCGGGGCCGGCCTTCTGGAAGGGCAACATCCTCATCGTCACCATCGACGCCTTCCGCGGCGATCGGCTGGGCGTGGCCGGGTACCGGCGGCCGGCCGGCGCGGGCGGCAAGTCGCTCACGCCCACGATCGACGCGCTGGCGGCGCGCGGCGCCTACTTCCGCCGCGTGTGGTCGCAGGCGCCCAACACGCCGCGCTCGTTCCCGTCGATCCTCACGAGCCGCCCGCCCTCGGGGATCGCCTGGGACAAGCCGGGCGTGAACTACCCCAACCTGCTGCCCTCCAACCAGACCTTCTTCGAGGGGCTCGCGGCGAGCGGTCTCGCGCCGCTCGGCATCTTCTCCCACTTCTACTTCACGGCCGACCGCGGGATCAGCAAGGCCTTCGCCGAGTGGTCGAACGACGGCGCCGGCACCATCGCCGAGTCGAACAAGGACGTCGCCTCGCCGCGCATCGTGCCACGCGTGATCGCCCGCCTGCGCGCGGCGGCCGCCCGCAAGGAGCGCTTCGTCCTGTGGACGCACCTGTTCGAGCCGCACTCGTCGTACATGCCGCACAAGGAGTTCCCCACGGCGCTCACGGGCGTGCCGGGGCTCGAGGAGAAGTACGACTACGAGATCGCCTTCGCCGACCTGTGGCTCGGCAAGCTCCTGGCGGCGGTCGAGGAGCTGGGCCTGGCCGACGACACGGCGGTCGTGGTCATGGCCGACCACGGCGAGGCGTGGGGCGAGCACAACAAGGAGTTCTTCCACGGCACCGACCTCTACGACGAGCAGATGCGCGTGCCCCTCGTGATCGCCGTGCCCGGCCAGAAGGCGCGCGTCATCGAGGATCCCGTGGCGCTGGTCGACGTCGGGCCGACGCTGCTCGACATGGTGGGCGCGCCCGTGCCCGCGACGATGAGCGGCCGCAGCCTCCTGCCGCTCCTCGAGGGCAAGCCGCGCGAGGCCGGGCCCATCTTCTCGGAGCTGCTGCCCGCGACGGCCTGGCCGCACCACGCCGTCATGATGGTCGACGGCCACCACAAGCTCATCCACCGCGTGAGCGACCGCCGCTGGGAGCTCTACGACCTCCGCGCCGACCCGGGCGAGCAGCACAACCTCGCCGACGCCCCCGGCAGCCGCGCGACGTTCGAGGCCCTGCGGGCCAAGCTCGTCGCCTTCGAGGAGCGGCCCAAGTAACCTCGGCGTCGCCGCGCATGCTCACGACGACGCAGAGAGACGCCCTCCTCGCGCTGGCGCGCGACACGGCCAGGCGCGCCGCCGCCGGCGACCGCGGTGCGGGGCCCGGCCCCGCGCCCGAGGGGCTGCGGGCGCCGGGGGCCGCCTTCGTCACCGTGCGCGTGGCCGGCGCGCTGCGCGGCTGCATCGGCACGTTCGAGGCGCGCGAGCCCCTCTGGGACACCGTCCACGAGATGGCCACGGCCGCGGCGACGCGCGACCCGCGCTTCGCGCCCCTCGCCGCGCACGAGCTGCCGGGGCTCACCGTCGACGTGTCGGTCCTCGCGCCGGCGCGCCGCATCCGCCGCTCTGCCGAGATCGAGCTCGGACGCCACGGCCTCGAGATCCGGCGCGGGGCACGCCGCGGGCTCCTGCTGCCGCAGGTGGCCGCCGACCACGGCCTCGACCGCGAGACGTTCCTCGCCGAGACCTGCCGTAAGGCCGGCTTGCCCGCGGGCGCGTGGCGCGACGCCGACACGGAGATCTGGGCCTTCGAGGCCGAGGTGTTCGGCGACTCGTGCGCGTCTGGGAGCTGATGCGCGCGGGCGCGGCCGCCGCGCCGGGCGACCTCGACCTCGCCCTCGCCCTCGACCCCGCCCTCGACCTCGCCCTCCACCTCCACCTGACGCGCGCGCGGGATCGCTAGGGCGCCTCGGCGTCGAGGGTCGCGGCGAGGGCGGCGCGCCGCTCGGGAGGCGCGCGGTCGAGGACGTAGCTGCGGATCTCGCGCCAGTCGCCGACGCCCGGATCGCGTCGCGTGCAGGCGATGGCCTTGCGCCACGCCGGATCCTCGGGCTCGTCGCGCCAGCGGGCCGCGCGCACCCACTGCGCGCACGCCTCGCGCCTGCGGCCGAGCTGCTCCCAGATCTCGGCGCCGCGCGCCAGCCCGTCGGCGCGATCGGGCGTCGCGTAGGCGAGCTCCATGAGCATGCGCTCGGTGCCGCCGAAGCGCTCCGCGCGGCCGACGACCAGCGCCGCGAGGGCGAGGACGCGCGGCGAAGTCTCGTCCTCGCCGAGCAGGAGATCGACCCAGAAGACGGCGCGCGTGACGTCCTCGAGGAGCTCGGGGTGCGCGTCGAGCAGCGGCAGGAGGCGCGCCTCGAGCGTCGGGCCCGCGAGCAGCCACTGGTCGAGGTTTC
>DASZWW010000373.1:0-9200 GCA_035546175.1 Polyangia bacterium
GACGCGACCGCCCGCGACGTGGTCGCCCGCGGCCGCCAGGTGGTCGACGAAGCGCTCGTCGCCCGGGCGCGCGGCCACGGGCCCGGGCGCCGTCACCATCTCGCTGCCGTGCGACGACGTCTCGCCGGGCGGCGGGAGCACGAGGGGCGCGGGGGCGGGCGTGCCGCCGCGCGCGCCGCCTTCGATCCCCGCGGGCGCGGCGGCGGGCGGCGGCGTCCCCCCGCTCGACGCCAGGGACGAGAGCTTCGGGTTGCTCGTGGGCCGGCGCGCCGTGGCGGCGTGCTCGAGCTCCTCGGCGAGCGCGTCTTGACCGGCGCGGCGGAACGCCGCCGCCGCGGGCACCGTCTGACCTTTCTTGGCGTAGGCGTAGCCGAGGTAGCTCCACGCCTGCTTGTCGCCGGGCACGAGCCGCGCCGCCATCTCCAGCTCGGGGATGGCCTCGTCGAGGTTGTCGAGCTTGATCGCGAGCAGGCCGAGGTTCCGCCGCGCGGACGCGTCGTTCGGCGCCGCGCCCGCGATCTCGCGGTACGTCGCGCGCGCCTCCTCGAGCCGCCCCAGCTTGAAGCGCACGAGCGCGAGCAGGTTGAGGGCCCGCAGGTCGGCGGGCAGCCCCGAGAGCGCCCGCAGCACCTCGACCTCCGCCTCGCGGAAGCGCCCGCCGGCGACGAGCTCGCCCGCCGCGGCCAGGTGCTCGACGAACCGCTCGTCGCCGGGCCGCGCCACGACGGGACCGGGCGCGGTCACCATCTCGCGGCCGTGCGACGACGTCTCGCCCGGCGCGGGAGCGAGCGGCGACGCCAGGCCTCCAGAGCTCTTGCCCGAGGCCTTGCCCGAGGTCTTGCCCGAGTCCTTGGGGGGGCTCATCGCGGCCCTCCGACGTCACCGCCGCCGTCCGCGTAGCGGCGCATGACGGCCGCGACGTAGGCGTGCGTCGTCTCGTAGGGCGGGATGCCGCCGTACCTCTCGACCGCGCCAGGCCCGGCGTGGTACGCGGCGACGATCTTCACCTTCTCGTCGGGCGAGCACACCGTGCCCGCGCTCGAGACCTGCTTGCAGAAGCGCCGCGCGAGGACCTGCAGGTACCGCGCGCCGCCCATGATGTTCTGCCGCGGGTCGAAGGGGTCGGTCACGCCCATGAGGCGCGAGGTGTCCGGCATGAGCTGCATGAGCCCCTGCGCGCCGGCGCTCGAGACGACGCGCGGATCGTAGTCGCTCTCCGTCTTGATGATCGCGCGCAGGAGCGCCTCGGGGATCCCGTAGAAGGCCTGCTCGTCGTGGATGTCCCGGTCGTAGCGCGCGTAGCGCGCCGGCGAGGTCTCGCGCGCCGGCACGAGGTCCGTGCTCCCGCGCAGCGCCGACGCCTTGCCGGGGCCCGTCTTGAGCCAGACCTTCCAGGCGCCGCCGGGCGGCGGCGTCTTGTTCGTGAACTCGACGACGCCGCCGCCGCGCTCGCGCGACCAGAACGTGCCCGCGCGGGCCGCGAGGGGCGCCAGCGTCGACGCGCCAGCGAGGGCGATGAGGAGCCGTTTTCGCACGGGACGCGCGGATCGTAACACAGGCCGTGTTTCGAGCCTCAGCGCAACGACGGCGCGCTCGGCGCGGACGGCGACGACAACGACGGATCGACGAGGACGTCGAGCTCGCACAGCACCTCGAAGCCGCACCGCTCGAGGATGGGCCGCGACATCGCGCCCGCGTGCACGGTGAGCGCCGGCTTGCCGAGCTCGACGGCGGCGCGCCAGCGCGAGGCGACGAGCGCGCGGTAGACGCCGCGGCCGCGGTAGGCCTCGAGGACGGCGCCGCCGCCCAGCAGGATCGCCGAGGGGCCCGGTGACGCCACCCCGAGCCCGGCGATCTGCCCGTCGGCGAGCGCGATGTGCGTCATGCGCGCGATCCCCGACGCGTGGTCCCAGCCCTTCGGGGCCGCCTCGATCCACTTCGCGATCTCGAGCTCGGGCACGCCGCTCGCCTCGAGGCCGGCGCGGAACGCCGCGACGTACTCGTCGCAGCTCCGCACGAGCCGCGCCTCGATCCCGGGCCGGGGCGGCGGCACCGGCGGCGGCCGCGTCAGCGTCATGACCGTGAACCGCGGCTCGAACGGGGCGGTCGTCGCGGGCACGAACCCGCGCTCGGCCAGCATGCGCGCGAGGCCCGTGGGACGGCACGACGGGCCGAGGTACCAGCCGCACGCCACGAAGCCGTGGTCGCGGAGGATCCCCCGCACCTCGGCGATGACGCCGTCGAGCTCGCCCGCGGTCGTCCGCACGCGCGACACGCACGAGTGGGTGGGAGACGGCGACAGGACGAGCGTGTAGGCGGGCCGGACGAAGCGTCGCGCCGGCAGCCACGGCTCGGGCTGCTCGGCGTCGGGCTCCTCGGCGAAGCGGCGGATCGCGTCGGGAAGGTGTGCGGGCGCTGATCCCAAGGTGTCTTCCCCGGCCGAGACTGACCCCGCCGCGGTTGTGCGGTAGATTGACGGGCGGTGCTGGAAACCGACTATCTCGTCATCGGCTCGGGGCTCGCGGGGCTTTACTTCGCGCTGCGCGCCTCGGAGCACGGGCGCGTCGTCGTCGTCACGAAGCGCGCGCCCGCCGACGCCAACACGGCCTTCGCCCAGGGGGGCGTCGCGGGCGTGCTCGACCCCGGCGACCGGCTCGAGGCGCACCTCCAGGACACGCTGCGCACGGGCGACGGCCTCTGCCACCCCGACGTCGTCGAGGTGTGCGTGCGCGAGGCGCCCGCGCACATCAAGCGGCTGGCCGACGAGCTCGGCGTGCCCTTCGACCGCGACGCCGAGGGCCACTTCGAGCTCGGGCGCGAGGGCGGCCACACGGCGCGCCGGATCGTCCACGCCAAGGACAGCACGGGCTGGGCGATCCAGGAGGCGCTGCTCGCCCGGGTCTCCGAGCGCGCGGATCGCATCACCCTGCTGCCCAACCACATGGCCGTCGACCTGCTGACGGCCGCCAAGTACGGCGGCCCGAACGCCGTCTTCGGCGCGTACCTCCTCGACCAGGCGACGGGCGAGGTCAAGACGGCCGTCGCGCGCGCGACCGTGCTCGCCACGGGCGGCATGGGCAAGGTCTACCTCTACACGACGAACCCCGACGTCGCGACGGGCGACGGCGTCGCCATGGCCTATCGCGTGGGCGCGCGGGTCGCGAACATGGAGTTCTTCCAGTTCCACCCGACCTGCCTCTACCACCCGCAGGCGAAGTCCTTCCTCATCAGCGAGGCCCTGCGCGGCGAGGGCGGCATCCTGCGCCTGCGCGACGGCACGGCCTTCATGCCCCGCTACCACGAGATGAAGGACCTGGCGCCGCGTGACGTCGTCTCGCGCGCGATCGACACCGAGCTCAAGCGCACCGGCGACGATCACGTCGTCCTCGACATGACCCACCTGCCGGGCGACTTCCTCGTCGAGCGCTTCCCGATGATCCACAAGCGCTGCCTCGAGCTCGGCATCGACATGCGCAGGACGCCCATCCCCGTCGTGCCGGCGGCGCACTACTCGGGCGGCGGCGTCGTCGTCGACGTCAACGGGCGCTCGTCGGTGCGCAACCTCTACGCCATCGGGGAGGTGTCGATGACGGGCCTCCACGGCGCCTGCCGGCTCGCCTCCAACTCGCTGCTCGAGGCCATGGTCTTCGCGGCGCGAGCCGCCGAGGCGGTGCGCGGCGCCGAGTCGGCGCGCCCCGCGCACGTCGCGCCCTGGTACGCGGGCGAGGCCGGCTCGTCCGACGAGGCGGTCGTCGTCAGCCAGAACTGGGACGAGATCCGGCGCCTCATGTGGAACTACGTCGGCATCGTGCGCAGCGACCGGCGGCTCGAGCGCGCCGCGCGCCGCATCGAGCTGATCCGCTCCGAAATCCGCGAATATTATTGGAACGTCGCCGTCAACGGCGACCTGCTCGAGCTCCGAAACCTGGCCCTCTGCGCGGACCTCATCATCGAGTGCGCACGAAGGCGCCCCGAGAGTCGGGGATTGCATTACAATCTGGACCACGTGGACAAGGATCCACGGCTCGCGCGCGACACGGTCCTCGCGCGCGGGGACGGTCCCGGCATCTCATGAACTCGGAGCAAGTCGAAGACCTGGTGCGGCGCGCCCAGCAGGGCGACGTGCCGGCGTTCGAGCGCCTCATCGCGGAGCACCTCGCGATCGTGCGGCGCTTCGCGCGCGCCTTCGCGCGTGGCCACGAGGCGGCCGCGGATCTCGCGCAGGACGCGCTCCTCAAGGTGTACCGCTCCATCGGCGGCTACCGTTTTCAGTCCTCGTTCTCGACGTGGCTCTACGCGATCGTGCGCAACGTTTACCTCGACGACGCGCGCAGTCGGGCGGGACGAGACCGCGCCGCCGAGCGCCCGCTCGAGCCCGGCGGCCTCGACGCCGATCCGACGGTGGACACCGACGCCCCGCGCGCCGACCGCCGCCTCGAGCGCGAGGAGCTGCGCCGCTACGTCTGGGAGGCGCTGGGGACGATCCCGGCCGAGTTCCGCGCCACCCTCGTCCTCTACGACATCGAGGGCCTGACCTACGAGGAGATCGCGGCCATCGAGAACGCGCCCCTCGGCACGGTCAAGTCCCGGTTGTCTCGCGGTCGCGAGCACTTGCGGCGCGTCCTCTGCGGTCCAGAGGGCACCCGACGCCTCGGCGACGTCGACGCGGAGCTGGAAGACCTCTCCGTGCCCGGGAACTCCGCGGCCGCCGAGTACGTCAGACCGAAGCGAACGGAACCGGCATGACCTTCGACACCCAGAGATCGCTGCAGCTGCCGAAAGAGGTGCGCGACGCGCTCGACGACCTCGGCGACGAGGCGCCGCCCGAGGAGCGGGAGTTCTCGGCGCGGCTGCACCGCCGTCTCGCCGCCGCCGGCGCGCCGCCCACGCCGGGGTGGGTGGAGCGGCTGCAGGGCTGGGCCGTCGATGTGTGGCGTGACGCGTCCCAAAAGCGGACGCTCGCGATGGGCGCCGTGCTGGGCGCGCTCGCCACGGCCACGGCCTTCTTGCTGCTGTCGGGCGGTCACCCCTTCCGCGACGGCGGCCCGGCCGCGGGCCCGGACGACGACACGGCGGAGGCCGACGCGCCCGGCGCCAACGTCAACGACGAGTCCGAGCACAAGACGCTGCGCGCCGTCGGCGATCGGCACATCACGCGCGATCGGCTCGGCGAGGACATCGGCGCCGAGCGGCCCGAGCGGTCGCGCTTGCCGGCGCCGCGCGCGCGCTGAGGTCACGGCCGCGCGAGCGCGGCGGACACGGCCGCGATCGGGGCCAGGGACCGCCGCACCACGGCGCGGGCGACGTCGCTCCCCGCGAGGACGCGCGCGGCGGCCGGCCCCGCGCGGTCGTAGAGATCGACGGCCGCGCGCGCGAGGCCGCTCGCGGCGGCGGCGCGATCGCGCGCGACGCGCAGCGCGTTCACCTCGGCGGCGAGCGGCGAGCCGAAGGCGGCCGTGGCGACGAAGCAGCCCTTGAGCTGCACGTACTTGAGGACCGGCGTCGTGAAGCGCGCGTACGAGATCGGCGAGTCGCCGCAGCGCCCGTGAGCGACGACGCCCACGGCATACTCGGTCTGGGGGGCGAGCCCGTCGAGCGTCACGTCGGTCGTCGTGTCGGGCGCCGCCGGCGCGAAGCCCGGCACCGGCGTCCAGCGCGCGAAGTCCTGGGCGGTGAGCGCCACGTCGGCCGTGCTCCCCACGCGCGCGAACCGGGCCTCGTACCCGAGCACGGGGAGATCGCCGTCGCCGACCTGGTGGAGCCGCACCGTCGCCGCCGTGGCCGAGACGCCGGCGGTCGGCGCCTCGACGGGGACCGCGGGCGGGGGCCCGTGCGAGGCGCAGTCGAAGGGCTCGCACGCGGAGAAGCTCACGTGGACGCGGCCCATGCCGCCCGGCCCCGCCGTCGTCGCGAGGCGGCCCTCTCCGCTGCCGGGCGCCGTGCTGATGGTGCCGTCGGGCGGAAGCACCGCGCCGGTCGCCCCCGTCGGGTCGCCGGTGCCGTCGATGTGCGCGGCCGCGGCCTGCCCGCCGGCGCCCGCGCCGCCCACCGCGAACGGCACGCGGAAGATCACCGACGGCTGCCCGAGGTTGCCCGGGGCGCCGTAGTCGGGGACGTCGGCCGGCGGCAGGCTGGGCGAGCGGTGCGCGTCGTCGGGATCGTACTCCTTGCCCACCTCGACGAGGACGGCGTAGGGGCCGGGCGCGAGCGCCGCGGGCAGGATCCAGCTGCGGCTCGTCTCGACGCCGAAGGGCGGCGTCGCGGCCGCGACGACGTCGACGTCGTTCAGGAACCCGTACTGCGCCGAGTCGCCGTCGTCGCACGACGTGCCGCGGTCCACGATGATGGGCGGACAGAGCGCCCCCGAGTCGAAGAGATCCGCGCGCGGCGGGTAGACCGAGACGGCGGTCGGGTCGAGCTTGCCCTTGTCGCTGCGGAACGTGCCGCTCGGGCAGGTCACGGCGTCGACGATCTCCGGCGGGAGCATGGGACGGCAGAAGTGCGGCTCGGGCGACGAGTCGTCCTCGTGCCCCCCGAGGCGGTCCTCCTGCCCGTCCTGCATGACGACGAGCGGGTAGGTCTTGCCGCGGGCGTGCGCCCACACGGGCAGCGCCATCTCGCGCCGCCCGTACGGGAAGCGCGGCCCCGAGCGCAGGTTCCAGTCGCCGGGACGGTTGCCGATCCCGAAGATCGCCGTCGCGTTCGTCACCATGAGCGTGTCGACGAACGTCCCGTCGCCGCGCTCCACCCAGACGGCGATCTGGGGCCCGAAGTCGGGGGCGTCGGCGTGAAAGACGCAGCCCGCGTCGCCGGGCTGGCGCAGGCAGTCGGTCGTGAAGGAGACCTCGAGCGCCGTGCAGGGCGCGCCCGGAGGGGACGCCGTCGGCGCGAGCGCCCACAGCATCGAAGCCATCGCCGCGGACAGGTTCATCGACGAACCCGGCGATTATAGGGGACGGCGCGCGCCCGCGGGCGCCGCGCCGCCACGCGCGAACAGAGTGCGCGTGGCACGAAGCCCGCGCCGCCCTCAGCGCCGCGCGACGTCCGCGAGCCGGCGCTCGATGACGGCGGCGTCGGACGGCTCGAACCCGCTGTTGACGAAGCGGATGATGCCCTCGCGGTCGATGATGTACGAGGTCGGCATCTTCTCGGGCGCGAGGCGATCGGCGATCTGCCCCGAGGGATCGTGGGCGATCGTGAGCGACCAGTGCGGCCGCGCCTTGAGGAACTTCACGACGTTCGCGCGCTGCTGGTCGACCGAGACGGCGAGCACCTCGACGCCGTCGCCGCGCAGGCGCCTGGCCATGTCGTCCAGCATCGGCAGCTCCTGCTTGCAGGGGCCGCACCACGAAGCCCACACGTCGAGCAGCACCACCTTTCCCCGGTACTCGTCGAGGCCCAGGGCCTTGCCGCCGAGCGACTCGACGCGGATGTCGGGCGCGGGCGCGCCCACCTGGTTGCCGCCCGGCGCTCCCTCGCCGGCGCCGGCGCCGGCGGCCGTGGCGCAGCCGCCGAGGGCCAGCGTGGCCAGGACGGCGATCAGCGCGCGAGCTCTTCCTTGATCCATTCGCGCAGGCTCTCCACGTCCTTCGGGTCGGTGTACTCTCGCCCGTCGATGTAGACCGTGGGCGTCGCCTCGATGCCGAGCGCCTGGCCCTCGTCGCGATCCTTCTGCACCCGCGCCTTGACGGCGTCGGAGGCCAGGTCCTGCCGGAACCTCGCCACGTCGAGCCCCGTGTCCTTGGCGATCTTCTCGATGACGGCGGGCGAGAGGTCGTCCTGCATGTCCCAGAGCTTGTCCTGGTACGCCCAGAACTTGCCTTGCTTGTTGGCGGCGACGGCGGCCTCGGCGGCGAGGCGCGCGTTCGTGTGCTGCGGCAGCGGGTAGTGCTTGAAGTAGACCTTCACGTCGTTGTGGAACTCGTCGACGATCTGGCGCAGCACGGGCTGCAGCCGCTTGCAGTGCGGGCACTCGTAGTCGGCGAACTCGACGAGGGTCACCTTGGCCCCGGGGCTGCCCTTCATGGGCGCCTCGGAGACGTCGATCTTCTTCACGTCGTTGCCGCGGTAGCGCTTGGCGATGGCCTCCGAGACCTCCGAGTCGGTGAAGCCCTGCTCGACGAGCTTGCCGACGTAGCGGATGGCGTTGTACGAGCGCCGGCAATCCTTCTTGGCCGAGGCGATGAGGCTCATGGCCTGCCCGCAGACCGACGGCTCGGCGTTGATGATGCGGAAGAAGACCTTGCGCTGGAAGTCGTCCAGCTTCGAGGCGTCGATGCCCGGCGGCAGCGCCGTGTCCTGCCCGGCCGCCAGCGGCTGGGCCGCCGGCTCGCCCGGCGCCGCCGCCGAGGGCGCCGAGTGCGCCTCGGGCGGCGTCTTGGCGCAGGCCGGCAGCGAGACCAGGAGCGAGAGCGCGACCGCATGCACGACGGACCAGACGGCTTTGGCCGGGCGCATGAGGGGACTAGATATAAAAACCGGCGACGCCGAAGTCAATCGCCGACCGGCCCTCGCGCGCCGACCATGCGCGTTGACTCGCGCGCGCCGACCACATATAAATCGCGAGCATCCGTGGCGGCTTAGGCCGCGAGCACCCGCAAGGACACATGACGTCTGATTACATCCCCGCAGCCCTCATGATCCTGGGCAGCGTGACCTTCGCCCTGCTGCTGACCGCCGCCGCGAAGTTCCTCGGGCCCTCGCGCCCGAGCCGCGCCAAGGACTACCCGTACGAGTGCGGCTCCGAGGTCATCGGCAGCCCGCGCACGCGCTTCGAGGTCAAGTTCTACCAGGTGGCGATCGTCTTCCTCGTGTTCGACATCGAGACGGCGTTCCTCTACCCGTGGGCGCTGCGCTACCGCGCGCTGTCCTGCCTCGGGCCCATCGAGAACGGCGTCTGCGCCGCGGGCACCTCCTTCTTCGGGCTCACGGAGATCCTCGTCTTCATGAGCGTCCTCATCGTCGCCCTCGCCTACGTCTGGCGCAAGCGCGCCGTCGGGTGGGAATAGGAGATCGACCGCCGTGGGTGCCGATTTCGTCACAGGCAAGCTCGCCGACGTCGTCAACTGGGCGCGCAAGTTCTCGCTGTTCTCGTACCCGTTCGTCACCGCGTGCTGCGGCATGGAGTACATGTCCGTCGCCGCGCCGAAGTACGACATCGCCCGCTTCGGCGCCGAGTTCCCGCGCTTCTCGCCGCGCCA
>DASZWW010000374.1:0-32365 GCA_035546175.1 Polyangia bacterium
CCCGAAGCGCTCGATCGCCTGGGTCGCCAGGTACTGATCGAGGTTGAAGGGGACGCCCAGGACCGGCCGGCCTTCGGCGAGCGCCTGATATCCGGTCGTGCTGCCGCCGTTCGAGACGACGACGGAGGCACGGCGCGCCGCCAGGTGACCGGGGAGATAGTCGGCCACGTGCACGCGCGGCGAGCGCGGGCGGAGCCGCGCGCGGCCAGCCGTCGCGACCAGCACCTCGCAGCCGAGCTCGACCGCGGCGTCGACGACGAGCGGCAGGCGGTCGGCGCGTCCCGACGACCCGAGCGTGATGTAGACCGCGGGGCGCGCCGGATCGAGCGTCGACCACCAGGACGGCAGCGCGACCGGCGGCGACCAGGGCACGTGGCCGAGGAAGGCGTGGCCCGGCGGCAGGGGCCGCGTGGGGACGAGCGCCGGCGCATCGGCGTAGAGCGTGTGGTCGCCGTGGGTGAGCACCTCGGGCAGGCCGCCGATCTCCGCCAGCCCGTGCGCCCGCCGGAGCCGGTTCACGGGGCGCGCGAAGTGGCGAAACACGTACGGCAGCGCCTTCGGAAAGTGCCGCGCGGCGAGCCGCACACCGAGGAGGCGCACGAGCGGGTGGTCGGGCAGCGGGAACCCCTCGCGCTCGGCGTGCGGGCTCCAGTACGCGTTGATGAGGCAGGCGTGCGGGACCCGCGCGAGCGGCGCCGAGACGGCCAGCGAGAGCCGCAGATCGCCGATCACGAGATCGGGCCGCACGGCCTCGAAGAGCGTCAGCTCCTCGCGGACGTAGCGGGCGAGCGTGCGCGCGCCGTACGGGCGCTGGCCACGCGCGACGCGGCGCTCGACGAGCTCCGCCGGCAGCGACGTGATCGCGTGGCGATGAAACGCGGCGTCGCCGAACACGAGGTCGTCGAAGCGCGCCGAGGCGAAGTGGATCTCGTAGCGCGCGGGGTCGAGCGCGCGCGCGAGCGTGACGAGCCGGACGACCTGGGCGAGGGACACCGCCTCGGCGACGAAGAGGACGCGCTTCATCGGACGCCTCGGCAGTCTCGCAGCACCTCGCGCGCGAGCCGCGCCCACTCCGGCGCGTCGGGGCCGAACGCGGCGAGGTCGGCGCGCGCCGCCACGGCCTCGGCGAGCGGGCGGGCCGACGCGCAGTCGCGCGCGTCGGCGAAGAAGGCCGCCGCGTGCGCCTGGTTTCCCGGGAAGGTGGGGGCCCGCGCGAGGGCGAGCCGGAAGTACTGCGCCGCCTTCTTCGAGGAGCCGACGGAGACCAAGGCGGGCGCCTTCCAGTAGAGGTTCGCGAGCGCGCGGGCCGCCGCCGCGTGATCGTGCGCCGGCGCGACGCGCTCGAGGCGCAGCAGCGCGGCCTCGATGTCGGGGATGACCTTGAGCGCGTACAGCTTGCCGTGCGTGAGCGCTTCGCCCGCGAGGTTCGCGGAGAGCCAGAGCAGCGCGTCCGGCGCGTTCGGATCGGCGCCGAGCGCGGCGCGCGCGAGGTCGATGCCGCGCTGGTAGGACGCGCGCGCGGCGGCGCCCTGCCCCGAGGCTTCGGCGGCCTGCCCCGCGCGCCAGGCCTGCTCGATGGGGCTCGCCTCGTGCGGCATGACGTCTCCTCCCGGCCGGACGAGCGCCGCGCCGGCGCAGAAGAGCGCCGCGAGCGCCGCGTTCACGTGAGCAGCCCGCGCAATCGGGCCAGCGTCTCGGCGACGCCCGCGTAGCCCCGCGCGTACCAGAGCCACCAGCCGGCCATCATCGTGGCGTGCCCGATGAAGATGAAGACGTGGCTCCACATCTCCACGACGTCGGACCGCGCCGCGAGGTAGCGGCGCCAGTGCATCGCCTCGTCGATGAGGCTGTAGACGAACGACAGCGCCGTCAGGACCAGCGCCGGGACGCCGAACATCGAGCCGCGCGCGTAGGCCGCGCAGAGCAGCACACAGCTCGAGACGCCGAGCGCGATGATCACCTGGTGCACGAGCGCCTCGCCGCCGCGCAGCGCTTCCTTGTAGATCGTGCGATGCCCGATCGTGTCCAGGGAGATCGCCGCCGTGAAGACGGCCGCGCCGACCGGCACGAGGTACGCCTCGCCGGGCAGCGGCGCGCCCGCTCGGTGCCCGAGCCACACGAACCCGCCCGTCGCGGCGCACAGGCCCGACGTGAGCCCCACCCACGCGACGTAGACGATCCAGTCCGCCCGGTCGAACTCCCGCATGCGGCCGACGTAGATCGCCAGGGCGTTCACGGCAGCGCCCTCCCGCGGACGCCGGGAGCGACGGCGGCTCGCAGCCGCGCCGCGGCCTCCTCGAGCGCCGCGCGCAGGACGAGCCACGCCTTGCGCGCCGGCGACACGACGGCGCGTCCGCGCCTGACGTCGAACCGACGCCGGGCGAGGACGGCGCCGATCTCGGCGTAGAGGAGCCGCGCCGCTCTCACGGCGAGCGCGCACGAGGGCGGCAAGGAGCGAAGGCCGCGGTCGGCGCTCCGGTAGTAGCCGTCCGCGCGGCGGAGCAGCTCCGCGACGGCGCGGGCCGTCGCCGCGCCGCCTGCGCGCGGCGAGCCGGCGCCGCCGAGCAGCTCGGCGGGCAGGTACACGCGGTCGCGCCCCTCGTCCTCGACGACGGCGCGGCAGAGGTTGGTGAGCTGCCTCGCGACGCCGAGGTCGGCGGCGCGCCCGAGCGTCGCCGCGTCCCGCACGCCCATCATGTGCGCCATGAGCAGCCCGACGGTGCCCGCGACGCGGTGACAGTAGACGAGCAGCTCGGTGAAGGTGGCGTAGCGCACGCGCCCGAGATCCATCTGCATCCCGTCGAGGAGCTCGTCGGCGGGGCCGCGCGGCAGCGCGCGACGCCGCACGACCTCCTGGAACGCCGCGAGGATGGGATCGGCGAGCTCGCGCGCGCCGTACACCTCGTCGAGCTCGCCGCGCAGCCGCGCGACCGCGCCGCGCGCGGACGCGGCGCAGGGCGCGCGATCGACGGCGTCGTCACAGCGCCGGCACCAGGCGTAGAGGGCCGTCGCGTCCCAGCGCAGCTCGGGGGGCAAGAGGCGCGCCGCCCACGAGAAGCTACGCGCGCGCCGCCGCAGGATGTCGCGCGCGAGGCCGCGGCCCGCCGTCGGCGCCGTCATGACGCGAAGGCCTCCGCGCCCGCGAGGCCGAGGTCGTGAAGGACGAGCCGCGCCGTCGCCTTCGCCGAGTTGATCACGCCCGGAACGCCCGCCCCGGGGTGCGTGCCCGCGCCCGCCACGTAGAGCCCCGGGACGCGCGGGTCCCTGTTGTGCGGCCGAAAGTACGCGCTCTGGGCGAGGCGAGGCGCGATCGAGAACGCCGAGCCCTGGAAGGCGTTCAGCCGATCGCGGAAGTCGAGCGGCGTGAACACGCGCTTCGTGACGATCTCGCGGCGCAGATCGGGCAGGCCCGCCGCCTCGAGGCTCGCGAGGATGCGGTCGGCGTAGGGCTCGGCCTCGCGCTCCCAGTCGACGGCCGCGGCGCCGAGGTGCGGGACCGGCGCGAGGACGTAAAAGGTCTCGCCGCCCGGCGGCGCCAGCCCCGGATCCGTCACCGTGGGCTGATGCAGGTACAGGCTGAAGTCGCGCGGCAGCTCGGGGCCGTGGAAGACCTCGCGGAGCAGCTCGCGGTATCGCGGACCGAACAGCACCGTGTGGTGCGCGCGGCCCGGGTAGCGGCGGCGCGTGCCGAAGTACACGACGAAGAGCGACATGGACCAGTCCATTCTTTCGAGGCGCGCGCGCTGCTGGGCGGCGGCGGGCAGCCCGGCGTAGAGCCGCGCGTACGTGTGGTGGAGGTCGGCGTTCGACACGACGGCGTCGAAGGTCTCGGTGCGCGCGCCGGCGCCCCCGGGCTCGAAGGTCACCTCGTGGCGCGCGCGGCCGCGCCGGTCGCGCACCTCGACGCGCACGACGGGCGAACGGAGACGCAGCTCTCCGCCCAGGCGGCCGTAGAGCTCCGCGAGGCCGCGGACGAGAGCTCCCGTGCCGCCGCGCGGGAAGAAGACGCCCCACTTGCGCTCGAGGAACGGGATCAGCGTGTAGATCGCGCTGGTCTCGAAGGGGTTGCCACCGATGAGAAGCGCGTGGAACGACAGCGCCTGGCGCAGGCGCTCGTCCTTCACGAAGCGGCTCACGGCGCCGTAGACGGAGCGATCGGCGCGCAGGCGCGCCAGCCGGGGCGCGACGCGCACCATGTCGGCGAAGCGCAGGAACGGCGCGTCGACGAGGCCCTGGTAGCCGGCCTCGAACACGCGCCGGCTGTAGTCCATGAAGCGCTCGAAGCCCGCGACGTCGCCGGGCGCGAGCGCGGCGACGCGCGCGAGCGCCTCGTCAGGCGTGCCGCCGTAGTCGAAGCGCGCGCCGTCGGGCCACTCGAGCCGGTAGAAGGGCCGCACGGGCTCGAGTCGGACGTGGTCCTCGAGGCGCTCGCCCGCCAGCGCGTACAGCTCCTCGAGGCAGTGCGGCGCCGTGATGACCGTCGGGCCCGCGTCGAACACGTGGCCGCGCTCCTCGTAGACGTAGGCCCGACCGCCCGGCCTGTCGCGCGCCTCGAAGAGCACCGTCTTCGCGCCGCCGGCTTGCAGGCGAATGGCCGCGGCGAGCCCGCCGAAGCCGCTGCCGATGATCGCGACGCGCGCCTCACCCATAGGCGGCCTCGAGGCGGTGGAGCTCCGCGGCCACCGCCGCCAGCTCGGGCCGCGGCCCGGCGGCGGCGCGGAGGCCGGCGAGCGCGTCGGCCAGGTAGCGCGCGGCGAGCTGACGGCCCTCGCGACCGACGGCCATGCGCAGCGCCGCGGCCAGCGCGCGCAGCCGGCCGTCGTCCGCGTCGCGCGCCTCGCGGGCGGCGACCTGCAGCTCCGAGAACGCGGCGTCGTCGAGCGACCGCGCGGCGAGCGCCCATGGCCAGGTGGGCGTTCCGTTGCGGAGATCCTCGAGCGCCTTCGCGGCGCCACCCGCCTCGGGCCGCGCCGTGAGGTTCCCGAGGTCGTCGAGCATCTGCAGCCCGACCCCGAGACGCCGGCCGAAGCGCGCCAGCGCCTCCTCGCGCTCGAACGGCGCGCCGGCGACGATCGCGCCGAGGCGCGCCGCCAGCTCCATGAGCGCGCCGGTCTTGAGGCTCGTGCTCGTGGCGACGGTGCGGTACACGGCGGCGCGGGGCAGGCGGCCGACGTCGACGCCGATGTCGAGCGCTTGCCCGAGGTGGCAGCGCGCCATGGCGTCCACGACGACGCGCTGGAGACGCTCGCGCAAGAGCGGCATCCGCGGCTCGAGCGCCTCGACGAGCTCGAGCGCCCAGAAGTACATCCAGTTGCCCGCGTTGAGCGCGAGCGGGACGCCGTAGCGGACGTGCAGCGCGGGCTCTCCGCGGCGCGTCGTCGAGTCGTCTTCGATGTCGTCGACGACCAGGCTGCCCGCGTGGATGACCTCCAAGACGGCGCCGAGCGCGGGCGGCGGGTCGCCGACGCCGCCCCCGAGGCGGAAGGCGAGCGCAGCGAGGCGCGCGCGGAACCGCCGCCCCGGCCGCGAGAGCACGTCGCGCGCCAGATCGCCGAGCGCCCGGTTCCACAGCTCGCGTGGGAGCGCCGGCGACTCGTCGGGCGGGTCCGGCCAGTCCTCCGCGTGCGCCAGCCGCTCGAGCCGCGCGGGCGCGAGCGCGTCCGAGACGAGCGCCGCGAGGCTCACGTCGTTGGCGGCGTGGGCGCGCGCGCGGGCGTTCATGCGGCCTCCCGCGCGCCCGCGAGGAGGCGCCGCCACGAGAGTCCCGCCGGGGGCCGGCCCAGCAGCAGGCGCGCGCGATCGACGGCCGTGGTGCGCGAGGCGTAGAAGCGAGCGATCGTCGCCGAAGGGAGCCGGTAGAACCGCTCGAGCGCCGTCCAGCGCGTGGAAGGCGGCATCGCGCCGAACATGAGCCGAGCGAGCAGCCGCTCCAGGCTTCGCTGGCGCCCGCGTTCGCGGACGAGCGCGTCGAGCGCCGCCGCCGTCTCTTGGGGGGTGGCGCCGCGCGCGATCGCCTGGGCGACGCGCGCCGCTTCGGGCAACGAATAGCCGGTCACCCCGTGGAAGAACCCGCCACGGTAACCAATGGCGAGCGGCCGAGGTCCTGCAACAGGGGACCCGACCTCCCGAGGCCTCTCGGCGGGGAGCGGCAGCACCCCGACCTCGCGACGAAGCACCCGCGCGACCCGGGCGCCGTGCTGCTCGGCGTAGGCGACCGCGCGGCGTTCGAGCTCGTCCGCGTCCAGCCGGCCGTGCTCGGAGTAGACGGTGTCCTCGACGAGCACATGGCGACGCGAGAAGGGCAGGACGTAGACGAAACGAAACCCGTCGATCTGCTCGACGCTGGCGTCCATGACGACGGGCGCGTCCCAGGGTCCGTCGTCCTCCAGAGCGACCTCGACGCCCACGAACTTCTGGAAGCCGCCGCCGGCAACCCGCGGCGCGAGCTCCGGCCCGCGCGCGTCGAGGACCACGTCGGCCTCGAGCGCGCGGCCGTCCGCGAGGCGCACGCCTCGCGCGCCGACCTCGACGGCGCGGGCGCCCGTGAGGACCGTGGCGCCCGCCCGGGCCAGCCGCTCGCGCACGAGGCGCTCGAAGCGCTCGCTCGTGACGGTGAGGTAGCCTCCCTCGAGGCGTCGCTCCCGTCCCGGGAACCGCACGACGTGGCGCGGCCAGCGGTGCGCGATGAGCGGCGTGACGATGGCTCGCCCCGCCTCGTCGAGGTCGGTCTCGTGACAGGACCAGGTGTGATTGCCCCCCAAGGTGTCACCCGCCTCGACGACCACGACGCCGGCCCCTCGGCCGGCGTCGGCGAGCGCGAGCGCGGCCAGCCCGCCCGATAGACCGCCACCTAGAATGATGTGGCTGCTCTGTGCCATGAGCGGCTGCTCCTCCCGTTCGTCATGGCTCTGGAACGGACGAGGAACGCAGGCGGTTACAGCGAGAGGGCTGAGTCTGAGCGACCGTCCTTCAGCGCCCCGCGGCCCGAGCCAGAGTCGAGGCGGTAACCGCCCTCGGCCCGCCGCGTTCCATCAACATGCGTCACACCCTCTCGCGCGAGCAGCTGGTCCCTGCTCCCCGGGCAGACGTCTTCGCGTTCTTCGCGGACGCAGGCAACCTCCAGCGCCTCACGCCGCCCGCGCTCGAGTTCTCGATTCTGACGCCCCTGCCCATCACGATGCGGCCGGGCACGATCATCGACTATCGCCTGTCGCTGTTCCGTATCCCGTTTCGCTGGCGCACCGTGATCGAGGCCTTCGAGCCCGAGTCGCGCTTCGTCGACGTGCAGGCCGCCGGCCCCTACCGGGCGTGGCGCCACACCCACGAGCTCTGCGACGCGCCCGGAGGCACGCTGGTCCGAGATCGCGTCGAGTACGAGCTTCCCCTCGGACCGGTCGGCGACCTCGCGCACGCGCTGTTCGTGCGCCGACAGCTCGATCGCATCTTCGACTACCGCCGTCGCGTCATCGAAGACGTCTTCGCGACGAGCGGCCAATCCGCGAAGCGCGGGCGCTGAGATCAAGGGGCGGCGGCGCGGAACAGCGCCAGCGCGCGGGCCTTCTGCGTCGCGTGGTCGACGATCGGGCCGCGCGGCTCGTGCACCTCGGCGGCGGAGTCGCCGCGCCGCTCGGGCACCCAGGCGCGCACATAGGCGCCCGTGGGATCGAACCGGCGCCCCTGCAGCACGGGGTTGAAGACGCGGAAGTACGGCTGCGCGTCGCAGCCCGTGGACGCGGCCCACTGCCAGCCCCCGTTGTTGGGCGCGAGATCGCCGTCGAGCAGCCGTTCCATGAACCAACGCTCACCCCGACGCCAGTCGATCAAGAGATCCTTCGTGAGAAACGACGCGACGATCATGCGGACGCGGTTGTGCATCCACCCCGTGGCCGCGAGCTGCCGCATGCCCGCATCGACGATCGGATAGCCCGTGCGGCCCGCTCTCCACGCGTCGAACCAGTCCTCTCGATCCTCCCACTCGAGGCGGCGCGCGCCCGGCAGGAAGGCGCGGCCCTCGACGTCGGGCCGATGCCAGAGGACGTGGTAGTAGAACTCGCGCCAGGCGAGCTCGCGCAGGAACGTGGACGGGCCCGTCCCGGCGCCGAACGCGGCTCCGGGCAGGCCCAAGCCGACGATCGCCTGAGCGGGCGTGAGCGACCCGTTCTTGAAGAACATCGACAGCCGCGAGGTGCCGTCCTCGGCGGGCAGGTCGCGGCGCGATTTGTAGTCGGGCAGCCGAGGCGCGAAGGCCCGAAGGCGTTCGAGCGCGGCGCGCGCGCCCGCCCGCGGGATCGGCACCTGGACGCGGCGCGCGTTCGCGGCGGTGAAGCGCTCGAGGTGATCGGCCAGCGGCGGCGCGCCGCCGAACAGCGCGGGCCAGGTGAGCGTGAACGGTGGTCGGCCCGCGCGCGGCGGGCGCTCGAGGTCGGCGAGGCCCGCGCGCTGCTCGTCGAGCCGCGCCTCTACGCGCGACGTCGCGAGCAGCTCGAACCACCGTCGCGCGAACGGCGTGTACACCTGGTAGAAGGTCGGAGCGCCGCCTCGCGCCTCGGGCTTGCGGAGCTCGTCGGGCTCGACCACGAGGTGGTCGCAGGCCGTGTGGACCGCCACGCCCGCGCGCCCGAGCTGCTCGGTCATCGCCGCGTCGCGGGCGCGGGCAAAGGGCTCGTAGTCGCGGTTCCAGGACACGGTCGCGGGGCGCGCCAGGTGGCGGGCGTCGAGCGCCGCGACCAGGCGCTCGAAGGCCGGCGCCGGCCCCTCGTCCAGCACCAGCAGGTCGCCGCCCGCGGCGCGCAGGTCGTCGCGCAGCGCCGCGAGCGTCGCGAGGAAGAACGCGAACCGGTCCGCGGAGAAGTCGGGCCGCCCCAGGAACTTCGCGTCGAAGCAGAAGACGCCCAGCACGCGCCCGCCGTGCTCACGCTGGCTCCACCGCAGCGCGGGGTTGCCCGCGACCCGCAGGTCGCGGCGGAACCAGTGCAGGCCCCACGGGGCGCGTGATGAGGACGAGGCCACGGTCTTTGGGGAACGCGCGAGCGTCACACGTGGTTACGCAGCATGAGCTCGCGCGGGTGTGGCTCGAGGTACGTCTGTCCGAGGAGGTACGGCACGGCGAGGCGGCGCACGTGGTGCGCCATGAGCGTCACGGGCACGACCAGCGGCACGAGCCCGCGTCGGTGGTCATCGACGACGCCGAGCAGCTCACGGCGATCCCCGGCGTCGAGGCGCGCCGAGAGGTGCCCGAGCATGTGCTGAAGCACGTTGGCGTGGCGGCCGGGCGTCGCGAGCTTGCAGAGCGTGGCCATGAACCCCGCCTCGTAGCGCGCGCGCAGCTCGGCGCGCGGGAGCGTCTTGGCGGCGGCGACCAGGCGGCCGAGGGCGCGGTAGCCCTCGGTCCCGTGGGCGAGGAGCTGCATCTTGTGCGCCGTGTGGAACTCGACGACGTCGCCGACCGTGAAACGCCCGGCGCGCCGCCGCCAGAGCTCGCGCACGCGCGCGTACGCGAAGACGCGCTCGACGAAGTTGTCGCGCAGGCAGGCATCGGCGAGCCGGCCCTCTTCCTCGAGGGGCAGGTTGGGCAGGCGGGCGCGCAGCGCCGCCGCGAACAGGCCGACGCCCCGAGGCTCGGGCATGCCCTCGCCGCCGGCGGGGTAGAGCTTGACGCGCTCGAGGCCGCAGCTCGGCGACTTCGCCTTGAGGACGTAGCCGTCGAGGTCCTCGTCCGCGAGCGCGTCGGCGCGCCGCGCGGCGAACGCCGTCATGCGCGCCGTCCAGTCGGCGCCGCTCGTCTGGCCCACCATGAGCGTGCGCGCGCGCGGCCCGCGCACGAGCCGCACGGGCTCGCGTGGCACGCCCATCCCCACCTCGATCTCGGGACAGACCGAGACGAACGTCGCGTACGGCCCGAGCTCGTCCGCGACGAAGCCATTGCGCTTGTGCTGCCCGTCGAAGCGGACCTCGGCTCCCAGGAGACACGACGAGACTCCGATGCGGAGCTTCACGGCTCCGTTCTGACCGACGCGTCGCGCGCGGTCAATCCTCGTCGCGCTGGCCCGGCATTCACCTCCACCCTCCCTCGTGCGCCCGACGATCAGGTGCCGAGCAGGTCGAGGCCGAGCGTGACGAACCCCGAGACGAGCAGCGCCCCCGTCGCGACGCGGGCCGGCCCTCGCGCGCGCGTCGTGGCGATCGCCGCGCGCCAGTAGCCGTACGTTCCCCACAGCACCAGGGCGAGCTCCGCGATCGCCGCCGCGGCGGGTTGACGCCAGAGCCCGAGCCCGACGCTCGGGAACCCGGCCGGCGCGCCCGGCAGCAGCGGCATGTCGTGCCGGTGAACGACCAAGTCGAGCACCCAGTGCGAGAGCACGACCGCGCCGAGAACCAACGCGCTTCGCCGTCCCCAACGCCAGAGCGCTGGCAGCGCGAACAACACCGCGAGGGCCACGGCGCCGACGAGCGAGTGGGTGTAGTCGGCGTGGATGACGGCGTTGCCGTACCCGCCTGCGGTGCCGGGCGCCGGAACGAGCCGCTCGACGTGCGCGAGGTAGAGCGGCACGAAGACCACGTCGAGCCACTGCGTGGCCAGCATCAGCGCCCACAGAGGCACGCGGGGCTCGCGGGCCTTCACCGCCGCCGCCAAGCCGAAATGTCCGGCGATCACGACCGCACCTCCGGATCGCGAGGACGCGGCCAGGGCAGCCGCGCATCCAGCCGGCCGACGATCACGACGAACAGCAGCAAACCGACGAAAAAGGCCATCCTCTTGCCCTCCCTTTTTGTCCGTCTCGATGACGGGTGTTCATGCCCGCCACTGTGCCGCGCCCCGCCCGCCCCCGCCGTGACCGCGCGCGCCAGATCGGTTGACCGCGCGCGCCAGGCTCGGCCGCGCTATCGTCGGCCGACATGCTGGCGATCGAGGTGTCCGCCGGGATCGGCGCGTTCATCGTCAACGCCGCGGCCGCGGCCGGGGTCTCGCGCGCGGCGCTGGAGAAGCGCACCGGATTCACGCTGAGCCGGGCGGACGATCCTGACGCCCGCATTCCGATCGAGATGGAGACCGCCCTGTGGGAGGAGGCCGCCAGCGCGACAGGGGACAGCGCGTTCGGCCTGCACGCCGCCGAGGGGCTGCGGCCCGGCGTCTTCGACGTCCTCGACTACGTGGTTCGCGCCGCTCCCACGCTGCGGGCGTCGTTTGAGCGCCTCGCCCGCTACAACCGGCTGGTTCACGATGCCGCCGTGTTCGTCGTCGGCGAAGGGCGGAGCGGTGGCGTGCGGATCGAGCATTCGCTGTCACGTCCCGGCGTCGTCCAGTCTCGCCACGCGGCCGAGTTCACGCTGGCGTCGCTGGTGGTCGTCGGTGCCCAGATGTCCGCGGCGCCGCTCGCGCCGGTCGCCGTCGAGCTCCGTCACCCGGCGCCCGATGCCGCCGCGCGCGCCGCGCACCTGCGGCTGTTCGGGATCGCGCCGCGGTATGACCGCGCCGTCAATGCGCTCGAGCTCACGGGCGAGGCCGCGGCCCGGCCCGTGCGGACCGCCGATCCCCTGCTCTCCCGTGTCGTGGTGCGACACGCCGAAGCCCTGCTCGCGGAGCGGCCCGCCGCCACCGAGACCACGGCGGGCTCGGTGCGGCGCATCCTGACCCGATTGCTGGGCGACGACGAAGCCGGCTGCAGCCTGGCCGCGGTGTCGGCCAGCCTGCACATGAGCGAGCGCAGCCTGCAGCGGCGCCTGGCGGACGAGGGCGTCACCTTCGACGCGCTCCTCGACGAGCTGCGCCGCGAGCTCGCGCTGCGCTATCTGGCCGACGAGAAGGTGGCCATCGCAGAGATCGCTTACCTGCTCGGCTATTCGGAGCCGAGCGCGTTTCACCGGGCGTTCAAGCGCTGGACCGGCACGACGCCCGCGGAGGCGCGGCAACGACGACGTCACGAAGGGGCCGGGTAGCTCTCACGCCCAGGTGAGGTCGACGCCGCTGACGGAGAAGCACGACGGCTACCGCCTCTTGACCGGCCGGGGGCTCGCGGGAATCCGTGTCCTTCGTTCGCTGACCTTCACTCGCGCCGCGAGCTCCCCATGAAGCTCGTGGAACCGCCCGGGCGTGAGCGACAGGGTGACGTCGCTTTCGTCGTCCATGAAGCGGCGAGCGGCTCGGCTGCCGTCCCGCTCGTAACCGAGCTTCTCGAACAGTCGCAAGGATCCCGCGTTCGCGGGGATGATGGTCGCGTACGTGCGCCGGAGGCCCAACGTGCTGAAGGCGAACGAATGGAGCATCACGCCGAACCTTGTTCCGAGCCCCCGCCCTTGCAGAGAGCGGTCCCCCACGAGGATGGCCACCTCGGCGTGAGAGCGAGTGACGTTGCGAAGGTCTGCGTCCCCGACCATCCGGCCGTCGACCTCGAGGAAGAAGGCTCGAGCCCCCTCGCGCGCCAGCTCCCGGTAGTGCTCGACGACGTCGCGGGATGACTGACTCTCCTCGTGAGCGAGCATCGCCCGATTGTGCGGCTCGTTGTAGAAGGAGGCCAGTTGCGGGGCCGCCTTTGCGACCTCGGCCCGCGTGGGCTCGCGCGCGCTGAGCCGGTCGCCGTCTTCCAGCTCGATGACGAAACGGCGGGGCACGGGCCGAGGGTAATCGATTCGGCGTATGATGGCGCGTGTCTCGTCAAGGCGGTCGAGGACGAATCGCATCGGAGGCGCGGCGGATCCTCGCGGCGAGCCGTCACTTCCCGGTGGCGGCCTACTCGGAGCTGATGCCGCCGCCCTACCTCGCGCCGAAGCCCCACCAGCTCGTGTGGCCGTCCGACGGCGACGCCGCGGTCGAGCCGATCGAGATCACCGAGTACGAGCAGGCCGACGCGCTCGAGCCCGGCTGCGAGTACATCGCCAGCCACCTCCTCAAGCAGCTCGGCAAGCTCCTCGAGGGAGAGAAGACCGAGCTCTCACGCGCGCTGCTCGCCGGCAACCCGGCCTGGCCGCCGGAGCTCCGCGACGCCGCCAAAGCTGGTCGCGTCCCGCCGGCTCCGCTGGCCCTCCTCTTCAGCCTCGCCCTGTCGCGAACGCAGGACGACAAAGGCAACACGCCCTGGACGCTGTTCGGGACGAGCCACGAGGGGGCCGGCCCCCCGTTCTGGAGGAGCTTCGGACCGAACGAGCTCGAACGCCTCCGAGACGTCGTCGCCTGGGCGACCCGCACGCCGACCCCGTCGCTCGACGGGGTTCGCGTTCTCGACGCCGCCGAGGATGTGCCCGAGTTCGCGCGCCCGCTGATCCTGCGCGACGACGCGCCGCTCGCCGGCACTCGAATCGTCCTGACCTTCCGCGCCTTCGGAACGCTCCCGCCGGCGGTTCGTGGCGCGTTCCTCGCGGGGGAGCTGGTGCTGTTGCCTCACCCCGTCAGCCTGATCTTCTTCGAGCACCCCGGGTATGCTCGGCTCGCCCAGACGCTGCCGCGGGCCCGGCAGATTCCGCTCTTGCACCTGTTCCCGAGAGTCGAGGGTGGCTGCAGCATCCGCATCCCCCAGTCCGGCTGGCTCGACGAGGTCGACGACGCGACGGCG
Source organism: Polyangia bacterium (assembly GCA_035546175.1). Taxonomy (GTDB): domain Bacteria; phylum Myxococcota_A; class Polyangia; order Fen-1088; family Fen-1088; genus DASZFV01. The sequence goes on from DASZWW010000374.1 coordinate 13,548, forward strand.
GCGCCTCACGGACACAAGATCGTACGCCACGTCGTGCGAACACACCGCTGGCAGCGCGCCCAGCGCGACGCCGGGCTGGCCGGCGACGGTTCCTATACCGACGACGTGTCCGTGGCGCTGTTCTCGTCGGATGCCGACGATCTCGGGCTCTATGGCAAGCCGATGGCGCGCAACGCCCAGATCTGGCGAGAGGACTACCAGCTGCTCCTCGACGGCCCCAGCGCCGACGCGCTCGACATCGAGAACGCCGCCGCCGCGGTCGACCGGGGAGGACGCTTCGGCTACCGGTTCTTCTATCCGCCCATGCGCCTCGGGATGCGCGAGCTGTTCTGGCACCGGCCGCTCGTCGCTCGGGTCGAGCCCGACGGGAGCACCGCGCTGCTCACCGAGGGAGCGCCCGAAGGCTATGTGCTCGCGGAGCTGCCGGGCGAGGCTCCCATCGAGCTCGAGCCCCGGCGGCTGGACCGCGCCGGCCACCGCGAGGCAGCTCGGTTCCGCGATCATCCAGGTCGGCCCCGGAACACCACCGGCAACAACGCCAGAAAGCTCCTCGAGCTGGCCGAGTCCCTGGGCACGCCCTTGTGCTCGTCGCTGGCGCGGGCAGCCCTCCACGTGCCTCGGGATCTCACCCTCGAGGCCTGGCTCGCGGGGCTCGAGGATCTCGCCCTCGCGCGGCACCTCGGAGAGCTCCTGGGGCCCCCGGTCGAGCCCGGTCTGGCGTTGACCTTCCGGACGACCGCCAATCGCGAGTTCGAGGAGCAGGTCTGGCGGACCATCGCTTCACTCGCGGAAGGACCGTTCCGGAACAAGGAGAACGCCGACGTCGTGGCCGCCAACCACGGGCGCCACGGGGGGCCGGCGGCCAAGGCCGCCGAGGTCCAGGCCGCCCACCGCCGCGATCTCGCGCGCCTCGGCGACGACCTGCACGAGCGCCACCGCAAGCTCGTCGAGAAGCACGGGATGCAGGGTCGGGCGCGCATCGCCGATCATCGCTTCCGTTGGCAGACGCACTTCGACATGTCGTGGTCCGAGGGATGGGCCAGCAACCAGTCGCACAAGGCTCACGAACGCAACATCGTGGTCGTGATCCCGGGGCGTAACCGAGGCGAGGCGGTGATCATGGGCGACCACTACGACACCGCTTACATGGAAGATGTCTACGAGGAGGATCGGGGCGGAGACGGCCTGCGCGTCGCCGCCGCGGGCGCCGACGACAACCACTCTGCGACGACCGCGCTGCTGCTGGCGGCAGACGTGCTCTTGCCGCTCGCCCGCGAGGGCCGCCTCGAGCGCGACGTCTGGCTCGTCCACCTGACGGGCGAGGAGTTCCCATCGGATTGCCTCGGCGCTCGCGCGCTCGCCCAGGGGCTCCTCGAGCGACGACTGCGGCTCTTCGACGAGGATGGCGCGGTCATCGACGTCTCGGGCACGCGGGTGGTCGGTGCCTTCATCCTCGACATGATCGGCCACAACAACCCGCGCGATCGCGACGTCTTCCAGATCGCGCCTGGCGAGGGAGCGGCGGCCTCCCGGCTCGCGGCGCTCGCCCACGCCGCCAACGTGCGCTGGAACCGTGAGGTCGTCAGGTGGAACGCGGCGCCCGGTCGGAACGGCCTCGGCCGCGCCGAGCGCCGCGAGCACGGCCGCAACGTGCCGCCCCCCTTCGCTCACCTGACGCTCCATGGTGAGCTGCGCCCCGAGTGGGATCCCCGCTCGGCGCTCTACAACACCGACGGTCAGATCTTCTCCGACGTCGGGATCCCGGTCGTCCTGTTCATGGAGAACTACGACATCAGCCGCACCGGGTACCACGACACGCACGACACGATGAAGAACATCGATCTCGACTACGCGGCCGCCCTCACGGCCATCGCCATCGAGACCGTGGCTCAGACGGCGGCCGCCGAAAAGATCTGAGGAGCGCGAACGGAACGGCGTCGGAGCCTGGGCGATCTCCGCGTCACCTCGATGCCTCGATCCCGGCGGCGCCCTCGGGGTCGAGAGCGCCGCGCGAGGTTACTCCGAAACGCCACCGCCATCCGCAAGGTCGGCGCCGCCGTCGACGCCGGGCCCTGGGCATGTGCGCGAGGCGATGACGGCGCCCGGGCGCGGGCACACATCGCCGGGGAAACGACCCGCGCTTATCTCGATCGAGTCCTGGCAGTACGGGGACAGATCGTTCAACTCTCGGCCCCCGACGAGGACGTGCGTCGACGGGTCGTAGGCGCACTCGTTTCCATAGAACCCGTACCCCATCCCGAGGACGTCGAGCCCGTCGCACGAATACACGGCCTGCATCTGGCCCGGCGTGCACATGACGTCGACAAGCGAGCCGGCAAACGTCTCCGGACAACCGGCGCCGACCTCGCTCATCGGCCCCGTGCACTCGGGGACGTGCGAGCTCGTGCATGCCGCGGGCGCGACGCTCGCGCAGAAGAGCGCGGCCGCCGGCCCGAGCACCAACGAGAGCCTCATGGCTCGATTGTGCTCGGATTCGCCGCGGGGTGAAGACGATTTGAAACGCGAGCGACGCGGCCGACGGGGGCGTCGCCCCCTAGTCCTCCGGCCGGCGATGCCCAGATTGTCGTCATGGAATCGCGTCGGCCTCCCGAGAAGAGCGCAGGTGCAAGCGTCTCACGCGCCGGAGCAACGATGGCCCTCCTCTCGCTCCTCTCGGCCTGTTACTACCGAGGGTGCGCCTGTTATGACCCGGATCGTCGGCACGGTGAACACGAGCGCCGCGACTACCGAGATCGACACGACGAGCGCCGCCGCTAAGCGCCGTCCATCTCGTCCCTGCAATGCGCTGGGTCACACCCGCGCCCGAGCCTGGGGTGCTACGATTGGGAGGCCCCACGGGCAGGAGTCGCCAATGAAGTCTGTCTCAGCGCTCATCTTGTCGGTCCTGACGCTCGGATCTGGCCTCGCGCGTGCTCAAGACGTCGGCGCCGCGCCGCAGACCGCGAACGCGCAAGCCCTTCCGCCGCCCTACGCGGCGCCGGCCCAGCTCCCTTCGCCTCCGCCTGAGCAGCTCCCCGCGCCTCCACAGGAGCAGGTTCAACAGGCCGAGGCCGCGCCGCAAGAGGTCCAGCAAGATCCGCCGACGGGCCAATGGGTCTACACGCAACAGTACGGCTGGGTGTGGATGGCCTACGGCGACCAGTACACCTACGCTCCGACGCAAGAGGGAGTCTACCCGCAGGCGTACGTCTATTACCCGAGCTATGGCTGGACCTGGCTCGCCGCACCGTGGGTCTTTGGCTGGGGCGTCTCTCCTTACTGGGGCGTCTACGGGCCCGCTCACTTCGGCTGGTACGGGCGGCTCGCTGCCGGCGGCTGGCGCGGGTACAACGGCGCGTACGGAATCCGCGCCGGCTCCGGGGGGTATGGCTATCGCGGCGGTTACGTGGCCCGCCCGGGCTACGGTGGGTTCAGCGGTGGCAGTCACGTCGGCGGCTCCATCGGCGGCGGGTTCCACGGCGGCGGCGGGTTCCGCGGCGGCGGCGGGTTCCACGGCGGCGGCGGACACGGCCACCGGTAGTCACGCTGAGCTCAGCGCGACGGCGCCGACCGGCGCCGGGCGCTATGCGGCCAGGTCGAGGTCGACCTGCCCGGTGGGCGCACCGCTGCCGAGCTTCTTCAGGAAGCGGACGTGCGAGCGCAGGGCATCGCGCATGCGCGGGTGAGACGCGTAGCGCACGCCGTGCGACCGGCACACCTCCTCCACGATCGGCGCCAGCGCCGGGTAATGCAGGTGGCAGACCTTCGGGAAGAGGTGGTGCTCGATCTGGAAGTTGAGGCCGCCCAGATACCACGTGAGCAGGCGGTTCCCGCGGGCGAAGTCGACGGTCGTCTCGACCTGGTGTGCGAACCATTCGCACTCCATGCGCCGCGTGCCCGGAGCGGGAGCCGGGAAGCTGGCCTCCTGCACGCAGTGGGCGAGTTGAAAGACGATCGCCAGCGTCAGCCCCAGCACGACGCCCGTCAACAGGTAGATCCCGAGCACGGACAGGAGGCGGTGTCGCAAGAGCGGCACGACGAAGGCCAGCGTGTAGAACAGCGCCTTGCCGACCCAGAAGAAGACCTGTTCCCAGCCACGCGGCCGCGCATAGGGCGTGTCGGCGACGCCAGGCTTGACCATGGTGCGGAAGTCGCCCGTCGTCTGCCACTCGATGGCCAGCATCGCGTAGAGCCCCCAGATGTAGATGTGCTGGAGGCGATGGAACCGGTGGTGCGGATCCTGCGGCGACAGACGCCCCGCCGGCCCGACGTCGAAGTCGGGGTCCGAGCCCGTGACGTTCGTGTAGGAGTGGTGGGCGATGTTGTGCTTGAAGTGCCAGAAGTAGGCGCAGCCACCCAGGAGGTTGAGCGACAGCGACGCGGACTTGTTGAGCCACCGATGGCTCGAGTACGCACCGTGGTTGCCGTCGTGCATGACGCAGAAACCGACGCCCGCCATGGCGAGGGCCAGCGAGATCGCCAGCGGAACCGCCTGCCACCGCGCCGTCGCCAGGAAGACGAGCGCCGCGTACGACGTCGCGAGCCAGGCCAGGATGGTGAGCGTCTTGAGGGCCATTCGCGCGCCATCGCGCCGCGCGAGCCCCGTCTGCTCGAAGAAGGCGGCGACGCGAGCCTCCAGGTCCTTCCGGAAGGCGCCGCTAGCCTTGTATGTGACCGACACTGCCGACGAGGGTATCAGCTCCGGCCCAGAAAGCTTCCCGTTTGTTACGCCTCAGTAACGAAAGTGCCTCCGATCGGTAACGGGCCGCCCGCCGATTACCGGCGCGGGCGAGGTTCGCGCGCGCCGATCACCAGGGCTGACCTTCGCCGGTCTCGACGAAGGAGCGCAGGCTGCCGAGGAAGTGCCGCCAGCCCTGCACCACCGGCTCCGGGGCGGCGCCCTTCCAGCCACCGTGCTCGAACGAGACCTCGGTGCGGTTTCCGTCGGGCGCGAGCCTCCAGTCGAGCGTGGTCCCGATCCAGGAGTCCATGTCGTGACCGACGCAGGTCCAGCGGACCGACTTCTTCGGGACGACCTCGTCGACGCGGAACCGCATCGACACGATCGTGCCGTTCTTGTCGAACGTCAGCCTCGACTCGCCGCCCGCCTTCTCGGCGATCTGGCAGTCCTTCGACCACCAGCCGTGATAGCCGGCGTCGGAGGTCAGCGCATCGAAGACCTTCTCGGTGCTGCCGCGGACGATGATCTTCTCCTTGATGCTGCTGCTCATGACGGGTCCTCCTTGGTGGCGGTCTCGAGGTGGCGAGCCAGGCTCTCCAGGCAGCCGTTCCAGCCCCCTTCGTGCTCGCGCATGATGACGGCGTCGTCGGGGAGCTCGTGCGAGAGGGTGAGCTCCGTCTTCCCGCCGGCCTCGCGCAGCTCGACCGTGACGAGGCTGTCGGCGACGCCCAGCTCCAGGCAGGTCCAGGTGAACACGAGGCGCGAATCGGGCTCGATCGACCTGTAGGCGCCTTCCTGGACGTGCGCTCCGCCGGCCGGGTCGTACATGGCGACCCGGTACCGGCCGCCGACCCGAACGTCCGCCGTGACGTCCGCGCGCCATCCGGGCGCCGGGAAGAACCACTGCGCCATCAGCTCCGGACGGCACCAGGCCGCGAAGACCCTGGCGGGCCGAGCCGCGAAGGCTCTCCTCACGACGACGACCGACCGGCCCCGAGACGCCATCACTCCTTCTCCGGCGCGGTCGCGAGCCAGCGGTCGAGCGAGGCGAGCTGGCCCTCCCAGAAGCCGGCGAGCTTGACCAGCATCGCGCCCGCTTCGCGCAGGCGCGTCGGGTCGATCCGGCAGTGGTGCTCGCGGCCCCGTCGCCTGCGGCGCAGGAGACGGGCCCGCTCGAGGACGCGAACGTGCTGAGACACCGCCTCGAGGGTCATGTCGAAGGGCTCGGCCAGCTCGCTGATGGTCCTCTCGCCGGACCCGATGCGGCTCAGGATCTCGCGCCGGACCGGGTGAGCGAGCGCCCTGAAGACCTCGTCGAGGCGCCGCGAGGAGCGGGCGTTCGGGGCGACGGAATGGTCAAGCATGTTCTTGACCATTTATCGAACGATGGAACGATGGTCAAGGACATTCTTGAGTAATGAACGCGGCGGCCGCGATCAGCGGCGCCCGCGATCGCCGCGCAGCACCTGTGGTAGGGTCGCGCCGGAGTCGCCGAGATGCTCGCCTTCCAGCCAGCGGACTGGTCAAAGAGGTGAGCGTCGACGTTCAGACCGAGATCGTCCTCGATCGCGCCCGCGATCGGGTCGCGGCCTACGCGGGCGATCCGTCCAACGCCCCGCAGTGGTACGTCAACATCGAGTCCGTGGAGTGGAAGACGCCGGCGCCGCTGCGCATCGGCTCGCGGCTCGCGTTCGTCGCCCATTTCCTCGGCAAGAGGCTGGCGTACGTCTACGAGATCACCGAGATGACGCCCGGTGAGAGGCTGGTCATGCGGACGGCCGACGGCCCCTTCCCGATGGAGACCACCTACACCTGGGAAGACGCGGGTGAGGGCAAGACGCGGATGTCCCTGCGTAACCGCGGGCAGCCGAGCGGGTTCTCGAAGGTGGTCGGACCGATGATGGCGGCGGCGATGCGGCGAGCGAACAGGAAGGACCTCGCCCGCCTCAAATCGCTGCTCGAGCAAAGCTGACGCCGCGCCGGATCCTGGCGGCAGCGCGCGGAGCCTGGTCTCGTGCCCTATCCCCAGCCAGCCTGATAGCCTCCCGCGCCGACAGCTCGCGGGGGCCGATCCGCTCCCGAAGAGATCACGCGTCGGAGACCTTGGCAGGCTCGCGGGCGTCGCCGAACCTGAGCGCGAGCCTGCCGTCGTCGGGCCTCGCCTCCATTGGGGCGGAGGGCTCGGCGGGGCCGTAGGGCAGCTCGACGCGAAACGAGCTTCCCTGTCCGAGCTGGCTCTCGACGGTGATGCGGCCGCCGTGCGCCTCGACGAGCCCCTTCGAGATGTAGAGCCCGAGGCCCGCGCCGCGGGAGCCCTCGGCGTCTCGCTTCCAGTACCGGGCGAAGACGTGGGGCAGGTCCATCGGAGCGATCCCGCGCCCCGTGTCGCTGACCTCGAACGTGACTCGTTTCGCGCGGGCGTCCAGGCTCGCCGAGATGCGCACCGCGCCGCCGGCCGGCGTGAACTTGAGCGCGTTGCCGACGAGGTTGGAGAGGACCTGGAGGAGACGACCGCGATCGGCCCTGATCTCGAGGTCGCGCGGCTCGATCTCGAGCTCGAGGCTCACCGAGGCCTCCTTGGCTGCCAGCGCGAAGGTCTCGAACACGACCGCCACGAGGTCGTCGACCCGAACGTTGCGGGGCGAGAGCGAGAGATTGCCGGACTCGATGTTCGCCGCCTGCACGAGGCTCTCGATGAGATCGGCCATGCGCTCGCAGGTGGCGCGGATCGCCTCGGCGGGGCGTCTGATGCCGTCGTCCTGGTGCGTCTTGGCCATCATGGCGGCGCGCAGCACGATGGAGCTCAAGGGGCTCCGGAGATCGTGCGCGACGATCTTCAGGAGCTCGTCCTTCGCGGCCAGCGCCGCGGCGGCCCTTCGAGAGCTCTCGCGCTCGCGGCGATAGATCTCGACGAGGCGGCGCGTGAAGCGCCAGGCGAGCGCGACGCTCAGCCCCACCGACAGCACCGCCAGCCAAGCGGCCGCCCAGACCGTGCGTCGCGCCAGTCGGACGGCGCGCCCCCGCGCCTCCTCCTGGAGGTGCTGCTTGTGGGCGACGAGCTCCTCGACGCTGGTGTCGAGATCCTCGCGCAGCGGCATGAGGCGATCCCGGAGGACGCGGGCGAGGGACTCGCGATCCTCGGTGGCCGGCGTGGTCTGGATGAGGTCCTCGAGCCGGCCCTCGTATCGCGTCGCCGTGTGCCTGACGAAGCCGAGGAGGTCCCGCTCCGTGGAGGTGGCGTCGGCCCGATCGAGGGCATCGAGCGCGGCGTCGAGCTCGCCGCGCGCGGCCTGGACGCGGGCGCGCTGCTCGGGCGCGCCGGCCAGGAGGTAGCCGCGGCCGGCGGCCACCATGCGCTCGGCGGCCGACTGCACGCGGGCGGCGTTCGCGACGTCGTCGGCGTAGCGCGCGAGAATCCGCTCGCGTTCGTCCGCGGCGTGGCGGGACATGAGGGACGACGCCACGATGCCGCCAGCAGTGATCGCAACCACGATCGCGAACCCGACCGCGGCACGTACACCGATGTCGTTCGACCTGCGCATGCGCCAGGAACGCCCCTCATACATCTTTCATGCCCGGCGCCCCCCGCCGATCGCCAGAGCGGGCGCCGCTCGCGCTCGAGGGGCCGTTCATCTATCGAACGGTCCCGCCCCGGACCGGAAGGTTTTTGTTCAGGTGATGATCCGCGGCGCTCGGGGAAACGCCCGCAGTGGGCTCGCGGCGCGGGGGTCGCGAGCCGGCCAGCTGGCGCGGTTCTCGCAACCGCTCGAGGACGGCTCATGAGGTCGTTCGTCGTCGTCCTCGCGCTCGCGGCCCCACTCGGCGGACAGCGCCTGGCCGCGGCGGCAGCGCTGCCATCCTCGCCACCCGGCGGCACGCCCGCGTCCGCGCCTCTGGCGAGCCCCGCCGCGAGGTCGTCGTCGTCGCAGCCGTTCTGCGCCGGCGCCTACGCCGACGACTTCGGCGCGCTCCAGTCGACCGCGCGCGACTTCGATCGGCATCCCGAGGCGACGTTCTCCTATTGCACGCGCAACACGGCCATCTACGAGTGCCTGTCCTACGGCCCCGACGGCGCCGTTCGCCGCGAGCGCAAGCGCGCCGTCCTGCACGGGACGGCCTTCGCGTACCGGCAGCAGGGCGGCGACACCCTGCTCCTCACGAACGATCACGTCGCGTCGTGGCCCACCGTGACGGACGCCCAGCACACGGTCGACGACGTCCCCGCCGGCTGCAAGCTCGTGTCGGAGAGCCTCGCGCTCGTGGACGACGAGCGCGACAGCTACGCGCGCGACGACGTGCCGGTGACGATGGTGGTCACCGATCCGCAGCTCGACGTGGCGGTCCTGCGGGCGCACGCGGCGCTCCAGATGATGCGCTGGAAGGTCGGCAGCAGCGCGGCGCTCCGCGAGCGGAACGTCGTCGAGGTCCGCGGCTTCCCGCTGGGGGCGTTCCGGGCGACGAACGTCGGGAAGGTCGTGGTGACGCACGACCACGACGACGAGGGCAGCTGGAACCACGACGACTTCGTCACGGACGCCCTGCTCTCCTCGGGCAACTCCGGGTCACCCGTGCTGGCCATCTCGTGCGCGACCGGCGAATACGAGCTCGTCGGAATCTTCCACGCGGGCTACACGGGCGGCAGCGCGCTGAACGTCGTCGTCGGGATCGATCAGGTCCGCGATCTCATGACCACGCTCAAGCGCGCCCCGCGCCCGGGCGACGGCCCCGTGGCGCTCGATCGCGTGGCCCGCGAGCGCCTGAGCGCGACGCTCGGGTCTCCGGCGGAGCTCGTCTTCCCGTTCGGGGGTCACGTGGCCGTCGTCCGAGGACGCGCGGACGACACGCTCTTCTTCGTCCTCTACCCGAAGGACTACCCCTTCTCGATCGACCCGCTCGTCGTCATCGAGGACACGCCGGCGGCGGATCCCTTGGTCTTCGGCGACCTCGGCCGGGTGTGGTTCGGCTCGGCGCGGGGTTTGCTCGCCCACGACCGGTCGAAGCTCGACGGCGACGCACAGTCCACGCTGGCCGGCTTGCTCCGGGCGCTGCGCTCGGACGCGCTCGCCCACGGCGCCTATCGAAAGCTCGGCGACGACTCGTCGTCGCGACAATCCGCCGAGCGCGCCCGCGGCGTCGCACGGAGCCTCCAGAAGGTCTCCTCCTCCCGGGCGGACCTCGTCCAGGCGACGATCGATCTCGCGGAGCGGCTCTCCCCTCAGGCGTCCGAGCGCGGCCTCAAGCTCTCCGACGTGGTCGCATCGGTCGCCGAGCCGCCCGCGGTTGGACCAACTCTTGCTCCATCTGTGAAGAGCAAAGTGGTCATCGAAGCTGGCCGCCCCTCGAACGGGCCGGAAACGAACGCGCGACCTTGATTCCCCTGCCACGAGCGACGACCACGGGAGGACGTAGATGACCAAGGGTCCGGCCTCGGACTCGTCGCGCACCGGGCTCCTTAGACCGCGAGAACACTGCACATTCACCTGGACCCAGGAGGGGGACCAAGGTGACCGGAAGATCGTGGTTCGGGGCAGTCATTGCGCTCAGTGCGTCGCGGAGCTCCGGCGGCAAGGCCATCGGCTCGTCTCGGAGGACGGCGCGGAGCTCCCGTGACGCCCAGCGGCACACCGTCTATATATCGAACGCTCGCCGATAGGGACGGCAAGAAAACGAACGTCGAGAGCGCCCTCGCCAGTTTGGCCCTCAGGGTGGAGCGCACCGGCCGCGCGTTGGAGCGTCTCGGGGTCGCCCGCGCCGCCTCCGAGATCCTGGCGATCGGGCGCGAGCTCCGGGAGCTCGCGCGCTCTTGTCGTCGAGGCGCCTCGGAAGCATCATCGCCGGGCGACTTGGGTCCGCGCCCCCTCGATGACGAATCCTGAAGACGGCGTCCGTGAACGCCGGCGATCGACGCCGGGGATCTCTCGTCTCTTCGGCGTCCTGCCCGACGGCGCCTCGCTCGGCGTCATCGCGCCGCCGCTCGACCTGCGGATCCTCGGCCGCACGCTGCTCCACGCCGCGATCGTCGGGCTCTCGGCGGGCCTCCTCGGGGTGCTCTTCTTCGCTGGCCTGGAGTACGCGCAGACCTTCCTCCTCGAGCGCCTCGCGGGGTACACGCCGCTTCGTGCCCACGGGGAGCGTCTCTTCGGCGAGACGGCCGACCTCCACTTCCGTCCCGCCGTCGCCATGATGCTGCCGGCCGCGGGCGCCCTGCTCGCCGGCCTGGTCTGCATGCTGGCCCCCGAGACCCGCGGCGGCGGCGGCGACGCGATGATCCACGCCTTCCACCACCAGGGCGGCGTCATCAGGAAGCGGGTGATCTGGGTCAAGGCGCTCGCCTCCATCCTCACGCTCGGCAGCGGCGGCTCGGGCGGCCGCGAGGGTCCGACGATGCTCATCGGCGGCTCGCTCGGCTCGACCGTCGGCGCCTGGCTCGGCGTGTCCGCGCGCGAGCGCCGCACCTTGATGATCGCCGGCGTCGCCGCCGGCATGGCCGCCGTCTTCCGCACGCCGCTCGGGGCGGCGCTCCTCGCGACGGAGGTCCTCTATCGAGACGACTTCGAGGCGGACGCGCTCGTCCCGGCCATCCTCGCGAGCGTCATCGCCTACTCGGTCGTTTTCTCGGTGTTCGGCCAGTCGACGCTGTTCGCGCGGGCGGCGCACTACGACTTCGTCCCGAGGCAACTGCCGCTCTACGCGCTCCTCGCAGTGCTCGTCGCCGGGGTGGCGGCGACCTTCGAGAGATCACTCCGGCTCGTCCAGCGCGTGACCGCCCGCTTGCCCATCGCGCCCTGGGCCCGCCCGGCCGTGGGCGGGCTGGCGCTCGGGCTCTTCGCCGTCCCGCTCATGATCCAGATCGGCGGGCGCGTGGGCAGCCCCGGCCACGCGCTCGGGATCTTCGGCGGCGGCTACGGCGCGGCCCAGGTCGCCATCACCGGCGCCGACTGGCTGCCGCTGGGCTGGCGAGGCGCCGCGTTCCTGCTCTTCCTCTGCGGCGCCAAGCTCTTCGCGACCTCGCTCACGATCGGGACGGGCGGCAGCGCCGGCGACTTCGGTCCGTCGCTCGTGCTGGGCGGCCTCTTCGGCGGCGCGTTCGGGCGCGCCGCCGCCGTCCTCTTGCACGACCCCAGCATCGATCCGGGGGCGTTCGCCCTCGTGGGCATGGGCACGTTCTACGGCGGCATCGCGCACGTCCCCATCAGCTCCCTCATCATGGTGAGCGAGCTCGCGGGCAGCTACGACCTCCTCGTGCCGCTCATGCTCGCGGAGGGGATCTCGTTCGTGGCCCTCCGTCACCGGTCGCTCTATCACGCGCAGGTCCCCACGCAGGTGGACTCGGACGTCCACCGGCCCCCGCCTGCCCTGGACGGCCTCACGACGTTGCGGGTCGCCGAGATCGCCCGGCCGCCGACGACGCACGCGACGCTCCTGCCGAACGCCTCGGTCGCCGAGATGTCCCGCGCCCGCAGCGAGTTCCAGGAGCAGACGTCGTTCCCCGTCGTCGACGGGTCGGGGAAGGTCGTGGGAATCGTCGGGGCGTCGGCGATCGCCTTCGCGAGCTCGGAGACCACCGTCGCCCCCCTGGCGCTGGCCGCCGACCTGATGCAGCCCGTACCGCTGGTCCGCGCCACGGACAGCCTGCGCAGGGTCGCGGAGCTGTTCGTGAGCAGCGGGCTCCGGCAGCTCCCCGTCTTGAACGAGCACGGCGCGCTCGAGGGCGTCATCGACGAGTCGGACGTGACGCGCGCCTACCTGACGCTCGCCGCGGCCCCTCACGGCACCGACCAGGCCGAGGCGGGATCGTCGCGCGACGGCAGCGCGGGACGCCGCTGACGGCGGTACAGGACGGGTCGAGCGGCGTCGCGCAGTCCATCCATCCTCTGAGGAGAAAGCGACCGCAGCCCGGAGACGGGCGGTCGTTTTTTTAACGGATGGGGTCGTATCCGTCGTCGCGCGGCGCCGGCTCTCCCGGTGTCCTGCGGCCGTCGGTCGAGCTGCGTGTGGTCCGGGCTTTGCTGGAAGGCGCGGACGTTCACCCAAAGGAGACCGATCAATGAAACGACTGCTCATGACCCTCATCCCGGTGGCCTGTCTCGCGCTGGGTCCCGCGGCGCTCGCGGCCGAGGCCGCCGCGGCGCCCGACTGCGCCGCCAAGCAGAAGGACCTCGACGACGCCACGGCGGCCGCCAAGACGGCCGCGAAGCCCGACCTCTCCTCGTGCAAGGACAAGAAAGGCAAAGAGAAGACGGAGTGCGAGAAGCCGCTCAAGGAGAAGGCGAAGACCGACGCCAAGGCGGCGAACGACAAGGTGAAGGACGCGAAGATGGCGCTCGCCTGCTGCAAGAACCCGAAGAAGAAGGGTTGCAAGCCCTAGCAGGCGTGCGTTTCCTTGACGGCACGACGAGGTGTCGGCGCGAAATCGAACGCGAGCGGTCCCGGCTGCCCGCGGACGTCGGGTTCGAGCCGGGCTCGCTGTTTGCAGCGCCAGACGGCGTGTCTGGAAGGGCAGCGCAGTGTGGGGCCGTCGTCAGCATCTCGGCGCTCAGCCTCGTGGGCGGGTCCTGTGCGCACGGCCGGCTGGTGCCGGCGGCCGGCGCACGGCTCGTCCCGGACACGACCGACGTCGCCTACGAGGTCTCCGACGGCGTCCGCGTCTTCGCGAGCCTCGACGACCCGCGCGGCTTCGCGCGCGAGCTCCCGGCCGACGTCACGCCGATCAAGATTCGCGTCGTCAATCACGGCGCCCGGCCCGTCTCCATCCTCTACGACCACTTCTACCTGCGAGGTCGGCGAGGGCATCATTACAGGGCGATCCCCGTCGTGCCGCTCGAGCACGCGAAGCTCGCCGGGACGGTCGCGCCGCTCCGTCCTTACTTCGCCTCGTCGAAGTTCCAGGTGGCCGCGCGGTACCACGACGTCTACTCGCAGCTCGACCCGTGGCCAGCGCCGCTGCTGCGCGACGAGGGCGTGTACGAGCAGGCGTACCTCTCCTGGAGCGACCACCCGCCGAGCCGCGAGGTGATGCGCATGGCGTTGCCGGAGGGTGTGCTCGGCCCGGAGGGCGAGATCACCGGGTATGTTTATTTCGAGCGCCCGGCGCGGTCGGACGCCGACCTGAGCCTCGACGCCGCGCTCGTCTCGGCCCGCAACGTCAGCGAGGTATCGTCGGTGCAGATCCCCTTGCGGATGGAGTGAGCGTGCGACGCGCGCTGTTCCTGGTGTCCTGTCTCGCCGTCAGCGCCACCTCGCTGCGGGCGAGCGGCCGGCCGCCCGGATGCGCGGAGCGGGCGAGCCAGGAGGCGCGGACGAGCCGCCCCGCCTGGCGAACGGACATCGATCCCAACCTCTACGTCAACTCGCTCGACACGGTGTTGACCTACGACGACCAGCTCAACGAGCGAGACTACGACGACGGCTACGAGCCCACCGCGTACAAGTCGTTCGAGGCCGCGCTCGCGCCCTACGGGACGTGGGCGGAGACGAAGCCGCTCGGCCGCGTGTGGTTCCCGTCGAGCCGCGAGGTCGGGTCGAGGTTCGTCCCGTACGCGACGAACGGCCAGTGGGTCCGCACGGAGTACGGCTGGACGTGGATCTCGGGGTGGGCGTGGGGGTGGGCTCCCTTTCACTATGGCCGCTGGGCCGTGCTCCCGGGCCGGGGCTGGGGGTGGATCCCGGGGACGCTCTGGAGCCCGGCGTGGGTCGCCTGGCGGCAGGGACGCAACTTCGTGGCCTGGGCGCCGCTGCCGCCGGAGGGAATGAGCCTCGGGCGTCCGCTCGGGCCGCGCTCGCCGTGGTCGATGGCGCGCGCGCGGACCTTCGCGACCCCGGCCATGGAGCTCGTGCCGGCGCGTGTCTTGCCGTCGCTCTTCGCGCGCACGACGGCGCTCTCGAACCCGGAGCCGATCGAGATCGGCCCGTACACGGTGCAGGTCAACGCCGGGCCCAGGCGCGTCGGCCCGGACACCGAAGACGCGAGCGTCGTCAAGCTCGCGAGCGTCGACCCCGAGGTCGGACCGCGCGCGACCATCCGGCCGTACAGCGGCTCGCCGCTCGAGTCGCGGCCGTGGGTCCAGCAACACTTCCGCGACCAGACGCCGCTCTGTCGCTGGTCCGGCCCTCCCGGGGAGGCAGACCGCGGCCCGTGCTGGCCCGTCACGCCGTGACGGACGATCCGGCCCGACCGACGAACGGCTGGCGGAGCTGAGGTTCGTCGCCGATCGATCTCGTTCGAGATCCGTCGCGCCCCCTCAGTCGAGCGCGACCCGCGCCCCTCCGAGGAGCCGCCCGAGCAGCCACGCCACGGGGGGCGTGACGGCCGTGCGCGTGATCTGATCGCGCACCCGCGCGCCCCAGCGCGTGCGTGGCAAGAACCACGACACGCTCCGGCTGGCCGCGCGCTGCGCCCTCTCCACGAGCGGTCGCACGCGCGCCTCGTAGGCGTCGAGCGCCTTCGAGACGTCGCCGGGTCGGCGCTCGAGCTCGCGCGCGAGGACGTAGGCGCCGAACATCGCGAGCGACGCCCCGGGGCCGGCCAGGAGCGAGACACAACCGGCGGCGTCCCCGACGAGGGCCACCCGACCGTCGCTCCAGCGCAAGGTCTCGATCTGGGCGACGTCGTCGTAGTAGCAGCTCCCGTCCTCCGGCATGGCATCGATGAGCTCGTCGAGGATCCAGCCGCGACCGCGGTAGGTCGCCTCGAGCTCGCGCCGGCAGGCCGCCGGGGAGCGATCCCCCAGCCAGCCCGCGGCGCGATGAACGAAGAACGTGGCCACGCGATCGCCCGCGAGCGGGTAGGCCGACGCGGTGAAGCCGGCGCCCGAGAACGAGACGAAGGCCTCCGCGGGCAGCCCCGACGGCGCGCGACGTCACGTAGGCGACGGCGTGGCTTCCCAGGTGGATGGTGGAGCTGTCCCCCGCGAGGAAGGCGAGGTCGCGGACCCGCGAGCGGAACCCGTCGGCACCCACGACGAGATCGAACGTGTCGTAGGTGCCTCGATTGGTCCGGACCCGCACCGAGGACCCCGTGGGGTCGAGCTCGACGGGCGAGCACCCGAAGATCACCGGGACGCGGCCTTCGAGCGCCGAGAAGAGAACGCGCTCGAGATCGCCCCGCATGAAGTTGAAGTGCCGGCCCCGGAACATGCGGCCCCGAAGACCCGCGTCGCGGAGGTCGGCGCGCGTCCGGCCGGCCTCGTCGACGAACACGAGGTGCCTGGACGGCCGGTGGATCTTGGCGAGCCTCGGCAGGAGCCCCAAACGCTCGGCGACGTCGTAGCCCGGACCGAAGAAGTCGAGCATGAAGCCCTGTCCCCGGAGCGCCTCCGAGCGCTCCATGAGCATGACGTCCATGCCGAGCCGCTGGAGCTCGAGCGCCGTGGTGATCCCGGCGATTCCCGCTCCGACGACGAGGACGCGCATGGCGCGTGCCCGGGATGCAGGTTCCGTTCCACGGCGTGAACCGGCATACGCTCGGCCCGTCACCTGGTCTCCGACGGTCCCGTCCGGTTGACGCGAGCGCCAGCGTAAAGGGATCGGACATCGGCCGCGCCAGCGGTCGAAATGTTACCGGCGGATTGGACGCCTCTGCGAGACCGAGCCGTCGGCGGCGGACGTCGCGGCGGCCGAGCCCGCGGGCACACCGCTTGCGTAGGCCTCGGTCCATGCGCGTGCTCGAGGCGCGATTCCATCCCCAGCCACGCAGCGCCGAAGAGGAATTCATCGTCGTCGCGCACGTGGTCTGGGACAGGGACCGGGACCGTCCCAGCGTCCAGCCGTCGCCGTCCCTGATGGGGTCGGTGGCTCCGGCGACGATGCTGGCGAAGCTGCAGTTCCTGGTGGAGAGCTCCGCGCCCGAGGCCTTCAGCCGATTGAAGGCGCTCAAGAGCCAGTTCTGGTCGTTCGTCGACGTGACACCGCCGGGGGCCGCCAGGTGATGCGGCTCAGCGCTCCGGGAGCGGCTCGGTGCCGGGGGGCTCACGGGCAGGCGACGCCGGGCCGGCTCCGCATCACGGGATGACGTTCGCGACGCACTGGCCCGAGGGGTTGCAGATGAGCGGCGCGCAGCAGTCGTCCGTCGAGCGGCACGCGCCGCACGCGCCCCCGATGCAGGCCTGATTGCCGCAGTCCTTGCACGAGCCGCACTGGGGGACGCCGCCGTCCGGGGGCGGCGGCGACGTGCACGCCTGGCCCGCGACGAGCACGCCGCGATCGTAGTGAATCACGGTCGCGGCCGAGGCCGTGAAGTCGCCCGCGTACACGGCGCCGTAGAGATCCGAGCCGGCGGACCAGGTGACGAGCCCGTAGGCGGCGTAGACGTTGCCGCCGATGCGCGAGCCCGCCGAGAAGTGGACGCCGGCCGTGCTCGCGACGTAGGTGCGGCTCGCCGCCGGATAGTTCGGCGAACCGATCGTCAGGGCGTCCGAGACGTCGATGGTGCCCGCGATGAAGAGGTCCAGCTCCGCGCCCGGCTCGACGGCGAAGGTCAGCGCGCTGCTCGACTGGACGTCGCCGTCGATATAGAGCGCCGTGCGGCCGTGCGCGACGATCGTGAGCGGGTCGCTCTGGGACAGGCCCGTCAGGTAGAAGTTGCCGCACGGCAGATCCAGCCGTCGCGCGCTGCCGCGCGTGGCGAACACCGCGGGGTCGAGGCCGATGGCGGCGTCGTCGTTGTGAGGCGGGCGGTGCGCGGCGATGATGTCCGCCACCGGGACGAGCTGCTGGGGCTCGCACTCGCACGGCGGCGTCACGCTCACGGGCTCGCGCGCGAGCGCGGCGTACGTCACGCCGGCCGCGACGGTGGCGGCGGCGGGGACGTGCAGCGTCTTACCGATGGAGATCGACGAGCTCGTCGAGACGTCGCCCGCCGAGTACGCGTCCTCGCCGACGGTGAAGGTGTCGCTCGTGCCCCAGGGCCCGCCCACGCGGAGCTCCTGCTTGACGGTGTTGGGCGCGTGGGTCTCGATGCCCGTGTCCGCCGCGCACCACAGCGCGCCCCAGATCTCGGCGCCGGCCGAGGCCTCGTAGCCGCCGTTGACGCCGACGCCTCCGCCGAGCCCGCCGGGGGCGTACGGCGCGCGCGTGCTGTCGTAGGCGTCGACGAGCAGCTTCGCGCTCACGCGCACGTCCTTGCACGAGCAGAGGCCCCACCGGAACGTCGTCTGCGCGAGGGTGCCGAGGCACCCGCCCTGGCCGGGCGCGACCGTGATGGGTGGGCCTCCGCCCGCGCAGCTCGCGGGGCCGGCCGTGACGGGAACGGCGCCCTGGCAGCTCCCCTTGACGCAGCCCTGGCCCGCCGGGCAGGCCACGCCGCAGGCGCCGCAGTTGAGGCTGTCGCTCGCGCGATCGACGCACGCGCCGCCGCAGCTGTCGAGCCCGGGGAGGCAGTCCGCCGCGCACGCGCCGCCCGAGCAGGAGAGGCCGGCCGCGCACTTGACGCCGCAGCCGCCGCAGTTCGCCGGATCCTGGCTGGTGGGGATGCAGGCGCCGTTGCAGAGCGCTTGGTACGCGGGGCAAGGCGCCGCCGCGCCGGCGCCGCCGCCCCCGCCCGTGCCCGCGGCGCCGGACGTGCCCGCGGCGCCGGACGTGCCCGCGTCCGGCGGTCCGAGCGCGGAGACGTTGCTCTTGCCGCAGCCCGCGCCCGGCAGCGCGAGCCACACCAGCGCGATCGCGACGAGGCTTCGGAGGGAGGGCGGGGAGCGCTTCATCGGTGTCCTTTCGTTCGCGACGCCGGGTAGGTACCCCGGGCGGGCGAACCGGCTCAAGGAAAACGCCACGAGGCACCGAGCGCCGCCGCGAGCCGCGGGCCGTCGAGGCCGGCGACGCGGTCGGCGCCGTCGAGGAGCTCCACGCGGCGCAGGGGCGCGCCGAGGCCGACGCTCGCGGCCAGGCCGAGCGCGCCCGTGACGCGCACGGCCCCGCGCAGCGCGAGGTCGAGGTAGACGGCCGTCGCGACGCCGTCCCGTCCCTGCGCGCCCACGGCGGGTCGGCCCGAGATCGTCGCGCGCGTCAGCCAGCCGTCGGCGCCGACGTCGAGCCGACAGCGCGGCGAGCGCAGCGGCACGACGAGGTCGAGCCCGGCCGAGGCCGCCAGGCCCGTCCACGCGATCGTGCCGTCGGGCGCCGCGACGGGGACGCCCCAGCGAGG
>DASZWW010000375.1:0-1648 GCA_035546175.1 Polyangia bacterium
CCCCGCCCGCGCCGCCGATCCGTCCGCTGCAAGCGCCCGCCGCGGCCGCGAGGCCGGCCAGGAGGACCCAGGAGACCAGGAGACCGCCCGGGGTCCGTCTCGTTCGTTCAGTCATTCGGCCTTCTCCGTCGCGCGTGACAGACCTGTTTGGTAATAACGTTTCCAAACTGGTCGAGTGCTGCCACTTCCCATGTGACGGCGCGGCCCGCACGGGCAGGCAGGTTTTCGGGCGCCCGGCTGCCTCTCCCGGCAATTGCCTGACCGCGAAGCGCGGCGGCGTCTAAGGCCGGCGAGTGAATGGACGCGCGCTGACGTCGACGGCGGGCCTGCTGGCCTGCGTGGTGGCCGGCGCCGCGGGGTGCGGCGCGCGCGGCGGGCCCCGGCCCGACGGTCCGAGGGGGTCGCCTGATGGATCGACCGAGGCGAGCGTGGACCCGCGAGCCGACGCGAGCGGGCGAGACGCCGCGCTCGTCGAGGCGCGCGCCGGGGACGTCGGGGGGCCCGACGCGACGGGCGAGGCTCCGGCGGCTCACCCGGACGGGAGCGACGCCCCGAGCGCGCGCGACGACGCCGGTGACGGCGCGGCGCCCTCGCCCCCGAGCCTCGTGCCGCCGATCGCGCGCGGCGGGCTGGACGTCCTGCAGTTCGGGCCGGTTCAGCTGGAGGTGAACCCGGCGCTCGGCGCGCGCATCGTCGGCTTCTCTCTCGGGGGCGACGAGCTGCTGACCGACATGAGCGCGAACCCGCAGTTCTTCGGCTCGACGCTGTGGACCAGCCCGGCGGACGACTGGGTCAAGCCGGGCACGTTCGTGCCGCCGCCCGCCGTCGACAACCTCCCTTATGCGACCACGATCGGAGACGCGGGCGTCGTCACCGCCGAGAGCGGCGCGTACACGACGCCCAACGGCAAGACGTTCACCGTCACGAAGGTCCTCCGCGCCGATCCGGCGCACCAGGCGGTGGTCATCGACTATCAGCTCACCAACGTGGGCACGGCGCCCTATCAGCTCTCGCACTGGGAGGTGACCCGCGTGTTCCCCGACGGGCTGACCTTCTTCTCGACGCCGCCGACAGCGCCGAAGGTGGACTTCCTCGCGCAGCCGATGCAGCTACGCGCGGCGCAGGGGTTCACCTGGTACGACAACGAGACGCACCTCGCGAACAAGGGGGAGTCGAAGGCGGGCGCGCAGAGCGCGGGCGGGTTCATCGCCCACGTCGCGCCTCACGCGGGCGGCGATCTGCTCTTCGTCAAATCGTTCGACCCGATCGTCCCGCCCGACCAGCCGCCGCCGGGGCACTACGACGTCGAGCTCTACTGCAACGACCCGCACACCTACGTCGAGCTGGAGGAGCACAGCGCCTTCAAGACGATCATGCCCGGCGCGACGTACACGCGGACGGTCCGCTGGTACGTCCGTCGCCTGCCGGTGGGCACCGATCGCAGCGTGGGCAGCCCCGCCCTCATCGCGGCCGTCAAGAGCGTGCTCGGCCTGTGAGGACGCGCGGCCGTGACGCGCGCCGCGCACGTTTTTCCTGCCTGCGCCGCGGCGTCGCCACGTCAACTACCGGCGATGCGAGCTGCGCGACGCCATGACGAGGTCACTCCTGCGGTGCGCGCGATCGCGCGCGCCGCGCTCTTCCTGACGGT
>DASZWW010000376.1:0-14531 GCA_035546175.1 Polyangia bacterium
GAGGCCTCCGACGCGGGGACCGGCGAGGCCGAGGCCGGCGTGGCCGCGTCCGAGGCCGCCGCGCCCGCGCCCGAGCGTCCGAGCCGCCCCTCGCCCCGCATCGCCGACGTGGGGACGGGCTCGGGCGCGATCGCCATCGCCCTCGCCAAGGAGCGCCCCGACGCCACCGTCTTCGCCGTCGACGTCTCCCCCGGCGCCCTCGCCGTGGCGCGCGCCAACGCCGACCGCCACGCCGTCGCCGTGACGTTCCTCGAGGGCGACCTCGCGGCGCCGCTCGCGCCGCTCGCGCCCTTCGACCTGATCGTCGCCAACCTGCCTTACGTCCCCGCGGGCGACGTCGCGGGCCTCGCGCCCGAGGTGCGCGCCGAGCCCGCGCTCGCCCTGGACGGCGGCGCCGACGGCCTCGCCCTCGTGCGGCGCCTCGTGGCCGCCGCGCCCGCGCTGCTCGCGCCCGGCGGCACGCTCGCGCTCGAGATCGGCATCGGCCAGGCGGCCGAGACCGCCCGCCTCTGCGCGGCCGCCGGCCTCGCCGACGTGCGCGCGGTCCGCGACCTCGGCCAGGTCGAGCGCGTCGTCTCGGGGGTGCGCCCGTGAGCGCGCCCGGCGTGAACGCCGCCGCCCCCGCCGCCAAGGCCGAGACGGACGCCGCCGTCGTCGCCGGCCGCGGCGCCCTCTTCATCGGCTTCGCGAAGATCTACTTCATGGTGAGCGGCCTGGTCCAGCAGGTCGGGCTCAACCACGTCCTCGGCGCCGTGGAGTACGGCGCCTTCGGCGTGGTCAACAGCGTCATCTCGATCGTCAACAACACGATCGTGCAGGCCACCGTCCAGTCGGTCTCGAAGTTCACCGCCGAGGACGACCGCCGCGCGGGCGCGGTCCAGCGCGCCGGGCTGCGCATGCAGGCCGTGGTGGGGAGCGCCGTGGGCCTGGCCTTCTTCGCGGGCGCGGCGCTCTTCGCCCGCTTCGAGGGCGCCCCCCTCGACGCGCCCTACTTCCGCATCGCCGCGGCGATCCCGTTCCTCTACGCCGTCTACGCCGTCTACGTCGGCTCGGCCAACGGGCTGCGCCGTTTCCACGTCCAGGCCAGCTTCGACATCGGCTTCTCGACGATGAAGACGGTCCTGCTGCTGGGCCTCGGCGCCGTCTTCGCCGTCAAGGGCGCCTTCGTCGGGTTCGCGACCGCCGCCGCGGCCATCCTCGTCGTCGCCGCGCGCAAGATGCGCCTGCCCGCCGAGGGGCCGGCCTTCCCGGCGGCGCGGCTCGTCCCCTACATGGGCGGCGTCGCCGTCTATGCGCTGCTGCTGAACCTCGCGCTGCTCTACGATCAGCCGCTGCTCCAGCACTTCGCCGCCGTCGTCGATCCCTCGCGCGCGCCGGTCACCTCGGGCCAGTACTTCGCGCTGCGCACGCTGGCCCTGCTGCCCTATCAGGCCCTCATCGTCATCACGTTCGTGATCTTCCCGCTCGTCTCGCAGTCGACGTTCGCCGAGGACAGCGGGGCGACGCGCGCCTACGTGTCGCAGACGATGCGCCTGGCGCTCATCCTGGCCTCGGCCATGGGGCTCGCGCTCGCGGCGCGCCCGGGCGCGCTGCTCGCCATCGCTTACAAGCCCGAGTACGGCGTGGGCGCGACGGCGCTGCCCATCCTCGTCGCGGGCGAGTGCTGCCTCGCGCTGCTCGGCGTCGCCTGCTCGATCCTGAACGCCGCGGGCCGCACGCGCGCGACGGTGACCCTCATGGCCGTCACCGTGGCCGTCGGGGCGAGCGCCTCCGCGATCCTGGTGCCCCGGACCACCCCGGGCGCGCCCATGCTCGTCGCGGCGGCCTCGGCCACCTCGCTCGGGATGGCGGCCGGCCTCGTCGCCTCGCTCGCCGTGCTGCGCGCGCGGCTCGGCGGCGGTCTGCCGCCGGCGACGGTCGCGCGCGTCGCCGTGAGCCTCGCGGCGGCGGTCCTCGTCGGGCGCTTCCTGCCCGCGCACGGCAAGCTCCTCGGTCTCGCGACCATCGCCGTGGTCGTCGTGGTCTACGCCGCCGGGCTCGTCGTCCTGGGCGAGTTCGGCGCCGAGGACAAGGCCAAGCTCCGCCGCATCCTCCGCCGATCGAGGTGACGGGCCGCCGCCCCGCCGCGCCTCGCGCGGCCGTCACCGCGCCGGGACCACCGCGACATCCCTGTCGTGATCGCTCGCGAAGGGGCCCGGCAAGCGCGCGAAATCAGCGGGGGGGCGGCAGGGCCCCTCCCTTGCACCGTATCGAGATCCATGGGGCGCGTCGGGTTGAAGCTGCTCAAGGCCTGCTGGGCCGCGCTGGCGTTCATCCTCGCCGCCACGGGCGTGATCGGCTGAGCGCCCGCCGGCGCCCGCGCCACGGCTACGGCTGGGTCGTCTGCGCCTGGGGCGCAGCCGGAGGCGCGGGCTTGCGCGCGACGAGCGCCGCGACGGCCGCGCCGAGGAGCACGATGCCCACGACGGCGCCGACCAGGAAGCTCCGGCCCGCCTTGCGCTCGGGCGGACGGCCCACGGTGACGATCGACGGCTCGAGCACGCTGGCGAGCGCCTCCGGACCGGGCGTCGGCCCGCCGCGATCACCGAGGCCCGAGTCGACGGGCGAAAGGTTCCGGCCGGTCTTGCGCGCCTCGGCCGCCTGCGCCGACATCGTCCGCACGGGTGGCGGCGTGCCGAGCGGCGGCGACGAGAGCGCCGGCGCGCCCGGCGGCGGCGTCGTTCGCCGCGGCGCGCCCGGCGGCGGCCCCGAGGGCGGCGCGAACGACGGCGGCGCCTCGTCCCTGGCCGTGCGCCGCTCGATCTCGTCGACGACCTTGATGCCCACGGCCGGCGTGAGGCGCTCCTCCGACCACGCGCGCGGGTCGATGAAGTCGCCCTCGTCGGCGATCGAGGGCCGGTCGTCCCCGCCCGAGCCGCCCATCGCCAGATCGTCCGCCGACAGCGGCCGCGCGCCCGGGTCCTCGAAGTCGACGGAGGTGATCTTGACGAGCTCCTCCTGCAGCATGTGGTCGATGATGCTCGGCTTCTTCCCGTCGCTCGACTGCGCCGCGCGGTCATCGAGGCACTGCCGCACGAGCTCGGAGATGTCGCGCGAGATGACCTTGAGCCCCCGCGAGTAGCTGTACTGCGCGAGGGCGTCCTGCAGGTCGGTCGGCGACAGGAAGCGGTCCTCCTTCCGCTTCGCGAGCGCCTTGCGCACGATGTCCTCGAGCTCCGGCTCGACCTGCGGGTTCTGCGGCTTGATGGGCGGGATCTTCGCGTTGCGGACGAGCTCCACCGTCTGGTAGTCCGTCTCGCCGTAGAAGAGCCGCTTCCCCGTGAGCATCTCGTAGAGCAGGATGCCGACGGCGAAGATGTCCGCCGAGGCGTCGACCTCCTCGCCGCGCGCCGCCTCGGGCGAGAGGTAGCTCATCTTGCCCTTCACGACGCCGGGGTCGGTCGTCTCGATCTGGCTGGTCGCCTTGGCGAGACCGAAGTCCACGACCTTGACCTCGCCCTGCTTGGAGATGAGCACGTTGGGCGGCGAGATGTCGCGGTGGACGATGCCGAGCGGCTTGCCCGTCTCGGGGTTGAGCAGCTCGTGCGCGTAGGAGAGACCCTTGCAGATCTCCATGATCATGTAGAGCGAGTGCGCGATGGGGATGCGGCGGTTGATCTTGCGCCGCCACTCCATGAGCGCCTTGAGGTCGACGCCGTCGACGTACTCCATGACGATGAAGTACGTGTCGTCGGTGTGCGCGATGTCGAAGACCTGCACGATGTTGGCGTGCTGGAGCACGAGCGACAGGCGCGCCTCGTCGAGGAACATCGCCACGAACTTCTTGTTCTTGGTGAGCGACGGGAGGATGCGCTTGATGGCGATGTTCTTCTTGAAGCCCTGCAGCGACTCCGCGACGCCGCGGAACACCTCGGCCATGCCACCGGCGGCCACGCGCTCGGTGATGCGGTATCGGCTATCGGCCATCGACGAGCTCCGCCAAGACCGTATAACAGATGGCGAGAACCGGCAATTCGGGGGAACCCGCAGCGCCGGGGCCGTGGTGTCTGGCGTTTACGCCGCTTCCGTGCGACGAACCGCCGCACGCGCGGCGTAGAGGAGTCCCGGGAGAGCCGCGCCGGCCGCGGCTCACTCGGTCACTCCTCGAGACCGCTCGGCGAGATCTTCGCCTCGCCGCCGCCGTCAGCATCGCCGCCGCCCAGGCCTCCGCCCAGGTCGCCGAAGCCGCCGCGGCCGGCCTGCTCGGCCGCCTGCTCCTCGCGCTCGCTCTGCTCCTTGCAGTCGATGCAGAGCGTCGTCACGGGGCGCGCGAGGAGCCGCCGGAAGGAGATGGCCTCCCCGCAGTCCTCGCAGACGTCGATCTCGCCGGCCTTGAGGCGCGCGAGCTGCTTCGTGATCTTCCCGAGCAGGAACTTCTCGCGATCGTGCAGCCGCATCTCCGTGGAGAAGATCTCCTCCTCCATCGACTCGTCGATCGAGTCGCGGCCGATGTTGCGCTCGTGGTTCATCGAGTAGTTGAGCGCGTTCTGGCTCGTCTTCGCCAGGCGCTTCTGCTCGTCCTCGAGCACCGCGCGGATCTGCTTTTTCTCTTTCTCGCTCAGCATTTCGTCACTTCCTCGTCCGCCCGGACCGTTGACTGTAGTCTAAGCACTCGCGGTTGGGCAGAGGAAGATGCCCCGTCGAAGAAAAAGATTCAGTCCTACACGGAGGGGCCTATCGAGGCCCTTAGGACGCTTTCTTTTCTCTCACCAGCTGCGGGCGGCCGCGCGACACGACGACCTCGCGGGTGACGACGCACTCGCTGACGCCGGTGAGCGAGGGGATCTCGTACATCACGTCGAGCATGACCTCTTCCAGGATGGCGCGCAGGCCGCGCGCGCCCGACTTGCGGCGGGCGGCCTCCTCGGCCACGCCCTGGAGCGCGTCCTCGGTGAAGCGGAGCTTGACGCCCTCCATCTCGAAGAGGCGCTCGTACTGCTTGGCGAGCGCGTTCTTCGGCTTCCAGAGGATCTCGACCAGCATGTCGACGTCGAGATCGTCCGCGGCGACGATGATGGGCAGGCGCCCCATGAACTCGGGGATCATGCCGAACTTGATGAGGTCCTCGGTGCGCGTCATGGCGCGCAGGGCGTTCTTCGACTCCTCGCCCTTGCCGATGTGCGCGCCGAAGCCGAGGCCGCGCTCGCCCACCCGCCGCCGCACGATCTCCTCGACGCCGTTGAAGGCGCCCGTGCACACGAAGAGGATGTCGGTCGTGTCGACCTGGATGAGCTCCTGCTGCGGGCGGTTGCGGGCGCCGTCGGGGGTGATCGACGCCTGCTTGCCCTCGAGGATCTTGAGGAGCGCCTGCTGCACGCCCTCGCCCGAGACGTCGCGCGTGACCGACGGGCCGCCGCCCTTGCGCGCGATCTTGTCGATCTCGTCGATGCAGACGATGCCCCGGCTCGCCTTGTCGGGGTCGTTGCCGGCGTTGCGATAGAGCGCCTTGATGACGCTGTCGACGTCCTCGCCGACGTACCCCGCCTCGGTCAGCGTCGTGGCGTCCGCCATGGCGAACGGCACGTCGAGCTTCTTGGCGAGCGTCTGCACGAGCAGCGTCTTGCCGCAGCCCGTGGGGCCGAGCAGCAAGATGTTGCCCTTCTGGATCTCGACCTCGCCGGCCTTCCCGTGCTGGCCGATGCGCTTGTAGTGGTTGTAGACCGAGACCGAGAGCGCCTTCTTGGCGCGGTCCTGGCCGATGACGTAGCGGTTGAGCTCGTCATAGATCTCGCGCGGGCGGGGGTACTTCGGCCGCTCGGCCGCCTCTTCCTTCGCGATGATGTCGTTGCAGAGCGCGACGCACTCGTCGCAGATGAACACGCGGGGGCCCGAAATGAGCTTGCGCACCTCGCGCCGACGTTTGCCGCAGAACGAGCAGTGAAAATCGTCCATCCGGTTGCCTAGTATTGCATCAGGGCCGCGCGACGCCAAGCGCCCCCGGCCACCTTTCGGTTCGGCGTCGCCCGTCGGCGGGCGCGGCGACTTTTTTTGTTTCCGACTCTTGATTTTTCCGCGGAGTGATCAAGCGCGGAGTTGCCCTGTCCGAGGCAGGCGGATACTGTAGGCCGCACATGAGAGCCCTGGTCGTGACCTCGAATCCGACGACGGCGGCGGCCGAACCGGATTCACCCGCGGCCGCGCTCAGCGATCTCGGCTGCGAGATCGTGGCCGTCGGCTACGACATCGATCAGCTGCCCGAGGACATCGAGCTGCAGCGCCCGTCGGTCGTCGTCGTCGACGCGGGGGCCCACCTCGAGGTCGGACGTGCGGCGATCCGCCGCGTCCGCGAGGTCGGCTCGCTCGCCGACGTCCCCGTCCTGCTCTGCGTCGAGGTCTCCCGCCTGGCGGGCCTCGATCCCGAGGCGGGCGCCGACGACTTCGTCCTCTCGCCCGTCGTGGGCCCCGAGCTCTACGCGCGCATCCGCCAGCTCGACTGGCGCATGTCGTCCTTCCGGGCCGCGGGGCGCATCAAGATCGGCGACCTGGTCAT
The DNA here is from genome assembly GCA_035546175.1 of Polyangia bacterium. Lineage (GTDB taxonomy): Bacteria > Myxococcota_A > Polyangia > Fen-1088 > Fen-1088 > DASZFV01. The sequence goes on from DASZWW010000376.1 coordinate 6,530, forward strand.
CGACGCCGTGGCCGTCGAGGCCTCTTACCGCGGCCGCGCGCTCAAGCTGCCGCGACAGGAGTTCCAGCTCCTCAAGTTCCTCGCCGAGCGGCCGGGCCGCGTGTTCTCGCGCGAGCAGCTCCTCTCGCGCGTCTGGGGCTACCGCTACGCCGGCGGCACGCGCACGGTCGACATCCACGTCCGCCGCCTGCGCGCGAAGCTCGGCCCCGGCAGCGCCATGATCGAGACCGTGCGCCACGTCGGCTACAAGCTCCGCGCCCCCGGGACGGGCGTGGGCGCTTAGCGCCGGCTGAGCTCGGTGAGCGCGACGACGACGTCGGCGATGCCGACGGGCATCTCGAGGCGGAGGGGCACTCGCGCGGCGTCGTCGGAGAGCCAGAGCCTGAAAGAACGGTGCTCGCGCTCGCCGCTGCCGTCGGGCGCGCCGCTCCACAGGATGGGCTCGGCCTCGGCGTCGAGGCGCACCATGGGCACGGGCGCGACGTTCTCGGGCGGCGCGACGCGGCCCGCGCTCGCGATCGTCACGCGCCAGAGCGCCTGGCCGTCGAGGACATAGAGAATCTGCGGCCCGGCGGCGGGGAGGTCGACGCGCAGGCGAAGGAGGAAGCCCAGCGGGTCGAGGAGCGGAGCCGCGAGGGTCGCGCTCGCGCGCTCGGGCGCGCCGGCTCGGCCCGGGCGCTCGCGCACGAGGTCGACGCGCCCCGCGCCCCTCTGCGTGCCGCGGTCGCGCAGGTCGCCTTCGCCGCCCGAGCGCGCGCTGTCCCAGCTCCGCGACTCGAGCCGCGCCAGGTCGAAGTCGGTCGCGATGCGGCTCTCCATGTGCCCGAGCCCGAGCACGCCGCCCGTCCCGCGCCCGTCGGCGTGGACGATGACCGACCCGGGGAGGGCCTTGGCGATCGCGACCTCGAGCTCGCCGATCTCGATGACGCCGTACTCGATGCGGTAGCGGGCGCGCTCCGCCTGCGCGAGGGCGGGCGGCACGGGGCGCGGGGGCGCCGCAGCGGGGAACGCCAGGGGAGGCGCGCCGGGCGGCGGTGTGCGAGGCGGGCCCACCGCCGGCGCCGCCAGCGCCGCGGTGCGGGGCCATTCGTCGCACGGGCTCGCGGGCCGTCCGAGGGCGAGGAGCGCGAGCGCCAGCGTCACCGACATGGCGCTTTGGACGCGGCCGCCGCGCGCCGTATGCTGCCCGGATGACGAAGGCGCCGAGCGACCGTCCCATCGCGATATCGCTGGGCGATCCCGCGGGCATCGGCCCGGAGGTGGTCGCGCGCGCGCTGGCCGCGAGGCCCGAGCGGCGAGTCGTCGTCTTCGGCGACCCCGTCGTCCTCGTCGCGGCCGCCGAGCGAGCGGGGGTGGCGCGCGTCGCCCCCGACTCGCTGCGCGTCGTCACGACGCTCCGGGCGAACGACGTCGTCCCGGGCCGTCCGAACGAGGCGTCGGCGCGCGCGCAGCTCGCCTACCTCGAGGGCGCGACCGACGCCGTGCTCCGTGGAGAGTGCGCGGCCCTCGTGACGGCCCCCATCTCGAAGGAGTGGATCGCCCGCGCCGGGTTCACGTTCCCCGGCCACACCGAGTACCTCGCGGCGCGCGCGGGCGTCACGGAGTTCGCCATGATGCTGGCGGGCCCGCGCCTGCGCGTCGTCGTCGCCACGACGCACCTCGCCCTCCGCGACGTGCCCGCCGCGCTCACGCCCGCCGGCATCGCCTCGACGATCGCGCTCACGGCCGAGGCGCTCGCGCGCGGCTTCCGCATCGCCGCGCCCCGCGTCGCGGTCGCGGGCCTCAACCCGCACGCCGGCGAGGCCGGCCGCTTCGGCGACGAGGAGCGGCGCCTAGTCGAACCGGCCCTCGACCTCGCTCGCTCGCGTCTAGCCGCGGCCGGCGTCGACGCCGTCATCACGGGCCCGCACGTGCCCGACGTCGTCTTCCGCCAGGCCGCCGGCGGCGCCTTCGACGCCGTCGTCGCCCTCTACCACGACCAGGGCCTCATCCCCGTGAAGCTCCTCCACTTCGACGAGGCGGTGAACGTCACCCTCGGCCTGCCCTTCCCGCGCACCTCGCCCGATCACGGCACCGCCTTCGACATCGCGGGCACGGGCAAGGCCCGCCCCGAGAGCTTCCTGGCCGCGCTCGACCTCGCCGCCCGCCTCGCGGGCTGATGCGCCGCCATCCTCGCCGCGCCTCGTGGGCGTGGCTACGGGCAGGTCGCGATCGAGTCGATCCAGTCGGCGACGAGCTGCGTCCCCGTGTCGTCGACGACGTAGGAGCCGATGGCGGGCATGCGGCCGTCGTCGCCGGTCATCGAGTGCATGCGCTGCCACATCGCCGAGCTCGCGTGATCGCCCGGGACCATGATCTTCGTGGCCGTGATCGTGGGGGCCGTCTTCTTGGTGGCGACGTTGCAGATGGAGGCCATGGCCAGCGGGGTGTCGAAGCGCAGATCGAAGTTCGGGAACTGGCCCTGAGGGCGGTGGCAGAACGAGCAGTTCGCGTGCATGTAGGACCGCGCCTTCTGATCGAGCGTCGCGCCCGCGGGCGGCGTGCCCGCCTGCCCCGCGTAGGGGACGACCAGCGCGGCCTTGTACGGCTTCGCGGGCGGCGTGTCGAACAAGCTCATCGAAGCGAAGGTGTCGATCTGGTTCGCTGCGCCCACCACCCGGTTCAGCTGCGCCGTCTCCGGCCCGATCGTCGAACCGCCGCGGTAGTCGTGGCAGGTGAGGCAGTCCATGCGGCTCGGGTAGTTCCAGGTCACGGTGCGCATGCCCGTGTTGAACGGCTTGCCGAGATCGCGGTCCGTGGGCGCGATCGTCGCCTCGGTCTGCGCCTCGTTCCACTCGTAGCCGTAGCCGACCCAGCCCATCATCGGGTCGTCGCTCTGGTGCATGAAGAGGCGCGTCTCGACGAGCTTGCCGTCGAACATGAAGTTCTTGATCATGACGGTGCCCACGGGGAACACCCACTTGCCGTCGTCGGCGGCGCCCTGCGGGCACTCGCCGGGGTCGTTCTGGCAGTCCCTGACGTGGATCTTGCCTCCCGCCGGGAGCACGAAGGCGCGCGTCTTCGTCGCGCCGTCGGACCAGAGCGGGCTGTTGACCTCGTACGGCACCGCGCGCGAGACGAACTTCGTGAGCGTCACGGGATCCATGCAGCCCGTCTGGCTGAGCTCCTCGATGGGAGAATAGATGTCGTCCGGGGGCGCGCAGGGGCCGGTGGGCGGCACCGCGGCCGAGCCGGCCGTCCCTGCTCCGCCGCCCGCCGCGCCGGTCGCGCCGCCGCTGGCCGTCTGTCCGCCCGCCCCGGCGCCGCCCGAGCCGGCGTTCGCCTGTCCCGCGGCGCCCGTTGAGCCGCCGGCGCCCGGTCCGCCGACGCCTGCTTGACCTGCTGTTCCGGTATTTCCGCCGACCGATGGTGATCCTGCGCCGCCGCTCGCCGATCCGCCGCCTCCGCCCTTCGTGCAGCCGACGCCTGCGACGAGCGCGGCGAACGGCAAGGTGATCCAGAGCTTCGAGCGAGCCATCGCTCGACCATACAACGGCGCGCGAGAGCATTTTGCAGATAGTTATCGTGGCCGTGCATCCGAATAATCAGAATCGCAACAGTGCGTAAGCGTATTCTGGTGAGCCATGACGCGCAGTTGGATCGTCCCCACTTTGGGTATTTTCGTCTCTTGTATGACCAGCGAGGCCATGCACCCGGGAACGGGCTCGGCCGGCGCCGGAGCGACCGGCTCCGCCGGGAGCACCGGCGCGGCAGGTCAGACGAGCTCGGGCGGCTCGACCGGCACGGGTAACGCTGCCGGCTCGACGACGGGCAGCTCGACCGGCAACGCCGGGTCGACGGGCGCCGCCGGCTCGGTAGCTGGCAACGGCGGCTCCGCCGGCAACGGCGGCGCCGCCGGCTCGGCCACGGGCAACGCCGGCGCCACCGGCTCCGCCGGCGCCGGCGGCTCGGTGACTGGCAAAGGCGGGTCCACCGGCAACGCCGGGATGGGCGCCGCGGGGTCGTCGGCGGGCGCGGGCGGGGCCGGGGGCAAGGGGACCGCGGGCACGACCGGAGGGGCGGGCACGACGGGCGCGGCCGGCTCGTCGGCGGGCGGCTTCGTGGGGACGATCGATCTCGCGAGCTCCGTGCTCGAGCGCGGCGGCAGCCCCCAGCGCGTCGCGACCTGGACGCAGCCCGCGCTCACGAAGGCGATGGTCATGACGAAGCTCGCTCCCGACGCCAGCTTCAAGGCGACCTTCAACGGCGGGCTGCAGGGCGTCCCGCTCTTCGTGGGCAGCTCCATGGCGGGCAAGGGCATGTTCATCGCCGCCGCGACGAACGGCACCGTCTACGCGCTCGACGAGACGACGGGCGGGCAGCGCTGGTCGCACAGCATCGGCACGGGCGGCCACGGGATCATCAGCACGCCCGTCATCGACGGCGCGGCGAAGCTCATCTACGTCGCCTCCGACGTGGGCGGCAAGCACCAGGTCCACGCCCTCGCGCTCAACGACGGCTCGGAGGCGGCCGGCTGGCCGGTCGACGTGACGGCGCTCGGCGGTGGCGTCGACTGGAACACGGAGAACCAGCGCGGCGCGCTGTCGCTCGTCGGCAAATACGTCTATGTGCCGTACGGGGGCTACTTCGGCGACAACGGCAACTACAAGGGCTGGGTGGTCGCCATCGACACGACGAACCCCACGTCGCGCGCCGGCTGGTCGACGGGCGGCCAGCAGGAGGGCATCTGGGCCGCGGGCGGCATGGCCTCCGACGGCGACGGCGTCTTCGCGGTCACGGGCAACAACGGGTCGGTCCCGCAGACCCACGACGACAGCGAGGAGATCATCCGGGTCGACGGCCTCGCCGTCGCGCACCACGACGCCGCCAACATGTTCTTCCCCTCGATCTGGAGCTCGGGGATGGACAACGGCGACAAGGACTTCGGCTCGTGCAGCCCGGCGGTCATCATGGCCACCGGCGGCACGCCGGCGAAGATGGTCGTCGCGCCCGCCAAGCCGGGCCACCTCTACCTGCTCGACGGCGCCAACCTGGGGGGGAACGCCGGTCAGGTGCAGGACCTGACGGTCGCCGCGACGAACGCGGAGTCGGTCTACACGGCGCCCACGGTCTACAAGTCGCCGAGCGGCCTGCGCATCGCCATCACGACCACGATCGCCGCGAACTGCCCCGGCATGGCGCTGGACAGCCAGATCGTCGGGCTCAAGCTCAGCACGGCCAACCCCATCCAGGCGACCATCGACTGGTGCGCGCCGACGAACGGCGACGACAACATCCGCCGCCGCTCGCCCGTCTCGACGACGACCGACGGCACGGCGAACCCCATCGTGTGGTTCATGAACGGCTCCACGCTGCAGGCCTTCGACGGCGAGACGGGCGCGATGCTCTACAGCGGCGGCGACTGCGGCGGCGTCGAGCGCCACACCTCGCCCATCGTCGCCAACGGACGCGTGATCGTGGGCGGCGACGGGCACCTCTGCTCCTGGTCGGTGCAGCCGTAAGCAAGTCGACGGGCGGGAAAGGGCGGCGGCGCCTATACTGCCGCCCCGCACATGTCTGAGAAGCTCTTCGACGAAGCGACGGGCCCGGTCCGCGCGGCGATCATCGCCGTGCAGCTCCCGGGCGTCGACGACGCCGCCTTCACGGCGTCCGTCACCGAGCTCGGGCGCCTCGGCCGCACGCTGGGCGTCGACGTCGTCGAGCTGATCACCCAGAAGCGCGACGCCCTCGCGGCGGGCACGGTGCTCGGCAGCGGCAAGCTGGCCGAGCTGCAGAGGCTCGCCGGGCGCGCGCCCGGCGGCGACGACGAGGCCTCGGCTGCGGGCGCGCCCGAGGAGGCGGAGGCCGACGCGCGCCCTCGCGCCATCGACGCGGTCCTCGTCGACCACGAGATCACGCCCTCGCAGGCCCGCAACCTCGAGAAGGCGACCGGCCTCGAGGTGCTCGATCGCACGGCGGTGATCCTGGAGATCTTCCGGCGTCACGCGCGCTCGCGCGCCGCGAAGGCGCAGGTCGAGATCGTCCGCCTCGCCTACCTGGTCCCGCGCCTGCGGGAGGCCGGCAAAGGCAAGGACCGCCAGCGGGGCGGCATTGGCGGCAAGGGCGCGGGCGAGTCGAGCCTCGAGCTCGACCGCCGCAAGATCCGCGATCGCATCGCCGAGCTCTCGCGCGAGATCGAGGGGCTCGCCGAGGAGTCGCGCACGCAGCGCGCGCGCCGCCGCGACATGAGCCGCGTCGCGCTCGTCGGCTACACGAACGCCGGCAAGTCGACGCTCATGCGCGCCCTCACGGGCAGCGAGGTCTACGTCGCCGACAAGCTCTTCGCGACGCTCGACACCACGGTGCGCCCGCTGGCGCCGCCCACGCGCCCGCGCGTGCTGCTCTCCGACACCGTCGGCTTCATCGACAAGCTGCCCCACGGCCTGGTCGCCTCGTTCAAGAGCACGCTCGACGAGGCGCTCGAGGCGGGCTTGCTCGCCCAGGTCGTGGACGCGTCCGATCCGAACTGGGAGCGCCAGCTCGAGGTGACGACGGAGGTGCTCGCCGAGATCGGCGCCGGCGACGTGCCGCGCCTCCTCGTGTTCAACAAGATCGACAACGTCGGCGGCCTCGAGGCCGAGGCCCGCGCGACCCAGGCGCTCCTCGCGCGCTGGCCCGACGCCGTCGTCATGTCCGCGCGCCGCCCCGAGGACCTGACGCACCTGCGCGCGCGCCTCGTGGCCTTCTTCGCGCGCGACCTGGTCGAGGACGACCTGCACGTGCCCTACGATCGCCAGCAGCTGCGCGGCGAGATCTTCGCCGCCTGCGAGGTCCTGGGCGAGCGCTACACCGACGACGGCGTCGTGTTCCGCGTGCGCGCCCCGCTCGCGCTGCTCGAGAAGCTCCGCGCGGCGTAGCCGCGGGCCGGCGCGATCACTTGATCAGCGACTTCGCGTAGGCGCCGTAGGTCGTGCCGCCCTCCGCGCTGTTCTGGTCGTTGGACACGTCCCAGAGCATGATGCCGGCGAAGGCGGCGTCGCCCTTGACGCTGCTCACGAGCGCGGGCAGCGTCGCGCGCGCGACGAAGCCGGAGCCGGCGGCGCCCGTCGTCGCGGGCAGGCCGACGAGGACCTTCGGCCCGCCTGTCGCGAGCGTCCTCCACATGTTGAACGAGTCGCTGAAGGCGCTGGGCGTGCCGTAGCCGCAGTAGTTGTTGTAGAACTGCACGAACACGAAGTCGAAGGCCGAGGGCGCGTCGCCGAGCGCGCGGCCCGCGGCGGGGCCGAGGAAGGCGTCGGGGTACGGGCACTGCGGCGCGCCCGTGATGTAGTACTTGTGGCCCGAGCCGTCCATGAGCGTGCGCAGCGCCTTGGCGAACGCCGCGTAGCCCACGGTGCCGCCGCCCTCGATGTCGAGGTCCACGCCGTCGAGCGTCGCGCCCGCGAACGGACGGATCGGTCCGTCGCCGCCGAGGAAGATGTTCCACACGGCCGTCGCGGACATCTTGCCGTCGTCGTCGCTCTGGAAGCCGGCGCTGCCCGTCGAGCCGCCGATCGAGATGAGCACCTTCTTGCCCGCGGCCTGGCAGGTCTTGACGCCCGTCGCGATCGCGTCGCACTTGAGGAGGAACGGGTTCTGCGCGTCGTACTGGGTGTCGCAGTGGTTCGCGAAGTTGAGCTCCGGCACGAACGGCTGGTTGCGCGTGTGGGCGAGCTGGGTCGCGAAGGAGAGGATGACGATGTCGTACTCCGGGTGCGCCGTGCACGTGTCGGCGAGCGGCTTCTCCCACGTGGACATGTCCGGGTGGCCCGCGCCCCAGCCGTTCTGGCCCCAGTACACGGCGAGCAGGCCCTTGCTCGGCAGCGGCGTGTTCGGGGGCGCGCCCGCGGCGCCCGTCATCCCGGCGGCGCCCGTCGAGCCGGCCGCGCCGTCGTGAGGCATGCCGCCGTCAGGGTTGCCCGCGCCCGCCGCGCCGTTCGCGCCCGCGGCTCCGCCCGCGCCGGCAGCGCCGCTCCCGCCCGCC
>DASZWW010000377.1:0-3965 GCA_035546175.1 Polyangia bacterium
GGCGGGCGGGGGCGCGCGATCGGAGTCGCGAGAGCGGTCATACGAGTACGGCGCGATCGGGCGAGGCGGCGGCAGATACCGCTCCGGGAAGATGGCCGCGCCGATGACGCCCACCTCGCGCGCCGAGCCGGTGCGCGCCGCGTACGAGCCGGCCACCGACGAGAACCTGAACGCCGCCACCTGCGCCCGAGACAGACGCCAGCCGTCGATGTCGACCGACCCCCAGGCGGGCACGATGTAGCCGCGCTTGTCGCGGAAGTCTGCGGGCCGCCCGTCGACGACGTCGCGCCCGTCGACCGAGGCCACCGCCTCGATGCGGCGGGCCGTGTGGTTGACGATCCGCAGCGTGTAGCGCTCGCCCAGCGCGCCCATCACGTACGTCTCGCCGCCCTGGAAGAAGGTCGGCGCCAGGACGCCGTCGACCAGCACCTGCAGCTCGTAGCCGCCCGCCGCGCTGGTCAGCGGGCCGGCCGAACGGGCATCGCCGATCGGCCGGGCCTCCGCGCAGGCGGACGCCAAGGTGAGCGAAAGCGCGATACCAATCCCCCGAGTCGTCTTCTTCCGAAAGGTCATTCGAGAGCCTCCTGACCGGTCCCAGACGCGCGGGCGGCGAGGGGGATCTATCGTTTTCGGCTGCTTTGAGCTAAGCAAGATCCCATGCCATTCAAGGACGTTGTCCATTCGCAGTCGGCGCGGAAGCGGGTGGCGCGCGGCGTCGACGTGCTCGCGAACGCGGTGAAGGTGACGCTCGGGCCGCGCGGCCGGAACGTCGTGCTCGGCCGCCCGTGGAGCGCGCCCATCGTGACGAAGGACGGCGTCACGGTCGCCAACGAGATCGACCTGCCCGACATCTTCCAGAACATCGGCGCGCAGATGGTGAAGGAGGTCGCCGCCAAGACGGGCGACGACGCCGGCGACGGGACGACGACGGCGACCGTGCTCGCCCAGAAGCTCCTGCACGAGGGCCTGCGGCTCGTGGCCGCGCACCACAGCCCCATCGCGCTCAAGCGGGGCATCGACGCCGCCGTCGAGGTGGTCACCAAGACGATCGCCAAGCTGGCCAAGCCCCTCAAGACGCACGAGGAGATAGCGCGCGTGGGCACCATCAGCGCGAACGGCGACGACGGCATCGGCGAGATGATCGCCACCGCCATGGACGACGTCGGCCGCGACGGCGTCATCACCATCCAGCTCCACAACTCGGTCGAGACCGAGCTCGACATCGTCAAGGGGCTCCGCTTCGACCGGCCCTACATCTCGCCGCAGTTCGTGACCAAGCCGGAGACGCTCGAGTGCGAGCTTGAGGATCCCTTCATCCTCGTCTACGAGGCGAAGATCTCCTCGATGCAGGACTTCGTGCCGCTGCTCGAGCAGGTGCTCGGCACGGGGCGGCCGCTGCTCGTCATCGCCGAGAAGGTCGAGGGCGAGGCGCTGTCGGCCCTCGTCATCAACAAGCTGCGCGGCGCGCTCAAGTGCTGCGCCGTCGAGCCGCCCGGCTACGGCTCCGTCCGCAAGGAGGAGCTGCAGGACGTCGCCGCCTTCGTGGGCGCCAAGGCCATCATGGAGGGCATCGGCGTGCCGCTCTCCGAGGTCAAGCTCGCCGACCTCGGGCGCGCCGAGCGCGTCGTCGTGAACCTCGACAACACGACGATCTTCGGCGGCGCCGGGAGCCGCGAGCAGATCGACGGGCGCGTCAACGCCATCAAGAAGGCGATCGCGGCCTCGAACTCGGAGTGGGACAAGGGGGTGTTCGAGAAGCGGCTCGCCAAGCTCGCGGGCGGCGTCGCGGTCGTCCTGGTCGGCGGCCACACCGAGCTCGAGATGAACGAGGTGAAGATGCGCGTCGAGGACGCGCTCATGGCCACGCGGGCGGCCATCGCCGAGGGCCTCGTGCCCGGCGGCGGCGTCGCCTACGTGCGCTGCATCGACGCGCTCGACGCCCTCAAGTTCAGCGACGCGCGCCGGTACGGCGTCGACATCGTGCGCCGGGCGCTCGAGGAGCCGCTGCGGCAGATCGCGCGCAACACGGGCGCCGATCCCTCGGTGGTGCTGAGCAAGGTGCGGGCCGGCAAGGGCGCGTTCGGCTACAACGCCGAGACGGACACCTTCGAGGACCTCGTCAAGGCCGGCGTCCTCGACCCCGCGAAGGTCGTGCGCTCGGCGCTGCAGAACGCCGCCTCGGTCGCGGGCCTGCTGCTGACCACCGAGGCCATGATGGCCGAGCCGGTCAAGCTCGAGCTCCAGCGCGGCTCCCACCCCCAGACGCCGCGCACCCCGGAGACGCGGCTCTTCGACGAGCTCGCGCAGGAGCGCGACGAGATGGAGCGAGAAGGGCACTAGCCGCTCCGCGCGCGGCGCGGGAGCGCGGCCCGCGTCCGCCGCGGACGCTGGCGTCCAGGGCCTCCGAGTGGCACAACCTGCGCAGGAGCACCATGAAGTCGATGGCGGAGACCCAGGGGGCGACGCCGCCGGCCTGGCTGGGACGGCCGCGGTGGCGCCTGCTGCTCGACGTGCTGGGCGGCCTGCGCGCGAACCTCGACAAGCTCGCGCAGCTCGCCGGCCTGCTCGGCGGCTACCTGCGCCCGTCGGTGCTGCGGGCGCGCTTCGAGCGCCTGCGCGCGCTGGGGCACGTGGACGTCGTCCCCACCTGGGCGCAGGCCCTGCTCGCGGGCCGCGATCAGATGATGCTGTCGGCGAGCGAGGAGACGAAGCTCTTCTACAAGAGCCAGGGCATCCCCTGGGTCTTCCACAACGCGCGCCGCTTCCTCTCGGGCCCCGCGACGATGCTCGATCCGATCGGGCTGTTCTCGCCGCGCGACACGATCGTCGAGCACGTGCTGCAGACGTTCCACCGCCACCCGGTCTACGACCTCGTGCTCCTGCGCGCGCACGAGGGCGGCGTCGAGGCGATGGCGCGCGCGGCCGCGGCGCTCGAGGCGGGGACGCACCCCCACGGGCGCGCGCTGCGCTCGCTCATCGAGGACGGCGCGTACCACGCGCGGCTGCCGCGGGAGATCGCCGCGTTCCAGGCCGACCCGAACGAGCCGGCGCGGCCGATCCCCGAGGGGCTCGTCGCCGACCCGCACATGATGCTGGCGATGGATCAGTTCAAGGACCTGCGCGGCTTCGCGCGCTACGCGTCGCGCCTCGAGACGAGCGTCCCGGGCGCGCTCTGCGCCTGGCTCGCGGCGGGCTTCGACGAGGCGCTCGGCTCGGTGCTCGGGCTCAAGCTCGGGCCGACGCGCATCCGCGTCGAGGCGTGCGATCCCGAGGTCATCGCCCGCCACCCCGCGGGCGTCACGGCGCCGAGCGGTAGCTGAGGGCCAGGAACGGGAACGTCGCGCGGGCCCCGCCCAGGGTGTGCATGAGCACGACGTCGAGGCCCCAGCTCGTCCACCCGAAGCGCACGCCGCCGCTGGCGAGCCCGCCGTTGAGCTCGCCCACGTCCTTGCCGAGCGGCAGCAGCGTGTCGAGCTCGCCGAGCAGCGACGTCACGCGCCCGAGGCGATAGATCGCGCTCGCGGTGTTGAGCATGAGCAAGACGCCCGCCAGCGTGACGTCGCTCGAGAGCGAGAGGCTGCTGGCGCAGTCCGGGGCCAGGCACAGCTGGACGACGCCGCCCACGCGCCCCACGCCGAGGACGCCGAGCTCCTTCGCGGCCACGCCGCTCGTCGAGCCGAGGGCGGCGACGCGCACGCGGCCGCCGCGGTAGAGCGTCGACTTGAGGGTGAGGTCGAGGACGAGGATCCGCTCGGCGCTCACGGGCGGGACGCCCGTGACGGTGAGCTGCGTGTCGTCGGTGATCGCGTACCCGAGCTGCAGCAGCACGACCTCGTAGTCGGAGAAATAGAAGGTGCCCTTCGGGTGCGTGTACGCCGTCGGGCCGAGGACGCCGCGGTCGGCCTGCGGATCGTCCGCCGGCACGCGGGCGCTGCCCGGCGGCGGTCCCGCGGCACGCACGGCCT
>DASZWW010000378.1:0-9810 GCA_035546175.1 Polyangia bacterium
CCGGGCGGCGTTTTAGCGTCTAATGGATCTGATATGGCGGTGTACAAGGCGCGTCCCGCCGACGGGTCAGAGAGCGCCTCGCCGCGCGGCCCGGAGATGTCGGACGCGGATGTCTGCCAGGCGCTCGCCGCCGGCGAGGCCTGGGCCGCCGAGGTCGTCTACGACCGCGTCGAGGACGTCGTCGACGCCGTGCTCTACCGGCTGCTCGGGCCGGGCGACGGCGAGCGCGACGATCTTGCGCAGCAGGCGCTCGAGCGCGTCATCAGCACGATCGTCTCGGGCCGTTTCTCCCACGGCTGCAGCCTGCGCTCGTGGGCGACGCTCATCACGCAGCACATCGCCATCGACACGATGCGCTCACGCTCGCGCGAGCGGCGCGTGTTCGATCGCAGCGTCGCGCCCGCGGCGCTCGAGCTCGTCGCGGAGGACAGCCGCACGCCCGAGCGCGCCGCGGAGACCCGCCGGCGCGTCGAGCGCCTCCTGGGCGCGCTCTCGTCCGTCAACCGCGCGCGCGCGGAGGCGGTGGTCTTGCACGACATCCTCGGCCACGACCTCGCCGAGATCGCGGGCCTCCTGGGCGTCACCGTCGCCGCCGCGCAGTCGCGGCTCGTGCGCGGGCGCAAGGAGGTCTTGAAGTTCATCGCCGGAAAGGAGCAGCAACATGGCAACGGGTGAGGGTGAGAGGGATGCGGTGACGCTCGCCGCGGAGCTGGACACGCTGTCCAGCTACGTCGACGCGCTGCCGTCGGGCGGGCCCCCGGCGCGTGACACGGCCGCGCGTCGCAGGCGCGTCGTGCCGCGGCTCCGCGCGCACGCGGCGCGCGAGCACGTGCGCGTGCGCCGGCGCCGCGTCGTGCGCCGCGCCTCGCTGTTCCTCACGGCGCTGGGCGGCGCCGCGGCGGCGCTCGTCGTCGTGAACGGGTGGGTGCGGCTGCGCCCGGCGGGGCGGGCGAACGCGACGATCGCGGTCCTCGACGGGACCTTGTGGCTCGAGGAGGGCGCGGCGCGCCGCGCGCTGAGCGCGGGCGAGGCGTCGGGCGTCGACGCGCGCGACGAGCTCGAGTCGCCCGCGGAGCGGCTGGCCCGCGTGCAGCTCTCCGACACGGCGACGCTGACGCTCGATCCGGCGTCGCGCGTCGGCACGGTGCTCGCCGCCGCCAGCGCGCCCGAGGCGGCGCCCACCTTCGAGGCCGTCAAGCTCGTGCGCGGCCGCGCGCACCTCCAGGTGCGCAAGCTGCACGGAGGCCAGCGCTTTCACGTCCTCACGCCCGACGCCGACGTCCAGGTGCGCGGCACCGAGTTCGACGTCGAGCTCCTCGACCGGACGGGCGCCGTCGGCTCGGGGCCCGGGGCGACGTGCGTGCGCGTCCAGGAGGGGCTCGTCGCCGTCGTCGCCCGCGGCGAGACGCAGCTCGTGGCCGCGGGCCAGACGTGGGGCTGCCCGAGCGAGGCGCCTGCCGTCACGTCGGCACCGCCGGCCGCGGCGACCCCGGCGCACGCCGTGGCCTTGCCGTCGCCCGAGCGTCACGCGGCGCCGCCCGCCCGCCCGACGGCGAGCGACCTGCGGGAGCAGAACGCCCTCTTCCAGCAGGCGCTCCAGGCCGAGCGCGCCGGGCGCTCCGTGGCCGCGGCCCGGCTCTACCGGCGGCTCCTCGACCGGTCGCCCCGGGGGCCGCTCTCGGCGCAGGCGCGCGCGAACCTGGAAGTCGTCTCGCGTCCGCGATAATCCTTGAGAGAGGATGATCGCGCCGCAGGCCTGTGTCGCCGTGCAGATCACGGGTGCGCCCGCCGCGGAGGAGCGCGCGGACCTCGAGCGCCGGTGCAGCGACATCCTGGGCGCGCGGCGTTGCCGCATCGTCGCCCCGGGGGAAGGTGCGCCGGGCGGGCCCGCCTGCTGGCAGATCCTCGTCGCGACGGACGGCCGGGACCCGCCCGCCGAGGCCTCCGTCGTCCTCTCGGATCCGACGGACGCGACGCAGGCCACCGTCAGGCGCGACGTGACCTTCCGCGCGAACGATGCCGCCGCCGAGCGGTGGGCGACGCTGGGCCTCGTCATCGCGGCCCTCGTGACCGTCGAGGAGAACTCCGCCGCCGAGGCCGGGCCCGCCCAGTCGTGGAACGCCGCGGGGGCGGGGTTCCACCCGGACGTGGGCGCGCGGCGCGGGGCGCCCCCGTCGGCGCCGTCCAGGCCCGTCGACCTCGAGGCGCGCGCGTCGGCCGTCGGCGCGCTGGGCCTCCTGCCCGACGCGACGGTGGGCGCGCGCGTCGAGCTCTCGGCCGTGCGGGGCCATCTCGCGGTCGCCGGCCGCGCGACGGTCTTCCCCGGAGACAGCCGCGTGACGCTCGGGGGACCGGCCGTGGCGGAGCTGCAGCTCTGGGCCGCGGGCCTCGGCCTCTGCGGCAGGGGAGCGCGCGGGCGCTGGGGCGGGCGTGCCTGCCTGGGGGGCGATCTGGCGCGCACGAGCGCCCACGGCGCTGGCGTGTCCGAGACGAACACCGCCGTGCGGTGGTGGGCCTCGACGTGGCTCGGGCTCTCGGTCGAGCTCCGGCTCTGGCAGCACCTGGCGCTGACGGCGGAGGTGGAGGGCGCGGTCGTCCTCGTGCGGCCAGCCTTCGCGATCTATGGCGTCCCGTCGACCTTCACGTCGTCGGCCGTGGGAGGCACGCTCGCGCTGGGCGTGGCGGTGCCGTTTTGACGACGCGCCTCGCGGCGCTGGCGATCGCGGCGGCCCTCACGGGCGGCTGCACGGCGGCCACGCAGTACATCGGCACCGAGTGCGTCGCCTCGGGCACGGCCGACGACCTGCAGGCGGTCCTCAACGTGCAGAGCACGGTGCTGCTCTGCCCTCGCGCCCTCATCACGCTCGACAAGTCCGTCACGATCTACGGCGGAACCACGATGCTCACGGCGGGCGCGCCGGCCGACCCGACGGAGATGGCGACGATCATGCTCGGCCCCAACTATCCCGAGGGCATGGGGACGGGCGTGCGCGGCGCCGGGCGCGACATCCACGTCTCCGCCGTGCGCTTCGACGGCAACCGGCGCACGCTCGGGTGGCGCGAGCCCCAGATCCCCCTCGAGCTCGGCCCCGGCAGCGGCTACACCGTCGACGGCTGCGACTTCACGGACTCGCCCGGCTGGACCCACCTGCACTTCCTGGAGAGCTGCGACTCGGCGTCCGTCACCAACAACGTCGTCGAGAGCGCGTCGCGTCCGCACAACGACACGGGGCAATGGACCGACGGCCTCTCGATCTCGTGCGGGCACACGCTCATCCAGGGGAACAAGATCAACGACGTCTCGTCCAACGGCATCGTCTACTTCGGCGGTCCGGGCTCGACCATCAGCGACAACGTCATCACGGAGTCGATGACCAGCGCGTTCGCCGGCATCAACGTCGGCGACGCCATCGTGCCCGACAACACGGGCGTCGCCGTGCGCGACAACCACGTCGTCGCCAAGCCGCCGCGCTACTTCTCCGAGGGCATCAACGCGGGCCTGCACGTCCTCGGCAAGACGACCACGGTGAGCGAGGTGTCGTTCACCGGCAACGTCATCGAGGGCATGTCACGCTACGGGCTGGGCGTCGACGGCTGCCTCGACTGCACGGTCACGGGCAACGACGTCACCGGCTGGCACCCGCTGCCGCCGCTCGCGAATTGCCCGGCGCCGTCGGCGTACGTCGCGGCGGTGACGGCCATGCAAGCGACCGGGACGATCGACCCCGGCTACCTCGACGCGAAGATCGACGATTGCGCCGGCACGGCCGAGGCGCTCGGCGACATCTACCGCATGTACGCGGGCGACCACCCGTTCCCCGACTACTTCGCCTTCGAGGTGCAGCTCTACAGCCAGCGCTTCGAGCAGAAGCAGGACGCGCAGGCCCAGCTCCAGGCGGACTGGGACGCCATCACGGCGCGCGCCAAGGTCATCTGCCCCGCGGGCGCGACGACGGCCGACGTTCAGTCGGTGTGGCTGCGGCTCACCGACGCAGAGTTCGGCGTGACGCCGCCGCTCACGCCCGCCCAGGCCGACGCCAAGGTGCGCGCCGACCTCGCGGCGGCCATGCCCGGGACGCCTTGCTCGCCGCCCGCTCCTTGAGCGGCGGACCCGTCAGGTCAAGTTCGTGAGCGGGCCCGTGCAGACGGTCGGGTCGCCGAAGGTGGTGCCGGGGATGCCGAACGCGTTCTGGATCGAGAGCAGCATGTTGTTGTGCGGGACGCTCGGGTACTGCAGGAAGCGCCCCATGCGGAACTGACCGCCGACGCCGCCGGCGAGCATCCAGGGGATGTTCTGGTAGGTGTGCGTGTTGCCCTTGCCGAGCTCGTTGCCCCACAGGAGCAGGGAGTTGTCGAGCATCGTGCTGCCGTCGGGATCCTGCGCGGCCGCGAGCTTGTCGAGCATCGTGGCGATCTGCTGGGCCGTCCAGATGTTGATCTGGGTGAGGGCCTCCTGCGCCGCCGCGTTGCTGTCGTCCATGTGCGACGTCGCGTGGTGCTCCTCGTTGACGCCGATCCACGGGTACCACTGCCAGCTGTCGGCGTTGGCGAACATGAACGTCGCGACGTTCGTCATGCCGCAGGTCAGCGCCAGCGTCATGAGGTTGATCTGCAGCGAGGCCATCATGGGGAAGCTGTCCATGTCCTCCGGGTCGGTGCGCGCGGGCAGCGTGGGCGCCATGCAGCCTCCCGCGGTCATCGCCAGCTGCGTCTCGATCTGCTGCAGGCCCGTGAGGTGCGCGTCGAGGCGCGCGCGGTCGGCCCCCGTGAAGCGGCTCTCGAGGCGCGTGATGTCGTCCTTGAGGAAGTCGAGCACGCTCTTGCGGTCGGCGATCGTCTTCTGCAGCTGCGCCTGGCTCATGCCGGCGTTGGCGAAGATGCGGCTGAAGATCTGCCAGGGATCGTCGACCGCGGCGTTGGGCATGCTCGCGCCTCGGTACGAGATGTACTTGAGCGGCTCCTGGCCCTGCATGCGCACGCCGAACTCGAGCGACTTGAACTGCGTCGTCTGCGTGTTGGCGATGACCTGGTCGAGCGAGATGCGGTCGGCGTAGCCGGCCGGACCCTCGGACCCTGTGAACGGCCCTGGGAGCAGCGAGCCGCCCGTGAGCATCGCGCCCGGGCCCTTCATGTGCGGGCCGCCCGGCTTGTTCGGGCCGATCGTCGACGTCATGTCGACGCCGTGGAGCACGAGCATCTGGTTCTTGTAGGCCGCGAGCGGCGCGAGGATGCGGCACTCAGGCCCGAGGGTCAGGGGCGAGTCGGCCGCCGTCGTGTTCGGGAAGAACGCGCTGGCGATCGTGCCGTTCGCCGAGAAAACGCCGATGAAGCGCTTGGCGGGCTTGGCGGCCGCGCCGAAGGTCGTGGCCGACTTCCAGATGGGCGCCGTGAGCGCGATGGTCGCCGCGCCGAGCCCGCCCAGCAGGCGACGGCGCGTGAACTTGGTCCGGCTGTCGGTGTTGCTCATGGGTTGCTCCCCTGCGCGAGCGGACGGCGGTACATGAACGCGGGCGTCTGGACCAGCGCCGCCGGCAGCGTGCGCAGGTCGGTGCCCGAGTCGTGGAAGGTCTTGGCGAGCTGCTGAAGCGAGCACGTGTCGGCCACCTGCTCGGCGCGGGCCATCGCGTACCGGAACCACTGCTTCCCCACGCAGCTCTCGACGGTGGCGCTCTTCGAGAGCATCGCGCCGAGCTGCGCGACGCCCGTGAACATGCCGTCGACGTCGGTGCCCGTGAGCGCCCCGCTCGCGTCGACGGGCTTGCCGCCGTCCGTCGTGCGGTAGGCGCCGATGCCGTCGTAGTTCTCGAAGCCGAAGCCGATGGGGTCCATGAGCGAGTGGCAGGCCGAGCACGCCGCGTTCACCTCGTGCATCGAGAGGCGGTCGCGCGTCGAGACGCCCGGCATGATGACGGGCGCGGGCGGCACGTTCGCGGGCGGCGACGGCAGCTCCTGACAGAAGAGCTGCTCGCGCACGAACTTGCCGCGGTAGATGGGCGAGCTCTGGTCGGCCTTGGCCTGCGTCGCCAGGAAGGCCGGCAGCGTGAGGATGCCCGAGACGGTGCCGTCGGTCCTCTGCGACGACTGGAAGCTGCCGTCGCTCGGCAGCGCGCCGGCCGACGCGCCGAAGAGGGGCGCCGTCTTGTTGTTCATGAACAGCGTCTGCGAGGTCAGCATCGCCTTGATCGTCGCGCCCTGGTTGGCCAGCAGGTCGGCGAAGAACGACTGCGCCTGCGTCATCATCGCGGCCTGCAGATCGCTGTTCCACGACGGGTAGGTCTTGGCGTCCTTGGCGACGCCCTCGAGGTCGTCGAGGTGGATCCACGAGGCGAGGAACTGCGAGACCATCGTCGCGCCGCGCGGGTCCTTCAGCATGCGCTGCAGCTGCGCCGACACGTCGGCGGGCGTCTCGAGCATGCCGCCCGCGGCCGCCGTCATCAGCGCATCGTCGGGCGAGGTGTTCCACAGGCCGTACGACAGCCGCGACGCCAGCTCGTAGTCCGACAGCTTGACGGCCATCGGGCCCACGGCCGTGCTCGTGCCGAGCTCGACGCGATAGAGGAAGCGTGACGACTGCAGCATCGCCTGCAGCAGGAGCTGGACGCCGTGCGCGTAGCCGCCGTTCGCCGCGCCCGCGTCGTAGAGCGCCAGGTGGCGATCCATGTCCGCGGCGGCGATCGGCGCGCGGTAGATGCGCGTCGCGAAGCCCTGCAGGAACTGCGTGGCGCAGGTGCGCGCCGCGGCCGTGGCCGCGCCGGCCGCGCAGGGCGCGATCTTGTTCAGGGAGGTGGCGTCGCCGACGACCGCGGCCGAGACGATCTCGGCGGCCCGCTCGTAGTTGTCGAGGTCGGCGCCGTCGACGTCGGCCTGCGCGAGGCCGAACTGCGACGCGCTCTGCGTGACGGGATAGACGGCCGAAAGGTCGATCTTGCCGAAGAGGTCGTTGATGGTGTTGAGGTACTGCTGCTGCGTGAGCCGCGTGAGGGGCGCGTCGCCCGGGTCGGGGGTGGCGGCGTTGCACGACGTGGCGCCCGCGCCGGCCATGCCGCCGACGAGACCACCCGCGCCGGCCACTCCGGCGCCGACGCCGGCCGCGGCGCCCGTCCCCGCTCCGGCGCCCGGCGAGGGCGAGCCGGTGCCCGGTGACTGGCCGCCGGGGCCGCTCACCTTGCCCATGCAGCCGAAGATCGTGAGGGAGCCCGACAGGGCGATGACGCAGGCACGCCACGGCCGGGCTGGGGAGAATCTACGCGGGGCGAACATCAGCACCTCCGTCCGAGAGAGATAGACGACCACCCGCGGTGGGCCAGGCACCTTCGAGGACGATTGTGCCACCGCGGGGGCCTCACGCGTGAGGGCCAATGATTTCGATGACTTGGGGTCGCATCCCGCGGCGGGGACGCCCCCCGAGCCGACCGCCTCGCGCTCCCGTCCTCGCCGCTGAATCGTGTTAAGAGAGGGCATGCTCTTCCCGGACGTCGTCCAATCCGTCGGGCGGACGCCGCTCGTCGAGCTGCGCCGCCTCGAGACCCACGGCGCGCGCATCCTCGTCAAGATGGAGTCGCGCAACCCGTGCGGCAGCGTCAAGGACCGCGTGGGCGCCGCGCTCGTCGACGACGCCGAGAGGCGCGGCCTGCTCGAGCCGGGGGCCATGCTCGTCGAGCCGACCAGCGGCAACACGGGCATCGCGCTCGCGTTCGTCGCGGCGGCCAAGGGCTACGGCCTCACGCTCACGATGCCCGAGCACATCTCGCAGGAGCGCGTGGCGTTCCTGCGCATGCTCGGCGCGAAGATCGTCTTCACGCCCGGCTCCTTGATGAAGGAGGCGGTGAAGAAGGCGGAGGAGATCGTCGCGGCGACGCCGGGCGCCGTCATGCTGCAGCAGTTCCGCAACCCGGCGAACCCCGAGGTGCACCGGCGCACGACCGCCGAGGAGATCTGGGCCGACACGGGCGGGGAGGTCGACGTGTTCGTCTCGGGCGTCGGCACGGGCGGCACGATCACGGGCGTGGGCGAGGTGCTCAAGCAGCGGCGCCCGGGCTGCACGATCGTCGCCGTCGAGCCGGCGAGCGCCGCCGTGCTCTCGGGCCGCGCCGCGGGCGGGCACCACCTGCCGGGCCTCGGCGCGGGGTTCGTCCCCGAGATCCTCAACCGCGCGATCATCGACGAGATCGTCGCCGTGACCGAGGAGCAGGCCGTGCGCGCGCAGCTCCTCCTCGCGAGCCGCGAGGGCCTGGCGGCCGGCATGTCGAGCGGCGCGGCCCTGCACGCCGCGCTCACGGTCGCGCGCCGCCCGGGGATGGCCGGCAAGCGCATCGTCGTGATCCTCCCCGACGGCGGCGAGCGCTACGCGACGAACGCCGTGTTCAACGAGATCGCGCGGCGCGTGGGGCCCGTCTGATGACGCGAGGGCTCGAAACCCACAAGCGGAGCATCGCGAAGTCCATCTCGTGGCGCATCCTCGCGGGCATCATCACCACCTGCGTCGCGCTCGCGCTGACGGGCAAGCCCGACTTCGCCATCAAGATCGGCCTCGCCGACACGCTCACGAAGCTGCTCATCTACTACCTGCACGAGCGCGTCTGGGATCGCATCAGCTTCGGCCGCGTGAAGGCGCCCGACTACGAGGTGTGAGGAGCGGCGCCGAGACGTCTCCCGGGCCGTCTGGGTTGCGAAGTGGGAGACGGCCGACGGCGCGGCGGCGTCTCCAGTCGCGAGCGGTGGCTCCGGCGGGAGTCGAACCCGCGCCCTCTCGTTTAGGAAACGAGCGCCCATCCATCGAGCTTCGGAGCCGTGTCCCCGGCCGGATTCGAACCGGCGGCCTCCGCCTTCGGAGGGCGGCGCTCGTCCAATCGAGCCTCGGGGACCGAACCCGGCTCGCCGGCGGCAGCGACGGGCCGCGTTCAGCCGTCGAGCGTCGCGCTCCAGTACGGGCGCCACTCGGCCGGGACGTCGCGGCCGTCCAGGCGGACGGTCACGACGGGCAGGAAGCGCGGCTTCGCGGGGCGGCGGAGCAGCGTCATGCCGGCTGCGCGCGGCGTGCGGTTCGCCTTGCTCGAGTTGCAGGGCACGCAGGCCGTCACGATGTTGTCCCACGACGTGCGCCCGCCCGCGGACCTGGGCACGACGTGGTCGAACGTCAGGTCCTCGGCGAGGAAGCGCTCGCCGCAGTACTGGCAGGTGAAGCGAGCTCGCGTGTAGATGTTGATGCGCGAGAACTTGATCACCGCCCGGTCGCGCCGGAAGCGTCTGAGGACGCGCACGACGGCCGGCATCGGGTACTCGCGGTCGACGCCCTTGATCGTGCGGTCGCGGCTGTACGCGATCACCTCGACCTTCCCCAGGAACAGGTCCGTGATGGCCCGCGTCCAGGCGTCGACGCGCATCGGCTGCCAATCGACGTCGAGAAACAATACGGCGTTCATGTCGTCCTCCTTTCTCCTAGGGTGTTCGTCGTCGTGCCGGGGGAGGGATTCGAACTCTCACTGGGCGCGGTCTGAACGCGCCGCCTCTTCCGTTGGGCTACCCCGGCGGTTCGTTTGCGCAGTCGACGGGAATCGAACCCGCCTCACCCGGTCGACAGCCGGGCAGCCTCTCCAGATGCTCACGACTGCATTCGACGCGAGGGCGTCGCGGGCTGCGCGCCTTGGTCCCGCGCGCCGCCGCCGTCCGAGCTGAGGGAATCGAACCCCCGTCTGCGGTTTGTAGGACCGCGGCCCTCCCATTGGACGAAGCTCGGGTACCGGCGGTGAGTGCTGCCCTCACCGAGCCGCGCTTATGAGACGCGGCCGCGCGCTGGCGCCACCGGTGTCG
>DASZWW010000379.1:0-9413 GCA_035546175.1 Polyangia bacterium
TGAGGCCGCGCCGGCATGCCCGCCACTCCCGCCGTCCTTCGTCGGCCCAAGCGAGGAGCCGCACCCGACGACGAGCACAGACGCTGCAAAGAGCGCCCACGCTCTTCCGAGACGGCGCGCGCGACCGACCGACATTCGGTCAACATTGTAAGCCAACCGCCGGCGCTTGTCGCCGGCGTCCAGGGGTCGCCTAGGGGCGCGTCAGCCGCTCATCTTCTGCTTCTGCTGCTGCAGGTCCTGCCACTTCTTCTCGGAGCTCTTGGCGTCCTTCTCCTCGGAGGCGGCGTCCTTCTTCGCGTCCTCCCAGTCGCCGTTCTTGTCCTTCCACTGGCTCTCGAAGTTGGACACCGAGAAGTCGCCGTCGGGCTTGATGCCCTTTTGCTGAGCGCACTTCGCCTTCTCGTACTCGACCTTCGCCTGCGCGGCGGCGACGTGCGCCTCCGCGGCCTTGCGGGCGGCCTTCAGCCACTCCTTCTTGTCGTCGAGCCACGAGAGCTTCTGCTCGGCGACCTTGACGCCGAAGTCGGCCACGTCCTTGTTGTGGCGCGCCGCGTTCGCCTGGTTCTCGTTGTGCGAGGCGTTCGCGGCCTCCTGCTCGGCGGCGGCCTTCTCGACCTCGAGGCTCGCCTGCTCCTTCTCGGTCTTGGCGATGTCGCGGTCCCGGTCCCAGCCGTCGAGCTGGCTCTGGGCGGTGCGCTCCTCGCTCTTGGCGACCTCGAGCTCGTTCTGGGCGGCGAAGACGCCCTGCCGGTCGCCCGAGGGCACGGCGTCGAGGGCGCCGTCGTCGATGCGGTACTTGAGACCTCCGCCGCAGCCCGCCACGAGCGCGGTCGAGAGCGACGCCACCAGGGTGAAGGTTTTCATGCGCATGGCCCAGCATGGTGAAGGCGCCGCCGCGGTCGCGTCAAGCGGCCCCACCGGCGCGCGGCGGCTCGCGAAAGTGCCGGTGGCTTACGCGGACTTCCGTCGTGTTAACGAAACCCCATACGACTGGAAACATGGCCGCAATATTTGGTCCCTAAGCTGGCCTGGATTCGTCGGAGCAGTCTCCCGGCGAAGCACCGATGTCCACGCCAGCTCTCTCGGTCCGAGCGCACGGAGGCCTCTCCTGATGGGGGGGCTGGGCGAAGGCGGCGTGACGGTGCAGACGGCGGCCGCCACGGCCGGCGCGGGGGTGGTGGTGGCCCCCGCGCGCCCCACGGGCTCGCACGCCCACGCGCAGCCGGCGGCCTCGATCGGAAAGCTCGCCTTCGGCGCGCTGGGCATCGTCTACGGCGACATCGGCACGTCGCCGCTCTACGCGGTCAAGGAGTGCGTCACCGAGCCCCACGGGGTGGCGCCGTCGATGGCCAACGTCCTCGGCGTGACGTCGCTGATCTTCTGGTCGCTGACGTTCGTCGTCGCGGTCAAGTACCTGTGGTTCGTCATGCGCGCCGACAACGAGGGCGAGGGCGGCGTGCTCGCGCTCATGGCGCTGGTCGCGCGGCGCAAGACGGCGCCGGGGGGCAAGTGGACGGCGCGCCTCGTGCTGCTCGGCCTCTTCGGCGCCGCGTTGCTCTACGGCGACGGCGTCATCACGCCGGCCATCTCCGTGCTCTCGGCGGTCGAGGGCCTCGAGGTCGCGACGTCGACCTTCCACTCGTTCGTCGTGCCGCTCACCTGCGTGATCCTCGTGGCGCTGTTCTGGGCGCAGAAGGGCGGCACGAGCCGTATCGCCGCCGTCTTCGCGCCCGTGACGCTCGTGTGGTTCGTGGCCATCGCGGCGGCCGGCGCGCCCTGGATCATGCGCGCCCCGGCGATCCTCGCGGCGCTGAACCCCATCCACGGGCTGCGCTTCTTCGCTGCGCACGGCTGGCACGGCTTCCTCGTGCTGGGCTCGGTCGTCCTCTGCGTCACGGGCGGCGAGGCGCTCTACGCCGACATGGGTCACTTCGGCACGCCCGCCATCCGCCGCGCCTGGTTCGCGTGCGTCTTCCCCGCGCTGCTCATCAACTACTTCGGCCAGGGCGCGCTCCTGCTCGCGCGCCCCGCGGCCGCCGACAACCCCTTCTACGCGCTCGTGCCGCCGTCGCTCCTCATCCCGATGGTGGCGCTCGCCACGGCCGCGACGGTCGTCGCCTCGCAGGCGCTCATCTCGGGCGTCTTCTCGCTGACGCGCCAGGCGGTGCAGCTCGGTTACCTCCCGCGGGTCACCGTGGTCCACACCTCCGCGCGCACCGAGGGCCAGATCTACATCCCCGAGGTGAACTGGCTGCTCATGGCCGCCTGCGTGGTCCTGGTGATCGGCTTCAAGGAGTCGAGCGCCCTCGCCGCCGCCTACGGCATCGCGGTGACCGGCACGATGGGCATCACCTCGATCCTCTTCGCCGTCCACGCCCGCCGCGAGTGGGGCTGGAGCCACGCCAAGGCCGACGTGCTCTGCGCGCTGCTCCTCGCCTTCGACCTCTCGTTCTTCCTGGCCTGCTCCGCGAAGATCCTCAACGGCGGCTGGTTCCCCCTCCTCGTCGCCACCGCGGTCTTCACCGTCATGGTGACGTGGAAGACCGGCCGCGCGCGCCTGGCCGCGCGCCTCGACGCCGATTCGCTGCCCCTCGAGACCTTCCTCGACGACCTCGAGGTCTACAACCCCCATCGCGTCGACGGCACCGCCGTGTTCCTGACGTCGATCCGCCGCGGCACCCCGAGCGTGCTGCTGCGCCACTTCAAGCACAACAAGTCGATCCACAAGCAGGTCGTGCTGATGTCGATCGTCACCGACAACGTCCCCGAGGTCGAGCCCGACGACATCGTGCACCTGAAGGAGTTCGGCCTCGGCTTCTGGGGCGTCAACGCCCACTACGGCTTCATGCAGAGCCCCGACGCCATGGAGATCCTCAAGGCGTGCAAGAAGAAGGGGCTCGACCTCGACCTGCAGAACACGAGCTTCTACGTCGGCCGCGAGACCATCGTGACGCCCACCAAGCCGACCAAGGGCTTCGCGAACTGGCGGCGCGCGCTGTTCCGCTTCCTCTCGCGCAACGCGCGGTCGGCGACGGAGTTCTTCGCCGTCCCGGCGAACCGGGTCGTGGAGATCGGCGCGCAGATCGAGTTCTAGCCGGACCGGCCCGCGGCGGAGCCGCGCGCGTCGAGGCCTCGCGCGCGCTTGCCGGCGAGGCGCACGCGCGCCGGGACGCTCTTGAACGCGGGCGTCTTCGACTGCGGGTCGAGGCGGCGCGGGACGAGGACGTTGGCCTCGGGGTAGTACATCGCGATGTTGCCGGCGCGGATGGGGGCGAGGGCGACGGTCACCTCCATGCGGCCGGCGGAGGTCTCGACCTGCACGAGGTCGCCTTCGTTCGCGCCGAGGCGGGCGGCGTCCTCGGCGGAGATCATGACGACGTCGCGGCGCGTGTTGCCGCGGTAGAGGTCCTCGTCCTCGTAGACCACGGTGTTGAACTGGCCCTCGGAGCGGAGGGTCACGAGCATCAGCTCGTCGGGGGCGAGGGGCTCGGTCGGCGCGCCGGGGACGTGGAAGGCGGCGCGGCCGGTGGGCGTCGAGAAGCGGGGCGTGTGCAGGACGCGGCCGGGGATCGTGAACTCGCGGGCGGCCTGGCCGTCGCGGGGGTCGATGCCGGCGAGGCCGTCCAGGCCGGGGACGATCTCGGCCATGCGGGCGCGGAGCGCGCGGTGGGAGCGGAGCGAGGACCAGTCGAAGCGGCCGGGCGGCAGGATGCGCTCGGCGAGCGCGGCGAGGATCTCGACCTCGCTCTTGACGTCGACGCCCGAGTCCCCCGAGCCGCCGCGGCGCTCGAGGACGCGGGCGGGGCGGCCGCCGTCGGAGAGGCGGACGAAGTTGAACATCGACTCCTGGGTCGTCGCTTGGGGCTCCTCGTCGCGGGCCAGGACAGGGGCGATGAGGGTCTCGCCACCGCGGCCGTGGACGTGTCCCTGGTTGAGCTTCGTCGAGAGGTGCACGATGGTCCCGACGCGGTCGAGGGCGGCGCGCGCCCAGTCGCCGTCGGGGTTGCTGCCCCAGAGGTTCCCGCCCAGGAGCAAGGCGGCGCGGATGCGGCCGGCGTGGGCGGCCTCCATCGCGGCGTAGGTGTCGAGGCCGGGCGCGGCCAGGGGCGGGACGCCATAGATCTCGTGGAGGCGGCGGGCGAAGGAGTCCTTGAGCGCGGGGGTGACGCCGACGGTGCCGAGGCCTTGCACGTTGGAGTGGCCGCGGATGGGCAGCAGGCCGGCGCCGGGGCGGCCGAGCCAGCCGCGCGCGAGGGCCAGGTTGCCGAGGGCGAGGATCGCGTCGGTGCCCGAGGCGTGGTGCGTGAGGCCCATCGCCCACATGAAGATCCCGCGGCGCGCGCCCAGGAGCAGCTCGACGGCGGCGTCGAGGTCGGCGCGCGAGACGCCCGAGGCGCGCGAGAGGTCGTCCCAGGACGCGGCGTCGAGGTCGGCGCGCACGTCGTCGAAGCCGGTCGTGTGGGCGGCCACGAAGCGGCGGTCGACGCCGCCCGCCTCGACGACTCCCTTGAGGAGCGCCTTGAAGAGCGCGACGTCGGCGCCGGCGTGCGGCTGCAGGTAGAGGTCCGCGATGCGCGTGCCGAAGAGGAGGCTCCAGGGATCGGAGGGGACGCGGAAGCGCACGAGGCCGAGCTCGCGCAGCGGGTTGACGACGAGGATGCGGCCGCCGCGCCGGCGCAGGCGCTGCGTCATGAGGCGCGGGTGGTTCGAGGCCGGGTTGCAGCCCGCGAGGAGGACGAGGTCGGCGCCCTCGAGATCGTCGAGCGAGAGCGAGGACGTGCCCGAGCCGTAGATCCTCGAGAGCGCGACGCCCGAGGCGGCGTGGCAGTAGTACGAGCAGTTGTTGACGTTGCTCGTGCCGTAGGCGCGCGCGACGAGCTGCATGAGGAAGCCCGCCTCGTTCGACGAGCGGCCCGACGAGTAGAAGAAGGTGTCGTCGGGCCGCGCCGCGCCGAAGGCCGCGCCCGCGCGCGCGAAGAGCTCGTCCCAGCCGACGCGGCGGAAGTGCGTGGCGCCGCGCTCGGCGGCGAGCGGGAACGCGAGGCGGCCACACGCCTCGAGCTGCCGCGACGACATCGCCTCCATCGCCGCGAGGGGCGTGCGCGCCAGGAACGCCTCGTCGACGACCGCGTGCATGTCGGCCGCCTGGGCCTGGACCGACTTCTTGCAGACCTCGGGGAAGTGCCCCGCCTCGTTCGTCATGCCGCCCTGCTGGCCGCCCATGCCGAGCGCGCACGTCTTGCACGCGTTGCGCGAGGCGAGCCGGCGGTAGAGCGCCACGAGCCCGCCCGCCTCGCGCCCCTTGCGCAGCACGTAGGCGAGCGCCGGGAAGCCGCCGCCCGCGCCGACCCGCGGCCGCGGCATCAGGGCCCCGTGAGGCGGTACGGGCCCGTGCCCGTGCGCTGCCGCGCCGGCGGCAGCTTGGCGAGCGACTCGAACTGCGCGAAGAACTCGCGCAGCTTCTCCTTCCGCGCGTCGTCGATGTAGTCGAAGTTCGTGCCGCGGTCGATGATCTCCCAGAAGTGCTTCGACGTGATGGCCAGCAGCTCGTCACGGATCGAGCGCAGGCGCTCGGGCGTCTCCTGCGCCATGTCCTCGTAGATCGCGCGCGCGTACGCCGCCTCGCCGCGCTGCAGGTAGAAGGTGGCGAGCTTCGCCTGCGCCTTGCGCACGCCGCGCAGCGCCTTCTCCTCGGCCGTCGTCTCGGCCTCCTTGTCGATCTCGAGGAAGATCGCGAGCAGGCGATCGTGCGACGGCGCCACGAGCTCGCTCGCGACCTCGCACAGCGTGCAGAGGTCGTACGCCGCCGTCTCCGTGACGAAGCCGAGCCCCTGGCCGTGCGCGAGCTGCGCGTAGTACTTGAAGTGCCCCGCGATCTCCTCGAGCGCCGCCGTGAGCCACGCCTCGTCCGGCGGCGTCGCCGGCGCGCGCAGCATCGCCTCGGCGAGCTGGCGGTACTGGTGAAGGACGTTGTAGCAGGTGCGCACGTCGCGCGCGTTCAGCGACGCGCGCAGGTACGTGTTCATGAACTTGATGGTGAGCGCGAGGACCGGGCGGTCGCGCGCGTCGACGGCGGCCTCGCCGACGTAGCGCGTGTCGATGGCCACGACGTGGGTCATCTCGGGCAGCGTCTTGAGCGCCTCGCCGAAGACCTCGCGGATCTGTCGCAGGCCCATCCACTCGAGCCACGTGCGGTCGTGCGCCAGCTCGTCGAGCGACTCGGGCGCCATGGCCACGAAGTCCGGGTGCCCGCGCAGCGCGCGCCCGAGGCCGAACCAGGCCGCCGGCAGCCCCTGCTTCTCGGGGAGGTAGTCGACCAGCACCGTGCGCAGCGCGACCGTCGCGTCCGTCGCGATCGTCTTCTCCTTCTGCGCGAGCGCGTTCATGGCGATGCCCGCGAGCTGCTCGAGCCCGCTCACGGCGCGCATCTGGCGCGGCTCGAGCGAGGCGGCGCTCGCGTCGGCCGGCGCGGGGCGCTTGCGCGGCGCCGCGCTCTCCAGGGTCTGCTTGCCGAGGCGGGCGATGACCTTCTCGGGATCGAGGAAGTCGAAGACGTAGGCGAAGTAGGGCACGAGCAGCAGGAGGCTGGCCGTGGCCATGGCGAGCGCGACGGTGATCGTCCCGCGCGGCACGAACTCCTTGCCGACGCCGAAGCTCACCCACAGCGCCTCGATGCAGGCGACGACGAAGAACCCCATGACGAAGAGGTTGGTCTTGTCGCGGAAGAACATGTCCGTGACGCGCGACGTGTAGCGGTTGGCCGCGAGCTGCACGACGATGGAGACGACCGTGATGGCGATGCCGAGCACGGCGGCGATGACCTGCGCCAGGCTCCCGAGCGCGTTCTGCATCGTCTCGACGTCGTAGTCGAGGAGCTGGAGGAGCGGGTTGCCGCGGGCGTGCGCCGCGTCGAGCACGAAGCAGTCGAGCAGCCAGAACGCCACGAACACGCAGAGCGCGAAGGCCGTGAGCAGCCCCAGCGTGAGGAGGGGGCCTCTCTTTCGGGCCACGACGCCGGATGCGGGACCGGAAGCCATCGCCGGCCATGTTAGCCTATGAGGCCCGGCATGCTGCTCGCCATCGACATCGGAAACACCAACCTCGCCCTCGGCCTGTTCGAGCTGGACGGGAACCCTCCAAGGGCTCCCCGGCCCTCCACGCTCCCTCCGGCGGCCGAGGGCGGCCAGCGCCCGGGTGAGCCGAGGCTCGTCGCCGACTGGCGGCTCGAGACGCGCGCGGCGCGCACGGGCGACGAGTACGCGGCGCTCCTCGCCGAGCTCTTCCGGCTCGCGGGCGTCGAGCTGCGCGCCGTCGAGGCCGTCGCCGTGTCGTCCGTCGTGCCGGCCGTGCTGTTCCCCATCGAGCAGCTCTGCCGCAAGCACCTCCACGTCGAGCCGCTCGTCGTCGGCCCCGGCACCAAGACGGGCATGCCCATCCTCTACGAGAACCCGCGCGAGGTGGGCGCCGACCGCATCGTCAACGCCGTCGCCGCGCACAAGCGCTGGCCCGGCGGCGCGATCGTCGTCGACTTCGGCACGGCGACGACCTTCGACGTCGTCACGGCGCGCGGCGAGTACGCGGGCGGCGTCATCGCGCCCGGCATCACCGTCTCGGCGGACGCGCTCTTCTCGGCGACCGCCAAGCTCCCGCGCGTCGAGCTCGTGCGTCCCAAGACCGCGGTGGGGCGCAACACCGTGGCCAGCATCCAGGCGGGCCTGGTCTTCGGCTACGCCGGGCTCGTCGACGCCATCGTGGGGCGCATCAAGGCCGAGGTCGACTTCTCGCCGCGCGTCGTCGGCACGGGCGGGCTCGCGGCGCTCATCGCCAAGGAGACGCGCACGATCGAGGAGTGCGACGACATGCTGACGCTGCAGGGCCTGGCCCTCATCTACGAGCGGAACCGGTAAGCCCGTGCCCACGACGCCGCTCCTCGGTTTGCCCGGCCGCATCGGCCAGCTCCTGCTCGCGCCGCGCGACGGGCTCGCGCGCGTCGATCGCGAGGGCGGGGGCCTCAACGACGCGCTCCGGCTCGTGGCGCTCGGGACGGTGGCCTTCCGGTTCCCGTCGCTCCTCGAGGCGCTGCTCGGCCTCTCGGCGCTCTCGCTCGACGCCGTCCTGCGCGTCGTCTCGGTCGTCGCGAACGAGCTGGTCGGCGCGGCGTGGTTCGTGCTGCCTGCGGCCGTCGTCGTCACGGCCCTCGCGGGCGCGCGGCGCGACTCGTCGCGCGATCTCGAGCTCGCGGGGGCCTGCTACGCCCCGTACTTCGCGGCGAGCGCCGCCTTCCGCGCCATCGAGGCCGTGACCGGGGCCCAGACGGCGCCGCTCCTCGTCGCCCGGCTCGTCCCCGCCGTCTTCGCGGTGCCCGCGCTGGCGCGCGCCGTCGCCGTGGCGCGCGCCCGGACGGGCGCCACGTCCGAGCCCGACGGGGTCCGGCCCCTGCGCTCGGCCGTGCTCGCGGGCCTCGCCGTCCTCGGCGTGGCCTCGGTGGGCCTGGCAGGCAGCGCCGTCTGGTCGGCCCGTCACCTCGACGCGCTCATGCCCGTCCGTCGCGGCGCGCAGGCGCCCGACTTCGCCGTCGCGCGCGTCGACGGCCAGCCGGGCACGGTGGCGCTCGGGTCCATGAAGGGCCAGGCGGTCGTGCTCGACTTCTGGGCGACCTATTGCCCCCCTTGCCGCCAGATGATGCCCGTGCTCGACGAGCTGCACCGCGAGTGGGCCGGCAAGGGCGTCTCGTTCGTCGGGGTCGACTCCGAGGACATCGACCCGCAGATGCTGCGCGACTTCCTCGTCGAGCACCCCATCCCGTACCCCATCGTCGCCGACGACGGCGCGCTCGGCGCGAGCTACAAGGTCAGGGCGCTCCCGACCCTCGTCGTCATCGGGAAGGACGGGACGGTCCGCGACAGCTTCGTGGGGTTCACCCTCAAGTCGACGCTCGAGCGGGCCCTGGCGCGCGCCGTGGCCACGCGATAGCGGGCGCTCACTCGCGGCGCGCGATCTCCTCGACGAAATAGGCGCTGCGGTGTCGCGCGTTCGGCAGGTGACTGTCCCAGCAAGAGGGCGAGCAGAAGACCAGGCGCACGCGGCCGGTGTTGCACGTGCTCACCGAGCACTTGATGACCTTGGCTCCGACGGCGAGGGGCTTGCGGCACATGGAGCAGACGAACGCGGGAGACGTCGACATGGGCGTGAAACCTACCGTAATCCTTTCGCGCCGGATGTCGAGCCGCCCATCGGCCTCCGGAAGCCGGAGGCCCGGGGAAGGGGAAGCGCCCTGTTTCCTGCGGTAAAATGCCGCCCGTGCGTCTCCCGGGGCTCATCCTCGCCGAGCTGTCGATCGCCGCGACGCTGGTCGCGGGAGGCGGCTACGGCGTCGTGCGCGCCCAGCGCCAGGCGCGCGCCGTGCTGGCGGC
>DASZWW010000380.1:0-8042 GCA_035546175.1 Polyangia bacterium
GACGTGGGCGCCGGACGCCGGCGCCTCCGGCGCGAGCGTGGCCGGCACGAGGCTCATGGGCACGAGGTGCGAGGACGACGCGGCCGGGAGGCCCGCGACGCGCACGCCCCAGCGCTTCGCGAGCGCCCGCGACTCCGCGTCGTCGGGATCGATGGCCAGCGCCGCGCGCAGGGCGGCGTCGCGCTCGCCCGAGCGCCCCGTCCCGTCGTGCAGCTCGGCGAGCTCCCGCCAGATCGAGAGGGCCTTCGGCGGGTCGAGCTGCTCGAGCGCGAGCGCGACGAGCTGGATGTTCTGCGGATCGCGCGGCGCCGCTTTGGCGGCCGGCTGCACCTTCGCCAGCGCGAGCCGCGGGTTCTTGCGCGCGATGTAGACGGCCGCGAGCTCGCGGGCCACGGGGAAGTTGTGCGGCTCGTGGAAGATGAGGCGCTCGGCGACGCGCACGTACTCGTCGGCGCGGCCCTGCGTCTTGAGGAACTCGGCGGCGCGCTTGAACTCGCGGATGGCCTCGTCGGTCTCGCCCGCCTGCGAGGCCGACTCGGCGAGCTGGACGCGCGCCACGACGCGCTCGGGCGCGAGCGCGACGATCCGGCGCAGCGCCGGCAGCGCGGCGGCGCCCTGCCCCGCCTCCTGGAAGGCTGCCGCCGCGAGCCCGAACTGCTGCAGCGCCTCGGCGAGCTGGCCGAGCTGCTCGAGGATCGCGCCGAGGCGCAGGTGGCCCTCGGCGTGCCCCGGCACGAGCTTGAGCGCGTTCTTGTAGACGGCGACGGCCTTGGCGAGCGCGCCTTGCTCGACGTAGAGCTCGCCCGTGCGCAGGTAGATGTCGCGCGCCAGGGCGTTCTCCCCGCGGCGCGCGTAGATCTCGGCCATCTTGAGCCAGGTGCGCGTGTCGCGCGGCTCCTCCTGGACGACGCGCGCGAACTCCTCGAGCGCGCGGTCCGGCTGCCCGCGCTCCAAGAACTTCTGGGCGGCTGCGAGCGCCTTCTCCTTGTTCGTCGCCACCGGCGTCGCAGTTTTACCGCGATCTTCGATCGTGTAAAGCGCAACACGCCCGCGCGGCGCAGAAAATGCCGCCGCGCAAATCGAGGCCGTCGTTACATGCGCTCGGTGAGGTGCGTGTCCATCTTGCCGGCGACGTAGTCGGCGTTGGCGAGCAGGCGGCGGTGGAAGTCGAGGTTGGTCTTGCAGCCCTCGACGACGAACTCCGCGAGGGCGCGGCGCAGGCGCGCCAGGCAGGCGGGGCGGTTCTCGGCCCGGACGATGAGCTTGGCGAGCAGCGAGTCGTAGTGGCTCGGCACGACGTAGCCGCTGTAGATGTGGGTGTCGACGCGGACGCCGAGGCCGCCCGGCAGGTTGAGGGCCGTGATGCGGCCGGGGGACGGCGCGAAGGTCACGGGATCCTCGGCGTTGATGCGCAGCTCGATGGCGTGGCCGCGCGGCCGGATGTCCGCGTTGAGCTTGAGCGACTCGCCGGCGGCCAGCTTCATCTGCTCGCGCACGAGATCGACGCCGAAGACCTCCTCGGTCACGGTGTGCTCGACCTGGATGCGCGTGTTCATCTCCATGAAGTAGAAGCTCTTGTCCTCGTCGAGGAGGAACTCGAGCGTGCCGACGGTCTTGTAGCCGATCGACTGCGTCGCCTTGCGGGCGATGCCGAGCAGCTTGCCGCGCCGCTCGTCGTCGAGCGCGACCGACGGGGCCTCCTCGACGAGCTTCTGGTGGCGCCGCTGGATCGAGCACTCGCGCTCGCCGAGGGCGATGGCGCGCGAGCCGTCGCCCAGCACCTGCACCTCGACGTGGCGGGGCTTGCCCACGTAGCGCTCGAGGTAGACGTTCGGGTTGTTGAAGCCGGCCTGCGCCTCGGAGCGCGCCGCCGCGAGCTGCGCCGACAGCCGGTCGCGGCTCTCGACGATCTTCATGCCGCGGCCGCCGCCGCCCGCCGAGGCCTTGATGATGATGGGGAAGCCGATGCGCTCGACGGCCTCCTCGGCGTCGCGGTCGGTCTCGATGACGCCGGTGCCGGGCAGGATGGGCACGCCCGCGGCGGTCATGGCCTGGCGCGCCGAGACCTTGTCGCCCATGAGCTTCATGACCTCGGGCTGCGGGCCGATCCACTTGAGGCCGCACTGCTGGACGACCTCGGCGAAGCCCGCGTTCTCGGCGAGGAAGCCGTACCCCGGGTGGACGGCGTCGGCGCGCGTGACCTCGGCGGCGCTGATGATGGCCGGGATGTTGAGGTAGCTGGCGCGCGCCGAGGCGGGACCGATGCAGACCTTCTCGTCGGCGAAGCGGACGTGCAGCGCGTCCGCGTCGGCCGTCGAGTGGACGGCCACCGACTTGATGCCGAGCTCGCGGCAGGCGCGGATCACGCGCAGCGCGATCTCGCCGCGGTTCGCTATCAGGACCTTCTTATACATGGGCGCTTGGGGAGGGTTCGCCAACCCTCCGGTGCTCGCTCCGCGCGGCGAAGCCGCGCTGCGCTCGGGTCAGCAGCATGGCAGACGCTAGGCGACGCGGAAGAGCTT
Source organism: Polyangia bacterium (assembly GCA_035546175.1). GTDB lineage: Bacteria > Myxococcota_A > Polyangia > Fen-1088 > Fen-1088 > DASZFV01. The sequence goes on from DASZWW010000380.1 coordinate 2,523, forward strand.
CTGGCCGTACTCGACGTGCTCGCCGTTCTTGACGAGGATCTCGGCGATCTTGCCGTCGGCCTCGGACTCGATCTCGTTCATGAGCTTCATGGCCTCGACGATGCACACCACCTGGCCCTTGCGCACGGGGGCGCCCACGTCGACGAAGGCCGGCGCCTCGGGCGAGGGCGCGCGGTAGAACGTGCCGACGAACGGCGAGGTGACGAAGGTGCCCGCCTCGGCGGCGGCCTCGACCGGCGGGGCCGGCGCGAGCGAGATGGGCGACGGCGCGGAGCCGACCGGCGCGGCGACGACGGCGCCGCCCCCGAGCTCGCGGCGCACGCGCACGCGGCCCGACGGATCGATCTCCACCTCCGAGAGCCCGTACTCGCCGATGATCTCGGCGAGCTCGCGCACGAGCTCGAGCTCGCTCGCCCCCTTGGCCTTGGCGGTCTTCGGAGGCGCGGCCACGGCGAGCGCCTTGCCCTTCTTCTTCCCGTTCATTCGCGGATGGTCCTTTGTCGAGGAGCTCTGGAGGTCAGCTCTGGAGATCTTGACGCAGCTGCGGGGCCGCCACCTTGACGAGGTAGCGCGCCTTGCCGACGATCGCCGTGGGCAGCATCGCGCAGGCGAGGAAGTACTCCTGGGTGAGCACGGAGATCACGAGCGTCACCGTGTCGGTGCGGATCGTGACCTCGGCGAGCGCGCCGGCGTCGAGCGACTGCACGGTGCGGCGCGCCTGCGAGACGAGGTGCGCGAACTCGGCGGCCAGCGTCTGGATGTCGGGCAGGGAGTCGCCGAAGCCGCTCCTGGCGTACGAGTCGACGGCGATGCCGTCGAAGCCCATGAGCACGCCCGCGATGCCGCCGTCGAGCTTGTCGATCAGCCTCTGGATGTTCTCGCGAAACATGGTGCCCATGGTCAGGTTGCCTCCGGTGTGTACTCGCTCGGCATTCCGCGTGTCAAGCGCGCGGCCGCGCGCCGCTCCCCCGTCCTTGCGGCAGGAAGTGGGCCGCGATCTCGTCGGGCGAGACGTCGACGAGCTTGGTCTCGCCCGCCGCGGGCACGAACACGAAGCGGATGGCGCCGCCGCGGCGCTTCTTGTCGACGGTGACGCGCGCGAGGACCTCCGCGGAGAGCCGCGGCGCGAGGTCCACGGGCAGGCCCAGGCGCGCGAGCAGCGCCCTCGCGCGCGCCGTGAGCGCCGGCGTGCCGAGCCCGCGCGCCTCGCCGAGCGACAGCGCGGCCAGCATCCCGAGCCCCACGGCCTCGCCGTGCAGCAGGCCGTAGCTCGAGGCCGCCTCGAGGGCGTGGCCGACGGTGTGGCCGAAGTTGAGGATGGCCCGGCGCCCGCTCTCGGTCTCGTCCTCGGCCACGACCTCCGCCTTGACGCGCACGGCGCGCGCGACGAGGTCGGCGGCCACGGCGGCCGGCAGCTTCGCGTCGGGCGCCGCGGGGAGCCGCTCGAGGATCTCCAGCAGCTCGGCGTCGGCGATGAAGCCGCACTTGACGACCTCGGCGAGTCCGGCGCGGAGCTCGCGCGCCGGCAGCGTGCCCAGGAACCCCAGGTCGGCGACGACGGCCGCGGGCTGGTGGAAGGCGCCCACGAGGTTCTTGCCCGCGCGCAGATCGACGGCCGTCTTCCCGCCCACGGACGCGTCGACCATCGCGAGCAGCGTCGTGGGCACGAGCGCGAGCTTCACGCCCCGCAGGTACACGGCCGCGGCGAAGCCGGCGTGGTCGGTGGCCGCGCCGCCGCCCACGCCGATGACGGCGCCGCGCCGATCGTAGCCGCTGTCGGCCAGCCACTCGGCCGTCCGCTCGATCTCCGCGAGCGTCTTGCTCGCCTCGCCCGCGCGCAGGTCGAAGCGCTTGACGTTGGGCAGGCGCTTCGACAGCGCCTCGACGAGCGGCGCGACGCGCGGCGAGCGCGCGCCCACCTGCTCGTCGACGAGGACCGCCGCGCCCGTGACGGCGCCGAGCGCGCCGGCGAGCGCGGCCGCGGCCTCGGCGGGCTCGATGTCGCCGATGCGCACGTCGTAGCGCCGCGCGCCCAGCTCCACGCCGACGGTGGTGGTGACGCTCACGCCGCCGCTCCCTTCTGCACCCACGCCAGCACGTCGCGCGCGACGTCCTGCGGAAGCCGGTCGACGGTGTCCACCGAGAGGTGCGCCCGCGCGTAGAACGGCGCCCGCGCGGCCAGCAGCGCCGTCGCGGCCGCCACCGGATCCGGGCCCGACAGCAGCGGCCGCCCCGCGCCTCCGCGCGCGCGCCGCACCGCCTCCTCCGCCGTGATGGCGAGCGCGACGACGCGCCCCGCCGCCAGCATCGCGCGCAGGTTGTCCTCGCGGCACGCCGCGCCCCCGCCGGTCGCGACGACGACCCGCCGCTCGCGGCTCACCTCGCCGAGCGCCCGGGCCTCGCGGGCGCGGAACCCCGCCTCGCCCTCGGTCTCGAAGATGCGCGGCACCGACTGGCCCGCCTCGCGCACGATCACCTCGTCGAGGTCCACGAGCCTCCACCCGAGCCGCGCCGCGAGGATGCGCCCCACCGTCGTCTTCCCGGTGGCCATGAACCCGACGAGGAAGATGGGAGCATCGGGCTCGAACGTCTCCATGAGATCAGATGATGAATGAGGCGCCAATCTAAGTCGGCGCCGCGGGGATTCTAGAGGGACGGCGACGGCCGGTCAAAACCGGCGGCTAGATGCCGTATTCCTTGATCTTGTAGAGCAGCGCGCGCTGGCTGATCTCGAGGAGCTCGGCGGCGCGCGTGCGGTTGCCGCCCGTGCGCTCGAGGGCCCGGCGGATGAGGGCCTCCTCGGTGCGGCGGGCGGCGCGCTTGATCGAGAGATCCTCGGCGTCGCCTGTCACGGCCGGGGCGGGCGTCGCGGCGCGCTGGCCGGCGAAGCGCTCGGGCAGGCTCGCGAGGTCGACGGCGGCGGCCTCGCACAGCACGGCGGCGCGCTCGACCGTGTTCTCGAGCTCGCGCACGTTGCCCGGCCAGGCGTAGGCCTCGAGGGCCTGCAGCGCCTCGGGGGCGAAGCCGCGGGCGGTGACTGCGGGGCCGAGCCGCGCCCGCGCCGCCGCGAGGAAGTGCGCGGCGAGGCGCGCGACGTCGCCCTCGCGCTCCCGCAGGGCGGGCAGGCGCACGGTCAGGACGTCGAGGCGGAAGAGCAGGTCCTCGCGGAACCGTCCGGCGGCGACCTCGGCCTCGAGCGGGCGCGAGGTCGCGGCGACGACACGCACGTCGATGACGGCGTCGGCGTCGGCGCCCAGCCGCCGCACGTGGCCGTCCTGGAGGACGCGCAGGAGCTTGACCTGCGAGGCCGGCGGCAGCTCGCCCACCTCGTCGAGGAACAGCGTCCCGCCCGCGGCCTGCTCGACGAGGCCCGTCCGGTCCCGCACGGCGTCGGTGAAGGCGCCCTTCGTGTGCCCGAAGAGCTCCGACTCGATGAGCCCGGCCGGGATGGCCCCGCAATTGACGGCGATGAAGGGGGCCCGCGCGCGGGGCGAGAGCGCGTGCAGCGCCCGCGCGACGACCTCCTTGCCCGTGCCCGACTCCCCGCGCACGAGCACCGTCGCCTTGTGCGGGGCAACCTTGCGCAAGGTGGCGCGCAGCGCCGTCATGGCCGGGCTCTCGCCCACGAGCGTCACGAGGGGGTCGGGGGTCGCCACGCGCGCGGCGAAAGATAGCACGCCGAAAAGCGCCATTTTTTTGCCCTGGCGCCCGGGCCGGTCTTTACTCGATCCCATGAGCGTGGAAGTCGAACGGGCAACGGTCGCCTGCGGAACCTGCAGCGCCCAGGTCATCGAGCTGCGGCGTGGCCGCTGCTGGGGTTGCTACCAACGTTGGGTCGAGTCACGCCCCGTGGGCCGCGGCGCGACGTGCACGGTCTGCTTCGAGAAGCGCCGCGACCAGCTCAAGCTCGTCGAGCTGCACGGCCGCAGCATGCCGCTGTGCCACGGCTGCGCCGCGCGCATCGCCCGCATGGACGACGTGCCCGAGTCCGTGGACGGCCTGCGCGTGGCCCTGCGCCGCGACCGCCGCACCGCCGACAAGCGCGTCGGCAAGGTCGACCACCGCATCTTCCCGCGCGAGCGCCGCGTGGGCGAGCGCCGCAACCCGCCGCGCGGCGTGGTGCCGGCGGGCGACCCGAGCTACGAGAACACGATGCTCGCCGACATGGACGAGATCATCGTCGAGCTGGCGGAGGCCGACATGGAAGAGGTCGAGCAGACGCAGGTGCGCGAGCAGGACAAGGCGGCGAGCCCGCCTCCCCCACCCGCGCTCTAGGCGCTCCTCGCGAACGGCTCGCGCGTCCGTCAGTGCGAGGCGAAGCTGAAGGTCGTGGCCGCGCTCCCGCTCGAGAAGGTGACCGGCGTCCCCGCCGCGGCGAGCTCGACGAGGATCGCCTGCTGCGCGAAGAGGGGTCCGGTCGTGTCCGGGGTGCACCCGGCGGGCGAGAGGTCCGGCCGGTAGCTGCACCGCTGGACCGCGTTGGGCGTCCAGGTGCACGTCAGATCGAAGCGCGCGCCGCCGGCCACGGGGCCGCCCTCGCTGCCCGTGGCCGCCGCGCAGGTCGCGTCCGGGATGGGCAGCCAGAGCGGCGAATCGCCGATGCTGGCGTGCCAGTCGGCGATGCGCAGCGTCGCCTGGACGGCCATCGGGCTCAAGGCCGTCTGGGTCTCGTTGAGGGGCTGCACGTGGAACGTGTTGAGCCCCGAGACGTCGATGATCGCGCCTCCGGGCCCGATCTGGTTGGTGACGGAGATGTCGGCCGGCTGCAGCTTGATCCCCGGCGCGCAGGACGTGCCGGCCGTGCTCACCGCGAGCCAGGCGGCCGAGACGGGCGCCGCGCAGCCCTGCGGCTCGGGGAGCGACGCCGGATCGCCCGCCGCATCGACCGCGGCCGCGCCGCTCGGCCAGCTGTCGGTGGTCCTCGTCCCGTCGGTGCCGTTCTGGACGTCGACCTCCGACCACATCAGGAACGACTGATCGAGATCGATGCCGCCGGCCGCGGCGGTCGTCGGCACGCGCGCGCGCACCGTCCAGGTGGGGCACACGATCGAGCTCCCGGAGCCGGAGCAGCCGACGTCGAGGCGAGCGTCCGCGGAGATCCGCGCCGGCACGTCGGCGCTCGTCCACGCCGTCTGCGCGGCGGTGCGCTGGAACGCCGCGACCGACAGGGCCGCGCCCGCCATGCCGGCGCTCGTGGTCGCCGCCGCGACGCGCGTGAGCCGCAGGACCGTGGCCGTGCCGGTGGTGGTGTTGTGGAAGCCGACCCAGACGGCGTCGCCCGGCGCGACGCTCCCCGGATCGGAGGCGACGTGCCAGCGCAGGACGAGCGCCGCGGGCGTCGCCGTGTCGTCGACGAGCGCGCTCAGCGTGGCGTTCGGGAAGCCGAACGCGAAGGAGCCGCTCCACCTGGGATCGTCGAAGGGCGCCGCCCCCGCCCACCAGTCGGGAAGGCCGGACTGGCCCGGGACGCCGGCCGCCGGCGGGAAGCAGACCGCGTCGGCTCCCGCGCCCGCGCCGGCT
>DASZWW010000381.1:0-8199 GCA_035546175.1 Polyangia bacterium
CGCTGCTGGGCGGCGCGGAGCGGGAGTTCGGCGGCGACGCGGGCCTCGTGCTCGCGGGGGCGGCGGCGCATCTGTGCGGCGGGCGCGCCTCGGCCGGCCCGGGGCCCGGCGGCGGGCTCCGGTTCAAGTTGAGCTTCCCGCGCGCCGAAGAAGCGCAACGTGAAGGGACGGGAGATGCCGGCACAGCGTAGTCGACTGCCTCGCGTCGCCGTCGTGGACGACGACGTGCTCCTGCTCGAGACGTGGCGGGAGATGCTCGGGCGCTCGTTCGACGTGCGCTCCTACGCGGACGCGCACGAGGCGATGCGCGCGTTCGAGGGCGACGACCTCGACGTCGCGCTGCTCGACGTTCAGCTGCCGGGCAAGAGCGGCCTCGACCTGCTCTCGCACCTCCGCCGCGTCCAGCCGGGCGCCGAGGCCATCATGATCACGGGCAACGCCACCGTGGAGATGGCCGTCGCCGCGCTGCACGCGGGCGCCTTCGATTTCCTGCAGAAGCCGATCGAGAACCCGGAGTGGCTGCTCCGGCGCGTCGCGCACGCGGTGGAGAAGGCGAGGGCGCGGCCGGGCGCGGGGGGGGCGGGCGCCGCGAAGAGCGCCGGCGCCTCGCAGGGCGCCAGTGACGCGCGTCCGCGCATCGTGGGCGTCAGCTCGGCCATCGAGCGCGTGCGCGCGCTCATCGAGCACTTCGCGAACTCCTCGTCGGCCACGCTCATCACGGGCGAGAGCGGCACGGGCAAGGAGCTCGTGGCGCGCGCCCTCCACGCGGGCGGCGCGCGCCGCGATCGCCCCTTCATCGCCGTCAACTGCGGCGCCATCGCGGACACGCTCATCGAGAGCGAGCTCTTCGGCCACGAGCGCGGCGCCTTCACGGGCGCGCACGCGCGCCACACGGGCCTGTTCGACGCGGCCGACGGCGGCGTGCTCTTCCTCGACGAGATCGGCGACATGCCGCCGCAGACGCAGGTGCGCCTCTTGCGCGTCCTGCAGGAGGGCGAGGTCCGCCCCGTGGGCGCGACGCAGAGCCACACCGTCGACGTGCGCGTCATCGCGGCGACGAACGTGGACTTCAAGCGCGCCATGCGCGACGGCAAGTTCCGCGAGGATCTCTACTACCGCCTCTCCCCGCTGCGCATCGATCTGCCCGCCCTGCGCGATCGCCTCGAGGACATCCCGGTGATCGCGCGCCGCCTGCTCGAGCGGCACGCGGCGCGCGCGGGGCGCGACGGCGTGACGTTCTCCGAGTCGGCCATGGCGGCCCTCACGGCCTACCCGTGGCCCGGCAACGTCCGCGAGCTCTCGAACGCCATCGAGTTCGCGCTCACGCTCTCGTCGGGCGACGTCATCGACGCCGGGCAGCTCCCCTCCTACGTTCCGGCGTCGCGCCGCGAGGCGCCCGCCGCCCCGACGGTGGCGCGCGCGGCGATCGACACCGAGGTCCCCTACAGCCAGGCGCGCGCGGACACGCTGCGCGAGTTCGAGCGCGGCTACCTCGAGGAGCTCATGCGCGCCACCGAGGGCAACCTCTCGGCGGCCGCGCGCCGCTCCGGCATCGACCGCTCGAACCTGCGCCGCATGCTGCGCCAGCACAACATCGCCTACTCGGGCGGCGCGCAGGCCTAGCCGCTCCCGCGCGGACCCTGCCCGGGCGGCGGCTCGAAGAATCGTCGCAAGGTCTCGGCGAGCTTCGCCGAGTCGAAGGGTTTCTGCAGGCAGGGCACGGCGCTGCGCTCGATCGCGGCGGCGGCGCCCGGCGTGAACGCCCCGCCCGTGACGAGGACGAAGCGCGGCGCGAGCGGGCTCCGGCGGGCGACGAGGCCCTCGTAGAGGGTGACGCCGTCGACGCCGGGCATGCTGAGGTCGCAGATCACGACGTCGTACACGTCGCCGACCTGCGCCGCGAGGATGCGCTGGGCCTCGCGCCCGCTCGTCACGACGTCGACGGCGATGTCCTGCCCGACCTCGAACGCCGCGAAGTCGGCGATCATCATGCGCAGCGTCTCGGCCAGCAGCCGATCGTCGTCGACGACCAGGATTCGCCGCGCCCGCGCGCCCGTGTCCGCTCCCATTCCCGCTCAGCCTCCGGACGCGTCGGACGCTACACCACCGCGCGCGCGGAGGCCAGGCCGCCCGTCTGTCGGGGTTATTCCCCCGCGCGGGCGCCGGAGCCGCCGATCGCCGGTGAAAACACCGACAGCCTCGGCGCTCAGGGGCGGCCGCCCGCGGGTCGATGAAGCCTCCTGGGAGGCCTCCGCTCATGCGCGTGCTCATCGTCGACGATTCCCGCACGGCTCGAATGATGTTGAGGAAGGTGCTGCCGCCGGCGCTCGGCGCCGACGTGCTCGAGGCCGCGGGCGGCAGCGAAGCCCTCCGCCGCGTCGAGACCGAGCGCATCGACCTCATGTTCCTCGACCTCACGATGCCCGAGGTCGACGGCTACCAGGTCCTGAAGACGCTCAAGGACGCGGGCCGCGCGCTGCCGACGATCGTCGTCTCGGCGGACATCCAGCCGCTCGCCCAGCAGCGCGTCCGCGACCTCGGCGCGCTCGCCTTCGTGAAGAAGAGCCTCAGCCCGCACGATCTGGCGTCCGTGTTGCAGGGCGCAGGGTTGCTGTGAACACCTCCATGCTCTCCGAGGACAAGCGGGACGCGCTGCAAGAGATCGTCAACATCGGCATGGGCGCCGCGGGCGCGGCGCTGGCCGAGGTGCTCGGCGCCTTCGTCGAGCTCGCCGTGCCGCGCATCGACGTCGTCGATCGCAAGCGCGTGCCGCTGCTGCTCGACACGGCCGCCTGGTCCGACGGCGAGATCGAGGCGGTGCGCCAGCCGTTCTTCGGCGGCATCATCGGCGAGAGCCTCATGCTGTTCGACGGCGCCGAGCCGGCGCGGCTCGCCGACCTGCTCGGCCACGCCGCCGCGCCCAGCGTCGAGGAGCAGCAGGAGCTCCTGCTCGACCTCGCGAACGTCGTCATCGGCGCGTGCGTGGGCGGCATCGCCGAGCCGCTCGAGGAGGTCGTGAGCTTCGCGCCCCCCTCGCGCCTCGGCGGCCGTCCCGACGCCTCCGCCTTCGTCCTCGGCGATCCGGCGGACGGGCGCCAGGCGCTCGTCATCAACGTCGACTTCAAGCTCGAGGAGCGCCGCTTCCGCGGCCGCGTCCTCGTCTTCCTGTCGGAGCCGTCGCTCGCGCGCATCGACCACGCCATCCACCGGTTCCTCGATGCGCTCGCCAGCTGACGCGCCCGCGCCGGCGGCCGGCCTGCCCGCCGCGCTGCTCGCGCTCCTCGTCGACCGCATCAACGTGGGGATCTTCACGGTGACGGCCGACGGGACGGTCCTGCAGTGGAACCGCTTCCTCCACGCGCACACGCGCGTCGCGCCCGAGGAGGTCGTGGGGCGCAACCTCTACGAGCGCTTCCCCGACCTGCCCCGCGAGTGGCTCGAGCGCAAGCTGCGCAGCGTCTTCGTCATCAAGAACTTCGCCTTCACCTCGTGGAAGCAGCGGCCCTACCTGTTCCGCTTCGAGGGCCAGCGGCCCGTCTCGGGCGGCGCCGAGGCCATGCGCCAGGACTGCGCCTTCATCCCCCTCGTCCACGACGGCGAGGTCAAGGCCGTGAGCGTGGCCATCCTCGACGCCACCGACACCTACGAGTCGCAGACGCGCCTCGACGCGACGCTGGCGATGCTGGCCGCGCAGAGCGAGCGCGACGCGCTCACGGGCGTCTACAACCGGCGCAAGCTCACCGAGCTCCTCGACCACGAGGTCAAGCGTGCGCTCCGCTACAAGCAGCGGTTCGGGCTCCTCATCCTCGACATCGATCACTTCAAGAAGATCAACGACACGCACGGGCACCTCGTGGGGGACGAGGCCATCAAGCACGTCGCGCAGCGCGCCGTCGCGACGCTGCGCACGACGGACATCGTGGCCCGCTACGGCGGCGAGGAGTTCGTCGTCTTCCTGCCGGGCGAGGACGTCGAGGGCGCGGCGCTCGCCGCCGAGCGCCTGCGCGAGGCCGCCCGCAAGCCGTTCAAGACGCTGGCCGACGTCGATCTCACGCTGACGATCAGCCTCGGGGTGACCGGATTTCGGCCCGAGGCCGCCGATCCGAAGACCCTCCTCGGCGAGGCCGATCGGGCCCTCTACGACTCGAAGCAGGGGGGCCGCAACCGCGTGAGCATCTACCGGCCGACCCCGGCTGAGCCCGCGGAAGAAAAGGCGAAATAGCAAACTGGGCCGTTCGGCTGGCGCCGCTGGCTTACGTGACGCACACTAAGGCCCGTGCCGACATTCGAGGTCACGGAGTCGGGCGGCTGGTACGAGGCAAATTGCCGCGAGCTCGGCGTCACGATCACGGCGCGCCGCCTCGACGAGCTCGAGGCGACGGCGCTCCGGACGGCGGCGCGCGCGCTCGGCGACGGCGCCCGCGTCTCGCTGGTCAGGACCCCGAAGAAGCACGAGGGCCTGCTGGCGCGCCTGGCGGGGTTCTTCGCGCGCTCCGGCCGCGAGGGGAACTCGTAGCCGGCCGGCCTGGGGGGGACGGCTCAGACCTTCGGCGTGAACTGGGACAGGGCCTCGATGCCCAGGGTCTTCTCGAGGGCGTCGACGCGCGCGACGGCGTGCTCGAAGCCGTCCTCGCCGAAGGTCTGGTGCTCGCGGCGCTCGAAGTCCTCACCGAGCGCGTCGTACTCCGAGCGGCTCACGATCCCGTGGAGCGCGGGGAAGAGGACGGTGTCCTCCCGCGCGGCGTGCGGCTCGTACATGTTGATGAAGGCGAGGAGGTCCGCGCGCAGCTGGCCGCGCGCCGCCACGTCCGTGGGCGCCGTCGCGGCCTGGAGGCGCGCGGTGATCTTGCGCCCCGCCTGGTGCTGCGCGCGCAAGACGGTCACGAGCTCGACGAGCACGTGCGCGCGCTCGAAGCGCGGGAACAGGAGCTCCTCCTCCTGCCGCTCGTGATAGTCCTCGACGAACGTCCGCACGAGCGACGCGCCGTCTTGCAGCGCCCGCGCATCGAAGCCCGCGCCGGCCTCGAGCCGTCGCACGAGCTCTCGGTACGCGAGTAGCACGCGGCGGAGCACGCCGTGCTCGCGCATGAGATCCTCGCCCGGGCCGATGTCCTCGTCGCCCTTGGCCTTGTCCTTGGGGGCGGCCTTCCGCGCGCCCTCGGCGCTCGCGGGCGGGAGGGCGGCCCAGCCGAACGCGGCGCCGGCTCCCAAGACGAACGTGCGTCGCGCGTTGGTGCTCATGATGCCGTCATGATGGGCACGGTTCGCGCGTCCAGGAAGGCACAATCGGACGCTACGGGGTCAACGAGAGGCCGGCGCCTGGCTGCTCGAACACGAACGGGAACGAGACGCTGGCCGGGCGCTCCCGCGCCGGGAACCTCCAGCTCTCGATCACCCTCTGCGCGCACGAGGCGAAGAGCGGGCTCTTGATCTCGTTGCTCTCCCACGAGAACTGGGCGACCTTGCCCGCCTCGTCGACCGTCCATCGACCGACGGCCTTGCCCGCGACGCCGGGCTTGGCCTTCACGGCCCGCTCGAAGCACGCCTTGATCGCCGGCAGGCGCTCGCGCACGGCCGCCACGAACCCGTCGGGGTCGGGGTTCGCGGGCGGCAGCGGCGGCAGCAGGTCGGACGAGAAGGGCAGCGCCCGCACCGTCGGGTAGAGCGGATCCTCCTCATCGAGGAACTGCGCCTTGGCGACCGGCGCGTCGGTCTCGAGGTCGAAGACGCCCGTCCGCGACTGCAGCACGGCGCCGTCCGCGCCGTAGTAGGTCGTGCGGCGCCGCCGGATGCCCGGCCCGCCGCCGCCCGCCCGGTACGAGTTGAACGTGCCCTGCACGCGCGCGAGCGGGCCCGCCTTGCGGAAGCAGTAGTCGACGACGTGCGCCCAGCTCGCCGACCCGTCCTGGAAGTACATCGAAACGAGCGTCCCGCCGCGCGTCACGCGCACGGTGGCCTCGGTGTTGGGCGGCTTCGGGCCGTCGGACAGCTCGTGCAGCTCCTCCTCGGAGCCGAGCTCGCGCCACTCGCCCTGCCGGCCGCGCGGCAGCACGGCGCCCGAGGTCTCGACGAAGAAGCGCGTGCGCCCGGCGTCCGCGCGCGGGCCCGGCGCCGCGCAGGCCGCGTCGATGGCGGCCACGCCGGTCGCCGCGGCGTGGCCGCCGACTGAGACGAGGATGAGCGCGAGCAGCTGGGGGACCATCGGGTGAGACTAGCCCGACGCGTCCGAAGTGCGGCCACCGCTTCGCGGGAAGTCACGAATCTGATACCCGACGTTCACAAGCCCGGGTCATACTCCCGCCTCTATGGGCCGGAAGCTCGCCTGGATTGACCTCGCCGCGGCGCTCGCCCTGGCCGCGGTCGCGGCCGGCTGCCAGCCCCCGCCGACGCTGCGCGCGGACGCGGGCCTCCCCACGGTCTCTCCGCCGCCGGACGGCGAGGACGCCGCGCCGCCGCCGTCCGGCGACGCGGCTGACTCGGACGTCGCGACCGACGCGTCGGACGAGGCGCCGCCGCCGCCGCCGCCGCCCGTGATCGATCCCTTCGCCGACCAGCGCGCCGCCTGCCACTTCGGGCCGGGCGCGCGCGTGACCGAGACGCTGCCGATCTCCGCGCGCGCGCGCGCCGCGATCCCCATCAAGCACGTCGTGATCCTCATGAAGGAGAACCGCGCCTTCGATCACCTGCTCGGCAACCTCCACGCTCAGGGTCAGCCCGACACCGAGGCCATCCCCGCGTCGTTCACCAACCTCGACTACGCGGGGACGGCCGTCGCGCCCTTCCCGCTCGACACGACGTGCATCAACCACGATCCGGGCCACCAGTGGAACGAGATGCACCGCGAGGTCAACGGCGGCGCGATGGACGGCTTCGTCGCGAACGGCGCCGACTCGACGGGCACCGACGGCCACTTCGTCATGGGCAACTACGGCCCGGCCGACCTGCCCTTCTACTACTGGCTCGCGAGCACGTACGCGCTCAACGACCGCCACTTCCCCTCGGTGCGCAGCGGCACCTGGCCCAACCGCGCCTTCCTGCTGCTCGGCACGGCCGACGGCGTGCTGTGCACCTACTGCGGCAAGAACCCCGATCCCAAGACGCGCTCGATCTTCGACCAGCTCGACGCCGCGCACGTCGCGTGGGGCGTCTACACGGACAGCGATCCGTTCGACGGCACGCTCGCCTGGGGTCCCGGGCACCGCGGGCTCTACCCGTTCCTCGACTTCCAGCGCGCGCTCAAGGACGGCTCGCTGCCGGCCGTCGCCTTCGTCGACAGCATCGCCTGGCTGGAGGACGAGCACCCCACGGCCGACCTGCAGGTCGGCGAGAACTGGACCCACCTCGTCTACGAGGCGGCCGTCCAGAGCCCGCTCTGGCCCAGCATGGCCCTCGTCTGGACCTACGACGAGGCGGGCGGCTTCGCCGATCACGTGCCGCCGCCCAACAACGCCTGCATCGCGCGCCCGAACGTCCCCGAGGACCTCGCCTTCTACGAGCTCGGCGTGCGCGTGCCCCTGGCGGTGATCTCGCCCTGGGCGCGCCCGCACTTCGTCTCGCACGACGTCCAGGACCACACCGCGATCACGCGCTTCATCGAGGCCGTGTTCGACCTGCCAGCCCTCACGGCGCGCGACGCCAACAGCACGGCGCTGCTCGACATGTTCGACTTCGACCACCCGCCGGCGCTGCTCCAGCCGCCCAAGGCGCCCCCCGCGGGCAAGGGCGGCTGCCACGGCGCCCTCGTCCTCGTGTCCGACGAGCCGAGCTACGAGAGCGTGAGCCCGCTGACCCTCCACATCGGCTGGACGAACGCCACGACGCCCAACGCGCACGATCGGATCGGCGTCTACAAGTACCCGCGCGGGACGGCCGACGTGCCGACCGAGGACAACCCCATCGAGCCCGTCGCGTGGACGTACATCGGCGGGACCGGGCACACGCCGAGCGGCGCGCCCGCCAGCGGCGACGTGGACATCGACATGTCCGACGTCGTGCCGGGCGCCGACTGGCCGCTGGCCCCGGGGCTGTGGATCGCCTACTACCAGCCCGCGCTCCCCTCGGGCGCCAACGGTCACGCCGTGGCGGCGTCGGTGCTGATCGAGCTGACGCCGTAGGCGGCTGCGCTGGTCAGGGCAGCGGCGCCGGCGCGGGGCGCAGGCCGCGCGCCGTGAACGCGCGCAGGAGCACGCGGCCCTCGAA
>DASZWW010000382.1:0-20264 GCA_035546175.1 Polyangia bacterium
GCCGTGGTGCCGCCGCCCGCGCCGAGCGAGGCGCTGCCCGCGGCGCCGGTCGAGCCGGTCTGGCCCGCCGCGCCGGCCGTCGTGCTCCCCGCCGTACCCGTCGTCGAGCCCCGACCACCCGAGCCGTTGCCACAAGCGGCGACCAGGGCCAGCGCCGCCGCGCCGGCGAGACGAGCGCGCCTACGGACGAAAGACATGGGACCTCCAAGAAGCGAGGGGGGGAAGCCACAGGATATCACCGGTCGGCCGCCGCCCGGGAATTGGCCCCCGTGGCGTAGAATTCTCACGTGCTCCTGCCGATCATTGGCGCGAGGCTCCATGGCTGGCTCGACGACGTCGTCGTGCTCGTTTACCTCGCGGGCGCGCTGGCGCTCCGGCTGCGCGGTGCGGCGCTCGCCGTCGCGCTCGCGGGCGCGGGCTTTCACTTCTTGCTGACGCGCTTGACCAACTACCCGCAGGGCACGTTCAAGGTGATCCCGTTTCGCGCGCACGCCTTCCTGGAGCTCGGCGAGGGCATCGCCGTCATCGTCGTCACGTGGGCGACGGCGCGGGGCGTGCCCCTCTTGTCGTCCGGAGCGAGCGTGTTCTTGCTGCTCATGGGCGTCTCGCAGCTCGGCGCGTTCTCGTTCTCGCGCTACGACGTGGCCACGTGACGCCGTTCGAGCCCCAGCCCACGCCCGAGGGCGGCCTGCACGCCGCCGCCACCCAGCGGAACCGCGAGCCGATCCTCCAGGTGCTGCGCGGCGTGCTGCCGTCGGCCGGGCTCGTCCTCGAGATCGCGAGCGGCACGGGCCAGCACGTGGCCTTCTTCGCGCCCGCGTTCCCCGCGCTGCGCTGGCAACCGTCCGACGCCTCGGCGTCCCACCTGCCGAGCATCGCCGCGTGGAGCGCGGCCTCGGGCGCGGCCAACATCGCGCCGCCCGTGCTCCTCGACGTCGAACGCGAGCCCTGGCCCGTCACCCGGGCAGACACCATCGTGAACATCAACATGGTCCACATCGCGCCCTGGTCGGCGACCGAGGCGCTGTTCCGCGGCGCCGCGCGCGTCCTGTCGCCGGCGGGCCTTCTTTACATGTACGGGCCGTTCATGCGCGGCGGCCGACACACCGCGCCCAGCAACCAGGCCTTCGACGAGCGGCTCCGCGGCGAAGATCCGCGCTGGGGCCTGCGCGACGTCGACGAGCTCGAGCGCGTCGCGACGGCCGCCGGCTTCGCGCCCGCCGAGCTCGTCGAGATGCCGGCGAACAACCTGTCGCTCGTGTGGCGCCGGCTCGCCGCCTGACGCCGCGCGGGCGCCGCGCAACCGCAGGCTTGCTTGCAATCCCAGAACTGTCGATGACGCTCGGCGTGCGGGCGGCGTGCGCCTTCCAGCAGCGATCGTCGGACGAGCTGTTCGAGCGAGGTCGCACGAGTTGATCGCGCGCGCGCCGCGATCGCCAGGCGCCGCGCGGCCTTCGTCGTGGTCCGGCGCTTGCTGAGGCAGAGGCGCGTCCCGCTGGACCATAAGCAGACGAGTCCTTGCAAGGGAAGGCGATGTGGGCGACAACCCTCGCCGTTCGGTGCAATCGGAGGGGGGACCGATGGCCGGATCCTGGACCAAAGGAAGGGGCGGTGAACCCGGCGACGCCGGCGCCACCTCCTCGTCGTCCACGGATCCCGGACACGGGGCCGCCGGCTCCGGCGAGCCTCCCGATTCGCCCGAGGGAGACGCCGAGCTGCTCGAGCGCGGCGCGACGCTCGGACGCTACCTGGTCCTCGAGCGGCTGGGCGCGGGGGCGATGGGCGTCGTTTACGCCGCCTACGATCCCGAGCTCGATCGCAAGGTCGCCATCAAGATCCTGCGGCCGCAGGAGGACGGCAAGGGCGCGAGCGGCCGCGATCGCCGCCAGGCGCGCCTGGTCCGCGAGGCGAAGGCCATCGCCAAGCTGTCGCACGGGAACGTCGTCGGCATCTTCGACGTCGGCGTGCACGACGGGCAGGTCTTCCTGGCCATGGAGCACCTCGCGGGCGGTACGCTGCGCGACTGGATCGCGGCCGAGAAGCGACCGTGGCGCGAGGTCGTGCGCATGTTCGTGGAGATCGGCAAGGGTCTCGCCGCCGCTCACGCCGAGGGGCTCGTCCACCGCGACTTCAAGCCCGACAACGTCCTGCTCGACAAGAGCGGCACGCCGAAGGTCGTCGACTTCGGCCTGGTCCGACTCACCTCGCGGCTCGACAGCTCGACGAGCGGCTCGGGCGACATGATCGCGACGCTCGACGACCGGCTGCCGACGCCGCCGCCGCTCGCGCTCGCGGGCGGCGACGCGCTCACCCGCACGGGCGCGCTCGCGGGCACGCCCGCGTACATGGCCCCCGAGCAGTTCCTCGGCAAGGAGCTCGACGCGCGCACCGATCAGTTCGCCTTCTGCGCGGCGCTCTACGAGGCCCTCTACGGGGAGCGGCCCTTCAAGGGCGACACCATCATCGGGCTCGCCGACTCCGTGACGGCCGGCCGGATGAAGCCCGCGCCCAAGGGCGCGGACGTCCCCGGCTGGGTGCGCGCGTGCGTGCTGCGCGGGCTGCGCATCGACCCCGACCAGCGCTACGCGAAGATCGACGATCTGCTCGCGGCCCTCGCCCACGATCCGGCGAAGCGGACGCGCAACTGGGCGGCCGCCGGCGCGGCGCTCGCCGTCGTCGCGGCGGCCGTGGGCGTGACGCACCGGCTGGGCACGAACCAGCGCACGATGTGCAAGGGCGGCGGGGCGCGCTTCGCGGGCATCTGGGAGCCCGGCTCCGGCGCGAGCGATCGCAAGACGGCGATCCACCAGGCGTTCGCCCACTCGGGCCTGAGCTACGCCGAGCAGGCCTTCGCGAGCGTCACGCGCCTGCTCGATCAGTACGTCGCGCGCTGGACCGGGATGTACGCCGAGGCCTGCGAGGCGACGCACGTGCGCGGCGAGCAGTCGGCCGAGGTGCTCGACCTCCGCATGACGTGTCTGACGGAGCGGCTCGACAACGCGCGCGCGCTCAGCGACGTCTTCGCGGCGGCCGACGGCAAGGTCGTGGAGAACGCGGTCAGCGCCGCCGCGGCGCTGCCCTCCCTCGACCGGTGCGCCGACGTCGCCCTGCTGCGCGCCGTCGTCAGGCCGCCCGAGGACGCGGCCACGCGGAAGCGGGTCGACGATCTCCGGGTCGAGCTCGCGCAGATGATCGCGCTGCGCGAGACCGGGCAGTGCGCGCGCGCGACGTCCAAGGGGGACGCGCTCGTCGGCGAGGCGCGCGCGCTCGGCTACCAGCCGCTGCTCGCCGAGGTGCTGTTCGCGTCGGCGCAGCTCGGCAACTACTGCGGCGACGACGCCTCGATGCTGTCGCGCTTCAAGGAGGCGCACGCCGTGGCGAGCGCGAGCCGCAGCGACGACGTCGCCGCCCAGTCGGCGGCCCTCATCCCCTCGTTCGCCATCAACCGCCGGGGGCAGGTCGTCGTCGCCGAGGAGTGGCTGGGCGTGGCCCGGGGCGACGTGGCGCGCCTCGGCCACGAGACGCTGGCCAACGCCATGCTCGCGCAGGCCGAGGGCTTCCTGGCGCTCACGAACCACGACTACGCGCGGGCGCTCGCCGCGGCCGACCGCTCGATCGACATCACGCGCCGGCTCCTCGGCCCGGACGACCCGCTCACGATCGGCTGGGAGGCGAACAAGGGCGACTGGCAGGCGGCGGCCGGCATGCTCGACGAGGCCTGGAACACCGACGTGTCGGCGCGCGAGCACTTCGAGCGCGTCCTCGGCCGCGATCACCCGCGCGTCGCCATGGTCTGGAACAACGAGGGCGAGGTGCTGAACCTCCTCGGCCGGCACGACGAGGCCGAGGTGGCCTACGAGCGCGCGGTCCAGCTCTTCCGGCGGAGCGGCGCCGACGCCGACGTGCTCGGGTGGGCGCTCACGGGCCTCGGCGTCGCGCGCCTCGGCGAGAAGAAGCCGGGCGGGGCGCTGGCGCCCCTCGAGGAGGCGCTCTCCATTCGCATCGAGAAGCACGCGTCGCCCGCGCTCCTCGGCGAGACCCGCTTCGCGCTCGCCCGCGCCCTCTGGTCGCGGCCCGCGGAGCGGCAGCGGGCGCTGGCGATGGCCGCGAGCGCGCGCGAGGACTACGGCGAGGACAAGAAGATGACGGGCGAGATCGAGGCGTGGCTCCAGCAGTCGCGCGGCGAGGGCGCACCGGGCAGGGTGGCCGAGGTTTCGAAAGAACGGAGAGGTCCATGAGGAAGACGACGACGGTGAGGATGTGGGGTTGGTGCGCAACGTTGGTGATCGCGGGCCTGGCCCCAGGTTGCTCTTCCAAAGGACGAAACGACGTCGTCGCCTCGAGGAGGAGCGCGCTCTCGACGACGAACGGCCTCTGGCAAAACGGCCTGACGACGAACGGGCTCTGGCAGAACGGGCTCTGGCAGAACGGCTTGTGGCAGAACGGGCTCTGGCAGAACGGGCTTTGGCAGAACGGGCTCTGGCAGAACGGGCTGTCGGGCGACGCGGCGTTGCCCGGGAACATGCTGCGCAACAACGCGTATGCGCGTCAGGCCCTGCAATACATCTACGAGTGCGCGATGCCGGCTCCCACGTACGACTCGACCGGCGCCGCCGTGACGTCGTACGCGACGTCGATCGATCCGAACACGAAGGCCGACGGCACGGGGAGCATCCCGTGCACCCCGCCGGGGGACGGCGGCACGGACGGCGGCGCCGACGCGGGCGCGTCGTGCGACGTCGGCTACGAATGCTCGACCGACGGCAAGTGCGTCATCCCGCTCCGGGGCGCGATCGGACTGGCCATCAACGACGACGGCACGACCTGGTGGGGCGCCCCGGCGCCCGGCGGCGCGACCGACACCACCACGGGGAAGTGGGGCCAGTGCGACGAGTCCTGCCAGCGCTGGGTGTCGGCCTGCGTCCTCGCCCGCACGAACGCCTACGGCGTCCACGTCCCGATCTCCATGCGCGCGCCGGCTGGCCCGCCGGCGGGCGCCTCGCCGGGGAAGATGCTCCAGCTCGCGGCGGTCCAGGCCGCGCTCGTCGTGGGGCCCGACGAGGCCGCGTTCCAGGAGCGCGAGGGCGCGTACTACGGCAACCTCTTCGCGACGACGCCCTTCAGCTCGACGCTGGGGCCGTGCACGACGCTCCCTGACGGCACCGTGCAGTGTCAGCCCACGGGGCCGATCGTCAACACGCCGAGCTTCTACGCCTGCGCCGGTCCGGACAGCAACCTCCCGGAGGTCACGAAGCGCTTCTGTTCGAGCCAGGGCGATCAAACGGTGATCAAGGTGCCGGGCGTGTGCGTGCCGCGCACGACGAGCACCGGAGCAACCGAGCTCGGGGTCTGCGACGGGATCGACACCACGGGATCGATCCACGGCTGCAACACCTGCGAGTCGATCAACGCCGCCTGCCTGGGCAACGGGGATTGTTGCAGCAACACTTGCAGCGCGGGCAGGTGCGTCGCCGGGACCAGCCCGTCGATGGGGACCCACTACGATGAGGTCATCACCGTCTACCTGGAGCAGCCGATGGCGGTCTGCGGGAACGGCGTGTGCGAGGCGGGAGAGCACCTGTCCGAGCCCTACGAGTGCCTCAGCGACTGTCACCCGGGCTCCTGGGCGAAGGACTACTTCACGAGCTTCGGCGAGATAACCTATCCAGGCGGCGGGATGGAGTTCTCGGTGCAGGGGCTCTCAGCCGTCGGCCCCGACGACTCTGTCGTGCTGCTGGGGGACCCCGAGGACAACGAGGGCCAGCTCATCGACATCGATCTCGGCGGTGGAAACCTCCCGGCCAGTCTCGGGAGAGCGGTCCTCGCGAAGTACGACTCCAAAGGCAACCACGTCTGGAGCAAGAGGTTCGGCGCGACGCCGCCCGGACCGGGGCTGCTCCCGCTCAACTACGCCGCTGCGGTCACCGTCGCACCCAACGGGAACATCATCGTCGTCGGCAACGCCATACAGAACAAACCGAACGGGTATCAGGCTCCGATCATCTATACGTTCGGCCCTGATGGTGGGCCTCCCAATGCCTACGCGAACGGCGTCACCCCAGTTGCCCTCGCGGTCTTGCCGGTGGAGGTCACCGCGACGGGGGTGTACGGGAACATGCAGGCAATGAGCGGGCTCGCGATCGACTCGCAAGGAAATGCCGACATGACCTTCCTTTGCGGCGCCCCCGCGACCTTGGGTTCCTTCTCGATCACCCCTGCACAGCCCGTCGGATGGGCGAACCCCGCGACGTACAACTTCTGCGTCGTGAAGGCCGGCCCCCAAGGCGACCTGAAATGGGCGAGGGGGCTCGACGGAGGAGCGACCTTCCCGTGGTCGCTGGCCGTCGACAAGAACGACGACATCGTCGTGGTCACCACGAGCAGCGTCGAGAACCTGCAGAAGCTGTGCGGCGTCGACGGTGCGGTCATCTGGTCCCGGGACAGCATCAACACCAACAACGCTGCCGCTTTCACCGTGGCGACCTTCGACGCGAGCGGCAACGTGTATGCGGGCGGCTACTTCAATACCGGCTCCGCCCTCGCGCAGATGCTGGTCCCCTCGAACCCGTCGTCGGTCTTCGGAGGAAGCATCCCCGTGGTCACGGGCCGACCCCCGTTCATCGTCAAGTACGATGGGGCCGGCGCCTTCCAGTGGGTGCGCTACGCAAACGTCGTCTGTCCGGACTTCACCTGCTCGAGGAACGCCCAGCAGGCGGACTTGAACGCCACCGCCTTGAACATCAGCTTCGATCGTGGCGGCAACGTCATCCTCGGCAGCTATGGAAGCGTGCTCGGCGGAGGTCTCGACTTTGGCATCGGCACGTTCCCCACGTACAACGCGCCCAACCTCTTCCTGTCCGCCTACGGGACGCAGGGCGCGGGCGCCGGCTCTCTCCTCTGGGCCAAGCAACTCCCGATGATCGTGAAGAGCGCCGTGGCCAACCTCGGCCTCGACAGCACGGGACGCATCGTCGTGAGCGGCGCCTATACCGGATCGATCCAGATGGACGGTGACCTCCTCGTGACCGATTCGCCCGAGGATCCAGGCACGACCGACGCGTACCTGGCCTCGTTCGCGGCGCCGTCGACGAGCGACAAGACGCCGCCCGCGATCGGCTTCACGACGGATCAGACCGGCGCGCCGATCGTCACCGTGCCGAGCGACATCGTGGCCGAGGCGACCAGCAAGTGCGGCGCGAGCGTGTTCTTCATGCCGCCGACCGCGACCGACCTGGGCGATCCGGCCGGCGGCGCTCCGGCGGGCGTCAGCGTCTCGTGCGCGCCGGCGCCGAACACGAACTTCCCGATCGCCACTGCGGCCAATCCATGGACGACCGTGACGTGCACGGCGACGGACCCGCTGGGCAACGCATCGCAGGCTCAGTTCAAGGTCGCTGTCCACGATACCGTGGCCCCGGTGTTCGACTCGTTCGCGGATGTCACGCAGGCGGCGACGGATCCGAACGGGGCCGTGGTGACCTTCGCGCCGACGGCGAAGGACGAGGTCGATTGCAGCACCGCGCTCTTGTGCGTCAACTTCGGGAGCTCTTGCATCACGCCCACCTGCACGCCGCCGTCGGGCAGCCTCTTCCCCGTCGGGCAGACGACGGTGACCTGCACGGCCATGGACGCCGCCCAAAACCAGTCGCAGATGAAGTTCAAGGTGAACGTGACGGGCTCCGGCATCGGCTCGCCGTGCACGAGCACGGCGCAGTGCGCGTCCGGCCTGTGCGTGGACGGCGTGTGCTGCGGCCTCGCCGATCCCACGGCGACGTCGTGCGGCCAGTGTCAAGCGTGCAACGTGCCTGGCTCGCTCGGCACCTGCACCGCGACGGCCGGCTCGTGCAGCGACGGCAACGCCTGCACGCAGAACGACACCTGCCAGAACGGCGCCTGCGTGGGCGGCGCGCCGATCGCCTGCGCCGCCTCCGATCAGTGCCACGTCGCGGGGACGTGCGATCCCGCGACCGGGACGTGCTCGAGCCCGGCGGCGCCGAACGGCACCGCCTGCAGCGACGGGAACGCGTGCACGCAGACCGACAGCTGCCAGGCGGGGGTGTGCGTGGGCGGAAGCCCCGTGACGTGCGCGCCGAGCGATCAGTGCCACGTCGCGGGCGCCTGCAACCCGGCGACCGGGACGTGCTCGAGCCCGGCGGCGCCGAACGGCACCGCCTGCAGCGACGGGAACGCGTGCACGCTCGGTGACAGCTGCCAGGCAGGGACTTGCGTGGGCTCGACGCCCGTGACGTGCGCGCCCAGCGATCAGTGCCACGTGGCCGGCACGTGCAACCCGACGACGGGCGCGTGCTCGAACCCCCCGGTCGCGAATGGCACGGCGTGCAACGACGGGAACGCGTGCACGACGTCCGACGTCTGCGCGGCCGGCGTGTGCACCGGCGGTGCGCCGCTCGACTGCGACGATCAGAACCCCTGCACGGTGGACTCGTGCAGCGGCGCGGGCGGGTGCGCGCACACGCCCGGCAACAAGGGCGCCGTGTGCCGCGCCGCCACGAGCGCATGCGACAGCGCGGAGACGTGCACCGGCACGAGCGCCGCCTGCCCGGCCGCCGCCGACAAGGTCGCGCCCGTGCTCGCCGCCGGCACGAACCAGACGGTCGTCGGGACCTGCTCGTCGGCGCCGCTGGTCTTCGCCGCGCCGGCGCTCGTCGGCTCGTGCGAGACCGGAACGAAGGTGACGTGCACGTCGGTCCCCGGCAACGCCTACGGCGCCCACACCGTCGCCTGCACCGCCAAGGACGCGGCCGGCAACGTCTCGGCGCCGGTGAGCTTCACCGTCACCGTGCTCCAGCCGCTCACGGTGCGCGTGCAGCCGCCGCTGTCCGGCGACAACGACGCCGTCGACAACGTGGTCAAGGACGGCTCGACCGTTCCGGTCAAGGTGCAGCTCTTCGCCTGCGGCGTGAACGTCACGAAGACCGCCTCGGTGACGGCGAAGCTCGCCGTGGCCTCGGCGCCGAGCGGCGGCTCGACGACCACGCAGACGGTCGTCGCCTGCAGCGACGCCCCGAACACGAACGGCGTCATGGTCCTCGACGGCGCGAGCTATCACTACAACCTGTCGACGAAGGGCTACGCCGTGACCGCGGGCCTCCCGGCGTTCTTCCAGCTGAACGTCAGCGTGGCGTACAAGTCGGCGCCTTCGGTGGTCGTCGGCTCCGACGCCATCGAGCTCGACACGAGGTGAGGCCTCGCGCGCGGCGGCCGGCGCGCGCCTCACCTCTTGGCGGAGACGAAGACGTCCTCCGCCTTGAGGCCGAGCCGGTCGATCGTCGCGCCGTCGGGGTCGCCGGTGGCGGGCAGGCCCTGGCTCTTCTGGTAGCGCTCGAGGGCCGCGCGCGTCTCGCCGTCGAGCTCGTCGGTGGTCGTTCGCCGCGAGAGCGCCCCGGCGTGAATCAGCCGCTCCTGGATCGCCTTGGCGGCGCCCGGCTTCAAGAGCCCGGCGGGCGACGTGGGGAGGGGCAGCCCGGTCGGCGAGCGCGACGGGCCGCTCGAGGAGGGAGCGCCCGCGACGGGCTCGGGCTTGTGGACCGACGAGGCGCTCTGGTCGAAAGGCGGCCGCTCGTGCCCCGGCTCGCTCGTCGGCTCGACGGACCGCGTGTGGCCGCACGACGCGAGCGCGACGAGCAGCGCGCCGACCAGCGAGCGTCGCGCCGTCATTTCGACGAGCCCTTCCCTTCGGGCTGCGCCTTGGGCGGGCCCTGCTTCTTCTCGAGCGCGTGCTTCGCCTGATCGAGCTTGCCCTCGCGGTGGGGCGCCTCGGGCGGGGGCAGGTGCGCGAACCCGGAGGAGACACCTTCGACGAAGGCGTTCCTCACGACGCCCAGGATCGCGGGCCAGAGCTGCACGTCGGGATCGACGAGCCGGCCTTCGATGGGGACGGTCGTCGCGACGGCGTTGCGCCCCGGGACGCGATCGGAGGCCAGCTTGATCCCGGTGTCGGCGAGCCAGGCCTTGAGCTTGTCCCACACGCCGGGCGCGGCGGGCGCCACGTGGACGTTCTCGAGGACCGGCTTGACGCCGCCCTCGATGCGGCCGCCGCTGGCCCGGAACTCGGCGTAGAGGCTGACCGTGCCCTCGGGCGCCTGCAGCTTCGTCTTCTCCTCGATCCAGTCGTAGAGCTCGGCGGCGCGCAGCCCCACGAGCTCGAACCGGCCGGCGAAGGCGAGGGGGCTCGCGTAGGGATCGGCGGAGACGAAGAGGTCGAGCGCGCCGCTCCGCCCGACGGTGCCCTTCGCGCTCAAGGTCGTGGGCCGCCCCGCGGCGAGCCGCTCGCGCGTGGCGAGGTTCTCCGCGGCGACGTCGAGCCGGTGCACCCACAGCTCGGGGCGGCGAGGCTCGGTCCTGTCGCGGAAGAGGAGCTCGCCGCGGACGATCTCGATCCGCTCGACGTCGAGCGGCGTGACCTGCCGCAGCTCGGTGGAGAGATCCGGCGCGCGCTTCGCCGTCGTCGAGGGCTTCGTCGCTTCGTTCTCGACGATGATCTTGGGGCGCACGATGCGCACCTTGGCGACGAGCTGGCGCCGGAGGAGGCGGTGCCAGACGAGATCGACGTGGGTCCTCTCCGCGTAGAAGATCGGCGCCTCCCAGCGGCCGCCCGGCTCCTGGATGACCTTGAGGTGGGTGATCGTGTAGCCGAGCGGGAAGAGGGTCACGTGCACGCGGTCGAAGTCGCCGCGAAAGCCCTGCATCCGGGCCAGGCCCTGGCGCGTCTCGTGCGCCGCGATGGGGTCGAGGGCGAGCCGCAGCCCCACGAACAGGGCGACGATGACGAGCGCCGCCCAGGCGAGCCGCCGCGCCCACCGGTGTTGTCGGGGCGAGGTCACCGGAGCGCGTTACCGCCCTGGTTCACGAGCTTCTGGGCGATGGACTCGTGCTTCTTGAGCGTGGGCAGCAGCTCCTTGAGCAGCGACTTGAGCCTCTCGTCCTTGGTGGCGTCGCGGGCGTTCTCCACCGCGGCGATGTCCTTCTTGTGGTCGTCCAGCATCGTGCGCGCGAACTCGGCGTCGAACCCGGCGCCCATGTTCATGTCGGTCGAGCCGACCTCGGGCGTGTTCGCCGCGAGGTCGATCTTCTCCTCCTTGGCGAGCTTGGCGACCTTGTCGTCCGCCTCCGTGTGGTCCTTGATGAGCGTCTTGCCGAAGGACTGGACCTCCTTCGAGTGCCCGTGGTCGCGCGCCATCTCGCCCATCCGGATCTCCTTCACGTTCGAGCGATGGAGCTTGCCGAGGACCTCGGCCGTCGCGGGCGCGCCCGCGGACGGCGGCGGTTCCTTCGCCAAGGCCCCGCGAGCCATGAGGACGAGACCCAACCCCAACCCCAACCCCAACGATGAGACGCGCGCCAATGAACGCATGAATGCCCTCTCTGGTTTCACGGCCCGAGTGTGGGCTCGTGCGTGGAAACCCTATGCATCGGGCGCCGCCCGCGCATCGGCACGACCACGCAATCACGCGACCGGGCCGGTTTGGCACGCGGATCGCAAGCCTTCGTGCCGTCATGACCGAGCACGAAGCCGAACGATTGGAGGAGCGGGCCGACGCCATCCGCGGCGATCTCGGCGCTCTCGTGAGCGAGCTCGATCGCCGGCGCCACCGCGCCCGCAAGCCGCTCTTCATCGCGGCGTCGGCGGGAGGGCTCGCGGCGGTCGCCGCCGGCGCGTTCCTGCTCTGGCGCCGCGGCCGCCGTCGGAGGACCCGCCTCCAGGCGCTCGCGGCCGCGCTCCGGCGCTCGGTGGCCCACCCCGAGCGCGTCGCCACGAAGAGCGAGCGGTCGTCGCTCGCGAAGAAGGTCGCGCTGTCGGCCGCCGCCTCGGTGGCCTCCGTGGTCGCCCGGCGAGCGGCGCAGCGGCTGCTCGGCAGGCCGAGGACGTCGGGCCGAACATGAGCGGGACAGGGGCGGCGGTCACCGACTCCGGCCCCATATTTCGACTGGGAGGTACGCCATGGCGATGATGCAATGCGAGACCTGCGGCAACGAGTACGACAAGGCGTTCGAGCTGACGCTCGACGGGAAGACGCACGTCTTCGACAGCTTCGAGTGCGCGATCGAGGCGGTGGCGCCGCGCTGCGCGCACTGCCATTGCCGCGTCATCGGCCACGGCGTCGAGGAGCAGGGGAGCATCTACTGCTGCGCGCGCTGCGCGAAGAGCGCGGGCCGCACGGCGGTCACGGATCGGGCGTAGCGCGGCGGCGAGCTCGCGGCGGCGTCGATGGAAGACGAGATCATCCAGGTCGGCGGCCAGCGCTACGTGCGGATCGACTCCGTTCGCGTCGTCGAGCGGATGCGCGTCCTCAAGCACGACGACACGTTCGGCGTCTTCGACAGCCTCGGCGACGCCGCGCACGTGGGGCTCGGGTCGCAGGGGCTCTTCCACTGCGGCACGCGCTACCTGTCGCGCCTCGAGCTCCGCCTGGGCAAGGAGCGGCCCTTGCTGCTCAGCTCGACGGTGAACGACGCCAACGAGATCCTGACCGTCGACCTGACGAACCCCGACACGCGCGGCCCCGACGGTGAGCTCGTCTTCCGGAGCGGGCTCCTCCACCTCATGCGCGTCCGCTTCATCTGCGCGGGCGCCTGTTACGAGCGCGTGACGCTGACGAACTACGGCACGACGACGATGCCGGTCAGCCTGTCGGTGCTGTTCGACGCCGACTACGCCGACATCTTCGAGGTCCGCGGCGCGACGCGCGCCCGGCGCGGGGACCTGCTGGACCCGCAGGTGGGCCCCGACTGGTGCGAGCTCGGATATCGCGGCCTCGACCAGGTCACGCGCCGGACGCTGCTGCGCTTCTCGCCCCGCCCGGACGACATCGGCCGAGGGAGCGCGCGGTTCGTCGTGCCGCTCGAGGCGCGGAAGACGGCGCACCTCGAGCTCGTCGTCGCCTGCCAGTCCGAGGCGCCGGTCAGGGCGCAGAGCCCGTCGCGCGCCGACGCGCTCGCCGCCCTGAACCAGTCCGTGCGCGCCTCGGTGAGCCGGCAAGCGACGATCGAGTCCGACAACCCGCCGCTCAACGACTGGCTGCGCCGCTCGGTGGTCGATCTGCACATGATGACGACGCAGACGCCCGTCGGGCTCTACCCCTACGCCGGCGTCCCCTGGTTCAGCACGGTCTTCGGCCGCGACGGGATCATCACCGCCTTCCAGCTGCTGTGGGGCGATCCCATGGTGGCCCGCGGCGTCCTCCGCTACCTGGCCGCCAACCAGGCCACCGAGGACGACGCCGAGCGGGACGCGGAGCCCGGCAAGATCCTGCACGAGACGCGCTCGGGGGAGATGGCGGCGCTGGGCGAGGTGCCGTTCGGCCGCTACTACGGCAGCGTCGACTCGACGCCCCTGTTCGTCATGCTGGCCGGCGCCTACTTCGCGCGCACCGGCGATCGCGAGACGCTCGAGGGCCTGTGGCCCCACGTCGAGCGCGCGCTCGGCTGGATCGACGACCACGGAGATCGCGACGGCGACGGGTTCGTCGAGTACGCGCCACGACGGCCGGGCGGCCTCGTCCACCAGGGGTGGAAGGACTCGCACGACTCGGTGTTCCACGCCGACGGCGCGCTCGCCGAGGCCCCCATCGCCCTCGCCGAGGTGCAAGGGTACGTCTACGCCGCGCGGCTCGCCGCGGCCGAGATGGCGACCACCCTGGCGAGGCCCGACGTGGCGCGACAGCAGCGCGAGCGGGCCGGGCAGCTCCGCGAGGCCTTCGAGCGCGCGTTCTGGTGCGAGGAGCTCGGCACCTACGCGCTGGCGCTCGACGGCCGCAAGCGACCGTGCCGCGTCCGCTCGTCGAACGCCGGGCAGTGCCTCTGGTCCGGGATCGCCTCGCCCGAGCGCGCGCGGCGCGTGGCCGACGGGCTCCTCTCGCCCACGGGGTCCTCGGGGTGGGGCATCCGCACGCTGGACTCGTCCGAGGTCCGTTACAACCCGATCTCGTACCACAACGGCTCGGTCTGGCCGCACGACAACGCGCTCATCGCCGCGGGCTTCCGGCGCTACGGCTTCGTGGACGCGGCGCTGCGCGCCTTCTCGACGCTGTTCGGCGCGGCGACGCTCGTCGACCTGCACCGCCTGCCGGAGCTCTACTGCGGCTTCGAGCGCCGCGGGGGCGTGGGCCCGACGCTCTATCCGGTCGCGTGCCTGCCGCAGGCGTGGGCCTCGGGCTCGGTCTTCATGCTCCTGCAGGCGTGCCTGGGCCTCGAGATCAGCGCCGAGGCGCGCGAGGTCCGCCTCGTCACGCCCGTCCTGCCGCCCGAGATCGGCGAGCTCGTCATCCGCAACCTGGCGATCGGCGCGGCGTCGATCGATCTCCTCCTGCAGCGAAACGCGCGCGACCGCGACGTCGGCGTCACCGTCCTGCGGCGCGAGGGCGACATCCGCGCGGTCGTCAGCCTGTAGGCCGGCTCGTGGCGCGGCGGCACGGGTCCAGTTGGGCGCTGCTCGGCGTGCTGTGGTACGGCGGGCTGACCCTGCCGCTCCTCACCGTCGAGTCGCCGTGGATCGCGCTCCGCTTCGGCCTGGACACGCGCGGGGTGGCGCGGCTCTACGCGCTGATGTCGCTCTCGGCGGCCCTCACCTTCCTCGGGGGCCGCCTCGCCGATCGCATCGGTCGTCGCCGGCTCCTCGTCGGCTGCCTCGTCCTCACGTCGGCCATGGCCGTCTGCGCCGCCCTGGCGCGCTCCATCGTGGCCTTCGCGGCCTGCGAGCTGCTGCGCTTCGCGACCGTGGGCGCCATCGCCAACAGCGCCATCGCGCTGCTCGCCGAGGCGGCGCCCGACTCGGCGGCGCGCGTCCGCGCCGTGGGGAAGGCCGGCATGGCCGCGGCGGCGGGCGGGGCGAGCTTGCTCGTGCTGGTCCCCATCCTCGTGGACCTGGGCCAGTCCTCGCGCGCCGCCTTCGCCGTGGCGGCGGGCGGCGCGCTGTTCGTTCCGGCGGTGCTGCGATGGGTCCCGGAGAGCGCGCGCTGGGAGCGCGCCCAGACGTCGGGGGCGATCGCCGGGTCGTCCGTCTTCGGGGTGTTCCGGGGGCCGTGGTCCCGCCGGGCCGTGGCCGTCCTCGGCGCCGCGCTCCTGAGCGGCGTCGAGGGCGCCGCCGTGGGCGCCTGGGCGTACTACTACGGCGTCACGGTGGTGGGCATGTCGGCGCGGAGCATGAGCGCCTGGTCTCTCGTCGCGACCGCCGCCGGCTTCGTGGGCTTTCGCCTGGGCGCGTCCTCGGCCGAGCGCTTCGGGCGCGTGCGCACCGCGGTGGGGTTCGGGCTCGTGCACCAGGCCGCCGCGCTGTGGATCTACCTCGGACCGCCCCGCCACGTCTCGAGCGCCGCCCTCTGGATCGGCCTCGGCCTCTGTCTGAGCGGCCTCGGCGCGAGCGCCTCGGGCATGGCCAAGCAGACGGCGAGCGTCGAGCTCTTCCCGACGGCGGAGCGCGTGACGATCCTGGGGTGGGTCGTGCTGGCCGGGACGATCGCCACCGGCTGCTCCAACCTCCTCGTGTCGGCGCTCATCGGCCCGCTGGGCGGCCTCCCGCGCGCCGTCGCCTTGCTGTCGCTGTCCGGCGTGGTGGGCCTCATCGTCTTCGGTCTCCGCGTCGAGGAGACGCGCGGCCTGAGCCTGGACGACGCCGCGCTCGAGCCCGAGCCGGACCTGTCGGATCAAGTCCCAAGCGCGTGACCGCCTCCATGAAGAAGCTCCTCGCGTCGTTCGCGCACAGCGCTCCCGCCTATCTGCTGCGCGCCGGCGGGTTCCGCCTCCTGTGGATCGGCGAGGTGGTCTCGCAGATCGGAGACGGCCTCAACAAGGTGGCCTTGCTCTGGTTCGTCTACCAGCTCCACCACTCCGCCTTGAAGACCTCGGTGGTGGGGGTGGTACAGACCATCCCGGCCCTCGCGCTGAGCCCGCTCATCGGCGTCTACCTCGATCGCTGGTCGAAGAAGCGCACCCTGATCGCCGTCAGCCTGGCCCACGGCGCGCTCGTCGCGGTGATCCCGCTCCTGCACGGGCTCGGCGTCCTCACGCTGGGGCGGCTCTACGGGCTGGTCCTCCTCACGTCGATCGTCGCCACCTTCTACGGACCGGCGCTGACGCTGGCGGTCCCGCTCATCGTCCCGCCCGCCGACCTCCGCGCCGCGAACGCGCTCGTCCAGAGCACGTCGACGATCGGCGTGCTGCTGGGGCCTCTGGTGGCCGGCCTGGCCATCTCGGCCGTCGGAACGGCCGACGCGCTCTACCTCGACGCGGGGACCTTCGTCTTCTTCGTCGCCTGCATGGCCTTCGTGCGCGTGCGCGAGCCGCCGCCGGGCGCGCGGCCGCCGGTCGCCCGCGCCCGTATCGGGCGAGAGCTGCGCGAGGGCCTCGGCTTCATGCTCCGGATGCAGCCCGGCATCCTCTCGTTGACGCTGGTGGCGGGCCTGCAGAACTTCGGGGCGAGCGCCTTCATCTTCTTGCTGCCCACGCTGGCCAAGGCGCACTTCTCGGCGCACGCGCTCTCCGTCGGCGGCTTCTGGTCCGCCTTCGGCGGCGGGATGCTGCTGGCCGCCCTCCTCATCGCCTTTTCCCGGAACGATCCGCGGCGCGGGCTGACCCGCCTGGTCCCGGCCGCGCTGGCCGCCGGGGGCGCGGCCGTGGTGGCGCTGACGCACGTCCACGGCCGGCTCGCGGCCGGCGCGCTCATGATCGTCATCGGCTTCGCCGCGGCCGCGCTCGGCCCCGTCGTCATCACCCTGCTCGAGGAGGGCACGCCCGAGGTCCTGCGCGGGCGGGTCATCACCACCTTCAACACGGCGAACATGGCGATGTCCATGCTGGGCATGCTGGGCTTCGGATGGGCGGCCGACCGCTTCGGCGAGACGCCCACGCTGATCGCGGTCGGGCTGGTCCTGCTCTCCTCGGCGGTCATCCTGTTCTTCGTGAGCCGGACGGGTCGGGCCAGCCGGCTCATCGCGCAGACGGAGTCGGCGCACCGCCGCTGAGCGCCGCCACGGTTACGAGCGACGGACGAGAGTTACCGAACCCGCCCACTTTCGCCGGGCGGCGCGGACCGGTCGGGGCGTATCGCCGCGGCCGCCAGGCCTTGGCTCGCGCGCTGTACGGCGCGCGCGCACGTCGGCGAGCCGCGGCAAGTGCTTTGCATTGGACCCGACCGGCCAATGAACATCGCGCAAATAGCTCCCCTGTACGAGAGCGTCCCCCCGCAAGCCTACGGCGGGACCGAACGTGTGGTTCACTACCTGACCGAAGAGCTCGTCGCCCTCGGGCACGACGTCACGCTCTTCGCCTCGGGCGATTCGCGCACGAGCGCCGCGCTCCGACCGTGTTGCCGCCGCTCGCTGCGGCTCGATCCGGAGACGCGCGATCCGTTCGCCTACCACGCCGTCATGCTCGACAAGCTCCTCGCGGAGCACGAGCGCTTCGACGTCATACACTTCCACGTCGACTACCTGCACTTCCTGCTCTCGAGGGTGATGGGGTGGCCTCACCTGACGACGCTGCACGGCCGGCTCGACATGCCCGAGCTGCAGTCGCTCTACGAGCGGTTCAACGACCTGCCGGTGGTGTCGATCTCGAACGCGCAGCGCGCGCCGCTGCCGCAGGCGCGCTGGCTCTCCACGGTCCTCCACGGCATCCCGAAGGACATGCTGAGGTTCTCGGCGCAGGCGTCCGACTACTTCGCCTTCCTGGGGCGCATCTCGCCCGAGAAGCGCGCCGATCGCGCCGTCGAGATCGCAACGGCGCTCAACGTCCCGCTGCGCGTCGCGGCCAAGGTCGACGACGTCGACCGAGAGTACCACGAGACCACCATCGCGCCGCTCTTCGAGCCTCCGCTCGTGGAGTTCATCGGCGAGATCGGCGACGCCGAGAAGTCGGCGTTCCTCGGCAACGCGCGCGCGCTCCTGTTCCCCATCGATTGGCCCGAGCCCTTCGGCCTCGTCATGATCGAGGCGATGGCCTGCGGCACGCCCGTGATCGCCTTTCGGCGCGGCTCCGTGCCCGAGATCATCGAGGACGGCGTGACGGGCTTCATCGTCGACGACGTCGCGCAGGCCATCGACGCGGCGGGGCGCGTCGCGGAGCTGAGCCGCTGGCGCATCCGCGAGGAGTTCGAGCGCCGCTTCACGGCGCGGCGCATGGCCCAGGACTACCTGGCGCTCTACGAGCGCGTGGCGGCGGGCGCGCGGCGCTTCGAGCGGGGCGGGCGCGAGCTCAGCAGCGGCGCCGGTTGAGCTGGTGGCCGGGCGCGCCGCCGCGTAGGCTCGCGTCGAGCATGGACGCCGTCACCGTCCCCGAAGCCTCCGCGCTGGCGCTGCGTTACTATCGCAGCGGCAACGTCATCTGGGCCGTCGAGCAGGCGCTGGGCGTCGCGCTCCCGGCGCTGCTGCTGTTCACCGGGTGGTCGGCGCGCGTCCGGACCTTCGCGTCGAACGTCGCGCGCGGGCACTTCTACCCGACGCTCGTGCTCTACATGGCGCTGCTGGCGTCGATCGTGTTCGTCGTGCAGCTGCCGCTCACGGTGTACGTCGGCTACGTGCGCGAGCACGCCTATGGCCTCTCGGCGCAGCGGTTCTCGAAGTTCGCCGCCGACGAGCTCAAGGGCCTGCTCGTCGGGCTCGTCGTGGGCGCGCTCGTCATCTGGGTGCCGTACCTCCTCCTCGGGCGCAGCCCGGCGCGCTGGTGGCTGTGGACGGGCGCTCTCGCCCTGCCGTTCTTCATCCTCGTCCTGCTGGTCACGCCGGTGTACATCGCGCCGCTGTTCAACAAGTTCGGCCCCATGAAGGACAAGGCGCTCGAAGCCCAGGTGCTGGCCGTGGCCTCCCAGGCGGGCGTCGAGGGCGCCCGCGTCTTCGAGGTGAACAAGAGCGTCGACACGGAGAAGGTCAACGCCTACGTGACCGGCGTCGGGAAGACGAAGCGCATCGTCCTGTGGGACACGCTGCTGGCCCGCCTCACGCCGGCCGAGACGCGCTTCGTCGTGGGGCACGAGCTCGGCCACTACGTGCTCGGGCACGTGTGGGTCAACATCTTCGTCTCCTGGGGGCTGACGCTGCTCGGCCTCTTCGCCGCGCACCGCGCGTCGGGCCTCCTGCTCGCGCGCTTCGGCGGCCGCTTCGGGTTCACGGCCCTCGCCGACCCGGCGTCGCTGCCGCTGCTCATGCTGCTGCTCTCGCTGTTCTCCTTCATCATCTCGCCGGCGGCGCTGGCGCTCTCGCGGCACCACGAGCGGCAAGCGGATCGGTTCGGCCTCGACCTGACCCACGACAACCACGCCGCCGCGACGGCCTTCGTGGCGTTGCAGCGCCAGAACCTGGCCGTCCCGCGCCCCGGCCTCCTCTACAAGATCTTCCGCGCCAGCCACCCGCCCATCGGCGAGCGCGTGGACTTCATCAACGCCTACCGGCCTCGTTAGGGCGGCGGAACGACCGGCTGCCCGAGTTCGACGCGAAGGCCGAGAGCGCCACCAGCGTGAGGAGAGCGGTCTCCGCGTCCATGCCGGCGCGCGCGGCCTGGGTCAGTTACAGCCGATGCGGTTGTCGTCGATGGCGAGATCGTCGAACCACATCACGATGCGGGCGGGCGGCATCTGGTAGTAGATCGTGCCGAGGCCGATCGACTTGTAGGTCGACATCTTCGCGCCCGTCTTGCCCGTGAAGGCGAGCTGCGTGACCTCCTGACCGTCGCTGAAGAAGCGGAAGCTCGAGGTCGCGACGTCGATGTTCCACTCCACGCAGTGCCAGGAGGTGTCGAAGCTCCAGTTGTAGGACGAGCCGGCGCAGCACGAGTCGTCCGGGATGTTGAAGAGCCACTGGTGCGTGCCGTTCATCTGCACCACGGTGTCGACGACGCGGTTCTCCGTCGTGCCCTCGAGGGCGCCCATCGTGATGTGAATGACGCCCGTGCTCGGCTTCGGCAGCGGCGCGCCCACCTTGTAGAACAGGCGGCCCCAGTGCTTGGTCGCCGTGGGGCCCAGGCTCGCGAGCGCCCGTTGAACGCGGTCGAGCCCCGTGCTCATCCCGTCGCTCTTGAGGGCCATCGAGCCCGAGTGAGCGGCGTCGTTCGCCAGCGCGGTGCCGCCGCGCGTGGGCGCGTACCCCTGGAGCGCCGTCCACCCGGTCGGGATCATGCCGACCGTGCCCGACTCGAAGTCCTCGCACAGCTTGTAGGTCTTGCCGGCGCAGCCCGAGGCCGCCGGGCCCGCGTCGCCGCCTCCGCCGTCGGCGGTCGCTCCCCCTTTGCCGCCCGCTCCCGCCCCCGCGTCGTTG
>DASZWW010000383.1:0-3605 GCA_035546175.1 Polyangia bacterium
CCGCCACGGCGCGCGCCGAAACCGCCGCCGGGCCCGCGGCCACCGCCATCGCCGGCGCGCCGCCCGCGCCCGCGGCACCGCCCGCGACGCCGCCGCCGCCTTACTCGCTGCCCTGGCAGCTCCGCCCCGCGGCGGCCGCGAGCGTCATCCGCTCCGACACGGCGGTGGCGACCTACGAGAACGCGGCCGGCCAGCAGGGCAGCACCGTGGCGACGATGCTGCTCGGCTCCTACAAGGTGACGCCGAACCTCGCGCCGCTCGTGCGGCTCGGGTTCGTGCAGAACTCCGCGCCCGGCACCGACCCGTCGGGCACGGCGTTCTTGAACCCGATCGTCGGCCTCACCTACGGCCGCAAGCTCGGCGGCGTCCGCCTCGCCGGCTTCCTCGGCGGCACCGTGCCCGTGGGCGGCGGCGGCGGCGACACGCCCGACAAGGGCGCGGCGGGCGCGAACAAGGCCGGCATCGCCGCGCGCTCGGGCATGGACAACGCGATGTTCGCCGTGGACTACTTCACGGCCATCGGCGGCCTCGACGCCGCGTACGTCGACCATCGCTTCACGCTGCAGGCGGAGGTGACGCTCCTGCAGCTCTTCCGCGCGCGCGGCGCGGGCACGGCGCCGGCGACGGACTCGACGCGCACGAACTCGACCTCCGGCGTTCACGCCGGGTTCTTCTTCATCCCGCAGCTCTCCGTGGGGGCCGAGCTGCGCTACCAGCGCTGGCTCACGACGCCCACGCAGATCGTGATGGGCAAGACCGTCGCCATCCCCGACGCCAACCTCGACACGACCACCGTCGCGATCGGCCCGCGCGGCCACTTCGCGCTCGGCCGCGGGATGTTCTTCCGCCCTGGCATCTCTTACGCGCGCGGCCTCGACAAGCCGCTCACGGCCTCTTCCTACAACGTCGTGCAGATCGATCTGCCCGTCTCCTTCTGAAGCTCACAGGCCGTCAACCCGAACGAGAGGACCCGAACGATGAGCACGACGACCCGCTGGATCGACGAGTGGAACCCCGACGACCCGACGTTCTGGGAGCGCTCGGGCAAGCGCATCGCCCGCCGCAACCTCTGGTGGTCGATCCTCGCCGAGAACCTCGGCTTCTCGGTGTGGCTCATCTGGAGCGTCGTCGCGACGCGCCTGCCGAAGGTGGGCTTCCCGTACACGACCGAGCAGCTCTTCTCGCTGGTCGCCATCCCCGGCCTCGTCGGCTCGCTCATGCGCTTCCCCTACACCTTCGCCGTGCCGCGCTTCGGCGGGCGCAACTGGACCGTCGTGAGCGCGACGCTGCTGCTCATCCCCACGACCCTGCTGGCGCTGCTGGTCACGCGGCCGACGACGCCGTACTGGCTCATGTGCGTGGTCGCGGCGACGGCCGGCCTCGGCGGCGGCAACTTCGCCTCGAGCATGGCCAACATCTCCTTCTTCTTCCCGGACCGCGAGAAGGGCTACGCGCTCGGCCTCAACGCCGCGGGCGGCAACATCGGCGTGAGCACGGTGCAGCTCCTCATCCCGCTGACGCTGACGTCGTCGCTGTGGACGCTCGGCCTCGGCACGCCGCGCGGCGCGGGACACATCTACCTGCAGAACGCCGGTCTGTTCTGGGTGCCCTTCGTCCTCGTGGCCATCTTCGGCGCCGCGCGCTACATGAACAACCTCACCTCGGCGAAGTCGAACTTCAAGGACCAGGTCGTGGCCGTCCGCCACAAGCAGACCTGGATCATGTCCTGGCTCTACATCGGCACGTTCGGCTCGTTCATCGGCTACTCGGCGGCCTTCCCGCTGCTCATCAAGACGCAGTTCCCCGAGGTCACGGCCAACCTCGCCTTCCTCGGCGCGCTCGTGGGCTCGCTGGCCCGGCCGCTCGGCGGCAAGCTCGCCGACCGCATCGGCGGCGCGCGCGTCACGCTGTGGAACTTCGTCGTCATGGGCCTGGCGACGATGGGCGTGATCCACTTCGTGCACGCGCGCTCGTTCCCCGGCTTCCTGTCGATGTTCCTCGCGCTCTTCATCACGACGGGCGTGGGCAACGGCTCGACCTTCCGCATGATCCCCGTGATCTTCCGGCGCCAGCACCTGCGGGCGGCCGCCGGGCGCGGGCCCGAGGCGGAGAAGACGGCGCTCGAGACGGCGCGCCGCGAGAGCGCCGCGGTCATCGGCTTCACGTCGGCGATCGGCGCGTGCGGCGGCTACCTCATCCCGCGCTCGTTCGGCGCCTCGATCAAGGCGACGGGCAGCCCCGAGCACGCGCTCACCATGTTCCTCTTCTTCTACGTCTCGTGCGTCGCGCTCACCTGGTACTTCTACGCCCGCCGCGCGCGCCAGCCGGTGGCCAGCCTCGCGGAGGCGCGGATCTAGACGGCTCGCCCTGGCCCTCTCCTCGGGTGCGCGGTTTCCGCGCGGGCGCGAGGCTGTTATCGTGCGCCAACTCCTGGAGGCCACGATGAAGAACGTCCCCGCCCGCGCCGCCGCGCTCGCCATCCTGCTGGCGGCCCCGCTCGCCCGCGCCCAGATGGGCGATCCCTCGAAGGTCACGCTCAAGACCACCCCCGTGGCCGGCAACGTCACCATGATCGAGGGCGCCAACGGCTTCTCGGGCGGCAACGTCGCGGTCTCGGTGGGCGACGACGGCGTGCTCGTCGTCGACGACGCGCTCGAGCCCGTCTCCGCGAAGCTGCGCACGGCCCTGGCCGCGCTCTCGAAGAAGCCCGTGCGCTTCGTCGTCAACACGCACGTGCACGGCGACCACACGGGCGGCAACGCCGCGCTGGGCGGCGCGGGCGCCGTCATCGTCGCGCACTACAACGTGCGCAAGCGCCTCTCGACCGAGCAGTTCTTCGAGTTCATGGGCAGCAAGAAGACGATCCCGCCCTCGCCGGCCGCGGCCCTGCCCGTCGTGACCTTCGACGACGACCTGACGTTCTTCTTCAACGGCGACGAGATCCACGTCGTCCACGTCGCGCCCGCCCACACCGACGGCGACGCGCTCATCCACTTCAAGAAGGCCAACGTCCTGCACATGGGCGACACCTTCGTGGCCGGCTACCCGCTGGTCGACGCCTCGAGCGGCGGCCGCTACGACGGCTTCCTCGCCGCGGCCGACAAGGCGCTCTCGATGGCCGACGACGCGACGAAGATCGTCCCCGGCCACGGCCCGATCATGACGAAGGCCGACCTCGTCGCGTGGCGCGAGATGCTCGTGAAGGTGCGCGAGCGCGTCTCGTCGCTCGCCGCGCAGAAGAAGTCGCTCGACGAGATCAAGGCCGCGAAGGTCACCGCCGAGTACGACGAGAAGCACGCCGGCATGATCAAGCCCGACGTGTTCGTCGAGACGGTCTACAAGGAGCTGCCCCCGCCCGCGCCGGCCAAGGGCGGCAAGCGCAAGAAGTAACCGACGGAGCTCGCCGCCGCGCCTCCTCCTCGCGACCGAGGGTCAGATCTCTCTCTCCTCGCTCGCGAGGAGAGGATCGGGGTGAGGAGCGAAGCGGCGCTACCCGCGCCGGCGGCGCGCGACCGCCAGGCCGAGCGCCGCCGCGAGCAGCGCGAGCCAGCCGGCGCCGGGCGCGCCCGCGACGGCGCAGCCCCCGCCGCTCTTGGCCTTCGGCG
>DASZWW010000384.1:0-7655 GCA_035546175.1 Polyangia bacterium
CTCGCCGATGCCTGGGCGCGCCTCGCCGGCGTCCCCCTGCGCGCGTTCCTCGGCGGCGACGCGCCGCCGGCGCCGCTCCCGACGGACATCACGCTCCCCATCGGCGCGCCGGACTACGTCGCGGGGCTCGCGCGCTCGTACCGCGCCGCGGGCTTCGACTGCTTCAAGGTGAAGGTCGGGCGGGACCACCGCGCGGACCACGCCGCCCTCCGCGCCGTCGCCGCCGCCGTGCCGGACGCGCGCTTCCGGCTCGACGCGAACGCCGGCTACTCGGCGCGCGACGCCCTCGATCTCCTCGATCGACTGTCGGCCGACGGCCTCCCGCTCGAGTGCTTCGAGCAGCCCTGCGCCCGCGACGACCTCGCGGGCATGGCCGAGGTCGCGGCGCGCTCCCCGGTGCCCGTCGTCGCCGACGAGTCGTTCCGCGGGCGCGACGATCTCGAGCGCCTCGTGGCCGCGCGGGCGGCCCACGGCGTGAACCTCAAGCTCGTGAAGCACGGCGGCCCCGTGGCCGCGGTCGCGCTCGGCCGGGAGGCGCGGCGCCTCGGGCTCCGGCTCATGGCGGGCGCGATGGTCGAGACGCGCGTCGGCATTGCCACCATGGCCCACGTCGTGGCGGCGCTCGGCGGCGTCGATTGGATCGACCTCGACACGGCGTTCCTGCTGGCGAGCGATCCCTTCGCGGGCGGCTACCGAGCCGAGGGCGCGACGCTCGTCCTCGAGCCGGGCGCGGGCTCGGGCGTCGTCGAGCGCGCCGCGGGCTGAGCCTCGCGCCGCGCCGCCGCGCGGATCTCCTTGGTCGAGATCGCCCACGTCCCGGCGATGCGGAAGAACGTCACCTTGCCAAACGCCGCGCCGTTCGCGCAGGCGAAGGTCGCCATCGCGGCGTCGCCCGCGAGCTCGGCGTCGACGAGGCGCACGCCCGCGGCGCCAGCGTCGACCAGGCACGGCGCGACCTCGTCGAGCCCCACGATGCGCGCGAGCAGGAGCTCTCGATCGCCGGGCGCGGGCGGTGGCGGCGCCTCGCCCGGCCCGCCGTGCGTCCGGCAGCAGGCCGCCGTCGTCGACACGACCGCGCCCAGGAGGAGGAGCACGCGTGGGAGCGCTCGCGGAGCGGAGCGGCGTCTCGCCATCTGATCCGGCAAGGTCGGCAGAAACGAGGGCGGAGTCAAACGCGCCTGCGCAACTCGCGCGGCGCCCTGCGCACCTTGCGCCGGCCCGCTCCCGACCGGAGCGAGAACCCCTCGATCTCATTGAGGGGTGAATCGGCACGGCGCCTGCACGACAGCCCCGGGGGACGGAAGGGGCCGGGACGCCGAGGCGTCGCCGGCAGCAGTTGAGGTTCGGCGTGCTCGCGGGGCGACGCGTGGTAAGCGCGGCCTCGCGCGCACGCCACCTCGTTTCGGTGAGCGGTCGCGACCCGCGCCGCGCTAGTAGTTGTAGACGAGCTTGCCCGCGAAGCGCACCGACACGTCGATCGTCCAGTCGTTCGAGGGCATCGCGCCCGCGACGTCGAGGGTGAACGTCGCCGCGTCCGTGTTCCACTGGTCGAGCGTGTTCACGGGGTTCGCGCTCTCGATCGTGAGCACGTTCGTCGAGGGCGCTCCCGCGGCGCGCTCGTAGTTGATGAGCTCGACCGGCGTGTGCACGCCGTCGCTCATCGTCACGCGCATGTTCTTGAGGAAGTCGAAGTTGTCGATGCCCGACTTCGCCGTGAGCGTGACGCCCATGGCCTTGACCTCGGTCTTGAGGCCCGTCGGCAGCTCGAGCCGCTGGTGCTGCTGCGAGAAGCTCTGCGTGAGCGCGACGTCGCCGCCGTCGACGCCCGCGGGGGCGACGCCCTGGAAGGCGACGTCGTGCTGGGTGATCTCCACCTCGGGCACGTCGGCCTCGACCTGCAGCATGCACCCACCCGTCGCGAGCGAGGCGAGGGTGAAGGCGCCGAGGAGGAGGGAGCGGAGGCTAAGGTTCTTCATGGCCCTTTCACCCGAAGTAGACGATGAGACCGATCTTGCCCGAGGGGCCGATGACCTTGACGTCCGCGCCCTGCGGGACGGTGACCTGGAGCCCGCTGGAGTTCTGACCGTTGATCGACGGCGTGTTGTTGAAGATGGCGTCGACGTTGTAGAGGTGGCCCTGGAGGTAGCTGAGCCCGCCGTGGATGAAGAACGTCGCGCGCTTGTAGCCGAAGTCGAGGCCGAGGTGCGCGTTGACGAAGTCGTAGCCCACGCGCTCGAGCGACGGTCCGAACGCCGAGCTCACGATCCCGGGGCCGAAGACCTTCGCGGCGGTCGTGTTCGCGTTGCCTTCGAAGTAGTGCCCGATCTCCAGCGTCCCCGAAGGGCCGCGGCCGAACGGCAGGAGGGTCGCGCCGACGCGGACGCCCTTGCTGATCATGTTGTAGCCGCCGCCGAAGCTCATGCGCAGCGCCTTCCAGGGCCGCCAGACGAGAGAGCCCTGCATCCCGTCGGGGATGCCGGCGTCCGCCATGATGCCGATCGACGGGAGTGAGCGCGTCGCGGGCGGCGGCGCGGTCGCCGCGATCGTCTCGACGGGCGCCTCCTCCGCCGGCGCGCCGGGCGCCTCCTGCGCCACGGCCGCGGTGCTCGTGGCCAGGACGGCCAGCAGAGCCAGTGAGCGCGCGCATCGCATCACTGACTTACTTCGGCACTTCTCCTGGTAACCTGAGTTACTTTTATTTCAATTTAGGCAATGCAGCTAACGCCTGGAGAGCGAGCTGCGGTGGCCGACATATTAGTCAATAGTATTGACTATTTGACCATGAAATGAGCCGCTGATATTCCGCTATTCCGGAAATACGAAATCGCACATTCCGGTGGCGCGACGCGGCGGCGCGACCAGGCTGACCGGGCGGTCTAGCGGCTACGCTTCTTGAGCACGCCCCAGCCGCTGGCCGGGCGCGCCTCGGACGCCGAGGCGCGGGCAGGGTGGCGGGTGGCGATCTCCCACTTCGAGCTCTCGTTCTTGCCGAGATCGCGCATCGCCACGGACGCGCGCGCCGGCTCGGACGTCGTCTGCGTGAAGGGGTCCTTCCACGCTCCGTTCCCGGCAGGACGGGCCGCAGGCTCCGTCTTCTTGGGCGCCGCGGCGGGCGTCGCGGGCGAGGCCGAGGTGGACGTCGGCGCGGCCCGGCGACCGGTCTTGCGGGTCTCGGGCTCCGAAGCGAAGGGATCGTTCCAGCTCGTGTCGGTCGTCGCCGTGGGACGCGAGGCCGCCTCTTTCTTCAGAGCTTGTGTCGAGGCGACGGGCCGCTTGTCCGCGAAAGGATCGCTCCAGTTCGCGGGCGCCGGTGCAGCCGCCTTGCCACCCCTGCGGCTCGAGCGGGCGGCGACGGGCGAGGGCCGCTCGGGCGCGATGACCGCAGGACCGTTTCCGGCCGCGCCCTGCACGACCTGGATGACGCCCGGGCTCGGCTTCGCGGGCTTGACGGCCACCGGGGCGGGCGGCGGAGCGGGGGCCGGCGTCGGCGAGATCTCGGGCTGCTTCGCCCACTCGGGCAGGCCGCTCGACTGCGCGCGCGGCGCCGGCATGGCCGGGCCCTTGTCCGCCATCTTCAGCATCTCGTCGACGCTGTCGCCCTTCTTCTTGCCCGCGGGCTTCTCCTTGGCGCCGGAGAGCAGGGCTTCGAGGTCCTTGTCGCTCGCCGTCGACGCGCGCCTCTTGCTCGGCGAGTCCTCTTCGCGGAGGAGCTTGTCGATGAACTTGTCATCGGCCGGCTTCGCGGCCGCCACGGGCTTCTGGGCCGCCGCGGTCTCGAGCTGGGGCGAGATCTCGTGCGCCCGGGCCGGCTCGTTCTTCTCCGGCTGGATCAGGGAGATCTCCGCCTTGTCGTTCTTTCTGCTCGCCGGCGTCGACGCTGGCCTCGGCGCGGGCTCGAGCGCGGCCTGCCGCTCCTTCTCCTGCGCCGCCTTCTCGTTGATGGCGCGCGCGCGCGCGATCTTTTCGAGCTCCTTGCGCGTGCTGTCCGGCCCCATCACCTTGTCTTCCCACTGCGTCTGCTTCTTCATCGACTTGTCGTCGGCGTGAAGCTCCAGCGGCTTGGCGGCGTCGGCGTCCTTCGCCTTGCTCTTCGCCGCGGCCGCCTTGGCCTTCGCCGGGGCTGCGTGAGCCAGCGAGACGAAGACACCGAGGACACCGACTGACGCGATGGCGGTAGACGCCAGGAACTTCGACCGCATCGGAAACCTCCACGGAGGGGCGAGGGGGTACGGAGAGCGATTATCCGCACTCCCAATTGGTTTGACAAGCGGATACCAGGCGACGTGCACCCAGCACTACGCATTTGCACCCATCTGTAGGTGTCTCGACGCCCGCCGTTCCGTGCGGCGGAGAGCCGCGCGAGGGGCCGACGCGGCGCGCGGCGAGACCTTCAATGTTCACGCTTTCCGTCGATGTCAAGGCGGCGACACGGCATGCCTTCGGGCCCCTCATACGAATCGGGACCGGGCGCCCTGCCGCGCGGGGCCAGCATCGGCCGTTACGTCGTGCTCGGCCTCGTCGGGAGGGGCGGCATGGGCGAGGTCTACGCGGCCTACGACCACGAGCTCGATCGGAAGGTCGCGGTCAAGCTCCTGCGCGTCAAGCCGGGCAACGGCGTCTCGCTGGCCGAGGGGCGCCAGCGCACGCTGCGCGAGGCCCAGGCGATCGCGCGCCTGTCTCACTCGAACGTCGTCATCGTCTACGACGTCGGGACCTTCGAGGACCAGGTCTTCATCGCCATGGAGTTCGTCGACGGCAACACCGTCACGTACTGGCTCCAGTCGCAGCAGCGCTCGTGGCGGGAGATCATCAAGGTGTTCATGGCGGCGGGGCGCGGCCTGCAGGCGGCGCACGACAAGGAGCTCGTCCACCGCGACTTCAAGCCCGACAACGTCATGGTCACGCGCGACGGCCAGGTGCGCGTCATGGACTTCGGCCTCGCGCGCCAGGTCAGCGAGAAGGGCGAGCGCGATCCGGTGAGCGGCGAGTTCAGGCCGCGGCCGCGCA
Organism: Polyangia bacterium; assembly: GCA_035546175.1. Classification (GTDB taxonomy): domain Bacteria; phylum Myxococcota_A; class Polyangia; order Fen-1088; family Fen-1088; genus DASZFV01. The sequence continues at coordinate 5,008 of DASZWW010000384.1, forward strand.
CGATCGCCGAGGCGGCGGCGGCGATCGGGGAGGGCACCTCGCCCGACGAGCCGCCCTCGACGCTCGTCATCAACCACGACGCGCCCGCCGGGCCCGACACGCTCGAGCTCAAGAGCTCCGGGCTGTTCGACAACCAGCTCACGCGCACGGGCGCGATGATGGGCACGCCCGCGTACATGGCGCCGGAGCAGTTCCTCGGGACGGCGACCGACGCGCGCACCGATCAGTTCAGCTTCTGCGTCGCGCTCTACGAGGCCGTGTACGGGGAGCGGCCGTTCGGCGGCAACAGCATGTTCGCCCTCACGGCGAACGTCGTGCAGGGGAACGTCAAGGAGGCGCCCGCCTCGACGAAGGTGCCGCCGTGGGTCCGCCGGATCCTCCTGCGGGGCCTGCGGCCCAATCCCGACGAGCGCTTCCCTTCGATGAAGGCGCTGCTCGAGGCGCTCGAGAAGGATCCGGCCGTCGCCCTCCGTCGCCGCGCCATGACCGTCGCGGCCGTGCTCCTCCCCGTGGCGGTGGGGCTCGGCGTGCGCCAGAGCGTCGCCAGCCACCAGTCGGTGTGCGGCGGGGCCGCCGATCACCTCGCCGACGTGTGGGAGCTGACGGCCTCCGGCGTCGAGTCGCCGCGCCAGGCGGCGATTCACCGCGCGTTCCTGGCGTCGGGGAAGAGCTACGCCGCCGACGCCTGGGCCAGCGTGAGGCGCATCCTCGGCTCGTACGCTCAGAGCTGGGCGAACATGTACCGCGAGGCATGCGAGGCGACGCACGTGCGCGGCGAGCAGTCGTCCGAGGTGCTCGACCTCCGCATGTCGTGCCTGCAGGAGCGGCTCGGCGGCCTGCGCGCGCTCACGCAGGTCTACACCGCGGCGAGCGGCGAGGTCGTCGAGAACGCCGTGAGCGCGGCCAACACCCTGGGGGGCCTCGAGCGCTGCGCCGACGTGCCGCTCCTCCGCGCGGTCGTGCGCCCGCCCGAGGATCCCGCGACGCGCGCCCGCGTCGACGGCCTGCGCCGCCGCCTCGCGGACCTCAAGGCGCGCTTCGACTCGGGCAGCTGGCGCGGCGGCGCGGGCGCCGCGGACACGCTCGCCGCCGAGGCGCGCGCGCTCGGCTACCAGCCGCTCACGGCCGAGGCGCTGGCGCTCGTGGGCCACGTGCGCGACAAGCTCACCGACGGCGTCGGCAGCTCGCGGGCCTTCGAGGAGGCCTTCTGGCAGGCCGATGCCGCGCGTGACGACGACGTCCGCGCGGACGTCGCGGCCTCGCTCGTCTACACGAGCGGCTACCTCGAGAACGACTACGCGCAGTCGGATCGCTGGGCCGAGGCGGCGGACGCCGTGCTGCGGCGCCTGGGCGGCCACGATCGAGAGCGCGCCTGGCTGCTCAACAACATCGCGAGCGTGGCCGGGCTCCGGGGCCGCAAGGACGAGGCCCTTCGCTTCAACGAGGAGGCCCTGACGCTCAAGCAGCGGGCCTGGGGCCCCGATCATCCCGACGTCGGCCTGTCGGAGGGCAACGTCGCCGTCGCCCTCGAGGACCTGGGCCGAGATCAGGAGGCCCTGGCGCACGTCGACCGCTCGATCGAGATCCTGAGCCGCGACTTCGGCGCCGAGCACCCCGAGCTCGCCACGCAGCTCATGAACCGGGGCGAGATCCTGAACGCCCTCGGCCGGTACCGCGAGGCGCGGCGCTCGTTCGAGAGCGCGCGCATCATCTGGGAGCGCGAGCTCGGGCTCGATCACCGCAACCTCGCCTACGTGCTCACGGGCATCGGCGAGAGCTACCTCGACGAGCGCGATCCCGTGCCGGCGCTCGCGCCGCTCGAGCGCGCCTGGAAGATCCGCGAGGCCAAGGAGACCGATCCCCTGCGCCGGGGCGCGACGCGGTTCGCGCTCGCGCGCGCCCTCTGGGACTCGGAGCGGGACCCGGCGCGCGCCCAGGAGCTCGCGCGAGGCGCGCGCGAGGCCTACGCCCAGGCGAGCGACAAGGCCAAGGTCGCCGACGTCGACGGCTGGCTGGCGGCCCGCAAGCCGAAGAAGAAGAAGCTCTGACGGCGGGGTATCTCAGTCGCGCGCGGGCGCGGCCTCCGAGGAGCCGGCTGGAGCGGCGGGCGCGGGACCCGTGCCGGGCGCGGGCGCCATGGCGGGCGCGGCCTCGACGGCGCGGCGGATCGTGACGCGCACGAAGTCGTCCTTGATCTCGACCTGCGGGTCGGTCGCCTCGCCGAGGACGACGCGCAGGGTGGTGCCCGACTCGTCGTCCTTCTTGATCCAGAGCTGCCGGAAGCCGTCGTGCTTCACGCTGTAGAAGGGCATCGTGATCATCGACTCGCCCTTCGGGAGCACGACGAGGACGCTCCTCGGCTTGACCGTCACGTGGTAGGTCGCGCCCTCGATCGAGCCCTTGATGGGGATGAGCATCGCCGCCTTCCCCGGGTCCGCCGAGACGTCGGGGAGGTTCCTCCGCCAGGCGTCGCGCGCGACGTCCTTGTCCGCCACCTTCTCGCGCGCGGCCGCCGGCTTCGCCGCCGGCTTCGCCTCTGGCGGCGCCGCCTCCTTGGGCGTCGGGGCGGGCCTCGGCGCGGCCGGGTTGGCCTCGGCGGCCGGCGCGGCGGGCTTCGCGTCGGCGGCCGGCGCGGCGGGCTTCGCGTC
>DASZWW010000385.1:0-1841 GCA_035546175.1 Polyangia bacterium
CGCTCGCGCAGGCGCCCGCGAGGAGCGTCGTCGCGAGGAGCGCCGCGACGGCCGCCCCCGAGACGCGGTGGTGCTGCGACGGCGATGAGGCCCGACCTGCGCGGAGCTTCGGCATGGCCCGGGAGGATACTGCTACATGACCTCCAGCCCCAGGACTTTCCGGACGGCGAAGTAGTCCTCGCTCACCGAGTACGCGAGGAGGTCGCGCATGCGGTCCTGGGGCGAGACCGGGCTGCCCGCCGCGGGCTCCGAGGCGATCACGCGCGCCGCGGAGGCGAGATCGTTCGTGAGCGCGAAGCCCACGCGCGCCGACGTCAGGTCGGCGCCGCGCATCCAGCCCGGCACGTCGAGCGCGTCGCCCCGCTCGGCGACGAGCTGCCGCCCCACGGCGGCGATCTGGTCGGAGACGGTCCTCGGCACGAGGCGGCCGAGGTCGCCCGCGAGCTTGTCGACGTCGCCGTCGTGGCCGCCCGCGCCCACGGGCGTGCCCGCGAGCGCGAGCGCCGCCCGCAGCGCGACGTCGAGCGCCGGCGCCGACGGCACGGCCGAGCGCACGAAGCGCTCGGGGCGCAGGTACGCCATGCGCTTGCCCATCTCGAAGACGAGCTCGACCTCGCTGCCACGCTGCTCGATGCCCTTGCCGATGACGAGCGCGGGCGTGAGCACGCCCTTCTCTTGCAGGTTCACGAGCGTCAGGCTCGCGGGCTCGCTCTCCTTGAAGAAGAGATCGGGCGCCGCGAGCTCGAGCGTCTCCGCGACGTAGCGGAGGACGCGCGCCGGCACGCGCTGGTCCGTCGCGACGTCGACGCGCTCCTTGCGCCGCAGCCCGACGACCTGGTGCTGCTGGGCCGCGCCCGCGGCCACGATCGGGCCGAGCACGCTGAAGATCGCGTCGATGAAGCGGTCCTCGTCGGGGTGCACGACCCGGAGCCACGCCTCGTCGTTGAAGGGGCGCTTGGCGGCGCGCAGCTCACGCGGGCGGTGCGTCTCGTAGAACGTCTCGAGCTGGGAGTCGGCCTTGCGCAGGAAGGTCAGCGTCGAGGCCACGCACCAGAGCTTGTCGTAGGCCCCCACGTCGCCGTAGAGCTTGGCGAGCGCGCGGTAGGACGCCAGGCGATCGGGGTTGCGCGCCAGCAGCCACTGGTGCTCGGCGATGGCCTTCTCCTGGTGCGTCGGTCCGGCGGCGACGTACACCTCGGCGAGCTGCTCGTGGCGCTGGACGTTGTCGGCGTCGAGCGTGACCGCCACCTCCAGCGCCGTGGCCGCCATCTCCAGGTCCTCGAGCTGCGTGAGCGACACCTCGCCGAGCCCGCTCCACAGGCGCAGGCGCAGGTCCGACAGCCCCTCCAGGGGCAGGCGCTTGATCATGCGGCGGTAGTTGCGGGCCAGCTCCCGCCACGCGCCCACGTCGGCGAGCAGGCGCTCGAGGGCGTCGAAGGCCTTCGTGAGATCGGGCGCGTCGTCGAGCGCGCGGTTGAAGAGCGCGACGGCGCCGGCCGGGTCATCGAGCTCGTCGCGGCGGATCACGGCCGCGGCGTAGAAGTACTTGGCGCGCACGGCCGAGGCCGGCTCGAGCTCGGCGAGCCGCCCCAGGGCGCCCGCCGCGTCCGCCCACTGCTTCGCCGCCGTGAAGAGCTCGAGCAGCTTGTGCCAGACCTGGCGGCGGTTGGGGGCGAGCTCGACGACGGCGCGGTAGGCGTCGACCGCCTGCTCGGGGTCGGCGAGCTTCTCGGCGTAGAGGTCGCCGATCTCCTCCGAGAGGCGCGCCCGCGTCTCGTCGTCCTCGGCGAGGGCGAGCAGCGCGCGCTTCGCGGCGACGAGCGCGGCGGGGTCGCCGCTCG
>DASZWW010000386.1:0-7255 GCA_035546175.1 Polyangia bacterium
GGCGCGGCCACGGGCGCCGGCGCAGGCGCCGCCGTGGGCGCCGCCGCCCCGCCCACGAGCGAGGCGGCCTCGCCGAGCAGCGGACCGAGCTTGCCCGTGCGGCCGAGGAAGAAGAGGCCCGCGAAGCCGATGAGCAGCACCGTCAGGCACCCGAGCACGCCCCAGAGCCAGTTCGGCAGCTCGCCGCCGGTCGCCCGCGGCGGCGGCGTCAGCCGCATCCCGACGACGGAGTCGCGCCGCGGCCTCACGCCCGACAGGTCGGCCGGGTTCTGCCGCAGCACGGGGCCGCCCGTCTCGCGCGCCTTCGCGGCGAGCGCCTTCACGTCGGAGAGGTCGTCCTCGTCGCGGCCGGACCGTCGCTGGGCCATTCCGGTCGCGCAATCTACCACGCCCGCGCCCGGCCGGCCCTGGTCCGAGCGTTTTTCCAGATTTCGGGCGCGCTCGGGCGCTCCGCCCCTCAGCCGCCGAGCTTCTTCTTGAGGGCCGCCAGCGCGTCGTCGACGGAGCTGCCGGCCTCGAGCTCCTTGAGCTTGCGCTCGGCCGCGGCCGACGCGGCGCTCCGGCCCTCGAGCTCGTCGGCCAGGCCCGCCTCCGCCTCGACGGAGTCGATCTTGCCCGACATCCGCTCGAAGTCGTCGAAGGCGGAGGTCTTGCCCGAAAGCGGCGAGACGCCCTTGGCCGCGCGCGCCTTCTCGCGCAGCGTGCCCTGGCGCAGCTTCACGTCCTTGACGCGCGCCTCGAGCGCCTTGAGCGCGGTCGTCAACTGGTCGACGTAGACGCCCTGCTCCTGGAGGCTCTTGCGCGTCTCGGCCTGCTCGGCCTCCTTCTCGCCCCGCCGGCGCAGCGCCTCCTTCGCGAGCTCGTCGTCGCCCGCGCGCACGGCCGTCTCGGCGCGCTGGGTCCAGGTCTGGATCTCGCCGTCGAGCGCCTCGACGCGCTTCTGCAGGCGCTTCTCCTCGCCCATGCACGTCCCGACCTCGGTGCGCGCCTGGCGCGCGGAGTCCTCCATGTCGCGCACCATCTGATCGAGCTCCTTCGCCGGGTCCTGCATCCCGTCGATGGCGTCGTTGACGTTGGACTTGATGAGCGTCGACAACCTTCCGAGGATTCCCATGGCGGTAGCCTAATCCCGCGGTCGTTCGGATGCGAGCGGGCAGACGCGCGCCCGTGCTAGCTTCGAATGATGCGGCTCGAGGACGTCATCGGCCAGGACAGGGTCGTCGATGGCCTCCTGCGCGCCGTGAAGGCGGGCCGCGTGCCCCACGCCTACCTCTTCGAGGGACCGCCCGGCGTCGGCAAGCGGAGCGCGGCGCACGGGCTCGCGCTGGCCCTCGACTGCGCGACGGCGCCGGGGCGCGGCTGCGGCGCGTGCGACCCCTGCCGGCGCATCGAGGCGGGCCTCCACCCCGACGTCCCCACCTTCGCGCCCGACGGGCCGCAGCTGGTCATCGAGCAGGCCAAGGCCATCGTCGCGCTCGCGCAGTCGCGGCCCCACGAGGCCGCGGCGCGCGTCATCATCGTCGACGACGCCGACGCGCTCAACGCGAGCGCCGCCAACAGCCTGCTCAAGACGCTCGAGGAGCCGGCGCCGCGCAACCACCTCGTGCTGTGCACGAGCGCGCCCGATCGCCTGCTGCCCACGATCCGCTCGCGCGCGCAGCGCGTGCGCTTCCGCGCCCTGCCCGACGAGGCGCTGCTCGCCATCGCCAGGGCCCACGGCGTCGACGAGGCGCGCGCGCGCATCGCCGTCGCGCTCGCCGACGGCTCGGCCGCGCGGATGCTGGAGGCGGCGCGCGCGGACGACGACGCCTCGGCGAAGTGGGAGGCGGTCGCGCTCCTGCGCGCGGCCGTGACGGCGCCCGGGATCACGCCCGCGCTCGACGCTGCCTCGGCGCTGGCGAGCGACAAGGAAGACAAGGCGGCGCTGCCGCCCATCGTCGCGCTGCTGGCGCGGCTCTACCGCGACGCGCTCGTGTCGGCGGCGGGGGCGCCCGAGCTGGCGCTCTTCGCCGACCGCGCGCGCGAGCTGGCGGCGCTCGAGCCCGGGCGGCTGCTCCGCGCCCTCGGCGCCATCGTGGAGGCGGACGCGGCCCTGCTCGCCAACGTCAACCCGACGCTGGCGCTGGAGCGCCTGCTCGTCGAGCTGCGGCGGCGCGAGAGGAGCGCCGCGTGAGCGGCGAGCCGCCCCCGGGGAACGGCGCGCCGCTGACGGAGCCCGCCGGCGGCGCCTCCCCCGCGGGTGCGGGCGCGGGGCCGCCCGTGGTCAACCTCGTGGGCGTCAAGCTCTCGCCGACGGGACGCACCTTCGGCTGCGACGCGGGCGCGCTCGCGCCGCGCGTGGGCGACCGGGTCGTCCTCGACGACGAGGACGCGAGCGTCGCGACGGTCGCCGTCACGACCGCGCTGCGCGCCGCGACGCCGCCCCTGCCTCGCCTCCTGCGCCTCGCCGACGCGCGCGACCTGGCGCGCCTCGAGGCCGACCGCCGCCGCGCCGACGACGCGCTCGCCTTCGCGCGCGAGCGCGCCCGGGCCCGCAACCTGCCCATCAAAATGTTCCGCGTCGAGCTGCACGCCGGCGGCCGCGCGACCTTCTACTTCGCCGCCGAGCAGCGCATCGACTTCCGCGAGCTCGTGCGCGATCTCGCCAGCCGCGTGCGCGCGCGCGTGGAGATGCGCCAGGTGGGCGTGCGGGACGAGGCCAAGATGGTGGGCGGCATCGGCTCGTGCGGGCGGGAGCTGTGCTGCTCGACGTTCCTGCCGAAGTTCGCGCCCGTCTCCATCAAGATGGCCAAGAACCAGAACCTCGCGCTCAACCCCACCAAGGTCTCGGGCCAGTGCGGGCGCCTCAAGTGCTGCCTCGTGTACGAGGAGGCCAACTACGTCGAGGCCGCCAAGCGCCTCCCGCGCTCCGGCAAGCGCGTCACCACGCCCGAGGGCGTGGGCCGGGTGGGCGACGTGGACGTGCTGCGCGAGCGCGTGCGCGTCTACTTCGAGGACCAGCCGCCCAAGGTCTTCCCCGCGGCGGAGGTGAGGCTCATCGCGCCCCCCGGCGAGCCGCCGCGCGCGGGCGCCGGCGCGGAGCCGCGCGAGCCCGCGCCGCGCGACGAGACGCCCCCCGACGGCGCCGCGTCCGAGTAGACTGCGCGGGCCCGCCATGCCCACGCCCAGCTTCTACGTCACGACGCCGATCTACTACGTCAACGCCGCGCCCCACCTCGGCACGTTCTACACGACCGTCATCGCCGACGCGTTCGCGCGCTACCACCGCGCGCGCGGCCACGAGACGTTCTTCCTCACGGGCCTCGACGAGCACGGGCAGAAGGTCGAGCGCATCGCGCGGGAGCGCGGCCTCGAGCCGCAGGCCTACTGCGACGGCATCGCCGCGCAGTTCCAGGCCACCTGGAGGGCCTTCGAGCTCTCGAACGACGACTTCATCCGCACGACCGAGCGCCGCCACGAGGCGGCCGTCGCCGAGATGTGGAGGCGCCTCGTGGCCGCGGGCGACATCTACGAGCGCGAGTACGACGGCATGTACTGCGTGGGCTGCGAGGAGGCCAAGACCGAGGACGACGTCCTCACCGAGAACGGCGAGAAGGTCTGCAAGATCCACCTGCGGCCCGTCGAGCGCGTGAAGGAGAAGAACTACTTCTTCCGCCTGTCGAGGTACGCCGACCGGCTCGCCGCCTGGTACGAGCGGACGCCCTCGCCCGTGCAGCCCGAGTCGCGCCGCAACGAGGTGCTGTCCTTCGTCAAGGCCGGCCTGCGCGACATCTCCGTCTCGCGCAAGGTCGAGTCCGTGCGCTGGGCCATCCCCGTGCCGGGCGACCCGACGCAGACGGTGTACGTGTGGATCGACGCGCTCACGAACTACCTCACGGTGCTGGGCGGGCCCGACGCCGTCGCCGAGGGCACGGGCAAGGCCGCGCTGTGGAGGTCGGCGCACCACCTCATCGCCAAGGACATCCTGCGCTTCCACGCCGTCTACTGGCCGGCGATGCTGTGGAGCGCGGGGCTCGAGCCGCCCGCCGAGATCTTCTGCCACGGCTACCTCACCGTGAAGGGCCTCAAGATCTCCAAGTCCCTGCCGGCGACGCGCGTCGACCCGAACGCCATCGCCGCCGAGCTGGGCATCGACGCCCTCCGCTACTTCGTGATGCGCGAGTACACCTTCGGCGGCGACGGCGACTTCACCTACGAGGCGCTCTTCCAGCGCCACGAGTCCGACCTCGGCAACGACCTCGGCAACCTGCTCAACCGCACGGTGTCGATGGCCCACAAGTTCGTGGGCGCCGAGCTGCCGGCCCGCGAGCGCCTCGGCGCGCCCGTCTCGGCGGCCTTCGCCGAGCAGGCGTCGACGTACCTGCAGGGCTGCCAGCTGGCCTGGGACGAGTTCAACCCATCGGCGGCGTTGCAGGCGACGTGGAGCCTCGTGCGCGAGGCCAACGCCCACATCGAGCGCACGAAGCCGTGGGCGCTGGCCAAGGATCCGGCGAAGCGCGACGAGCTCGTCGACATGCTCGCCGTCTGCTGCGAGACGCTGCGCTGGGCCGCGCTCACGGTGGCGCCGGCGATGCCCGCGGCCGCCGCCGAGATCCTGCGCCAGCTCGGCCGAGGCGCCGACGCGGGCTCGTGGCCGACGCGCTTCGCCTGGCCCGGCGGCACGCTCACCGAGCCGAAGCCGGTCTTCCCGCGCGTCGATCCGGAGCGCCAGGCCGCCCTCATCGCCAAGTGGGTGCCGGCCGAGGCAAGCCCGGCCGCCTCGCCCGCCGCGCCCTCCCAGAAGACGCGCGCGCCCGCGGCGCCGCCCGCCGAGATCACGATGGACGACTTCGCGAAGGTCGAGCTGCGGGCCGCCAAGGTCCTCGCGGCCGAGCGCGTGCCGAAGGCCGACAAGCTCCTCAAGCTCACGCTCGACGTCGGGACCGACCAGCGCACGGTCGTCTCCGGTATCGCGGCGGCTTACGCGCCCGAGGCCCTCGTGGGCAAGACGGTCATCTACCTCGCGAACCTCAAGCCCGCCAAGCTCCGCGGGGTGCTCTCGCAGGGCATGATCCTCGCCGCCGGCGACGCCGAGGTCATCGGGCTCTCCGCGCTCGATCGCGACGTCCCGCCCGGCACGCTCATCCGCTGACCCGCGCGCAACCTCCGGCGGCCTCGGCCGACAACCCCCGTCGTGTCCAACGCGACGGTGAATGTTAGGCTCACGGCCATGGGGACATCGCAGGAGCCGGTCGTCCGTCGGTTCACGGCCGACGAGGCGCTCCGCATGGTCGAGCTCGGGATCATCGGCGAGGACGAGCACCTCGAGCTCCTCGACGGAGTGCTCGTCGAGATGAGCCCCCAGGGGACCGAGCACGCCGAGGCGATCGCGAACCTCGACGACCGTCTTCGAGCGGCCTACCCCGGCGCGAGGCGCATTCGACCGCAGACGCCCCTCGCCCTCGGGAAGTACGACCTCCCCGAGCCCGACTTCGCCGTCGTGCGGGCGGAGCCCGGCACTTTCAGGCGCCGTCATCCGACCGGACCGGAGACCGTCCTCGTCGTCGAGCTGGCCTGGTCGTCACAAGGCCGCGACCGTCGCAAAGCAGCGCTCTATGCCGCGGGCGGCGTGGAGGTCTACTGGCTCCTCGACCTCGCCGCGAGGACGCTCGAGGTTCGTACGGCGCCCGCGGACGGCGCGTATCAGGTGACCCGCGTCCTCGCCGAGGACGACGTCGTCGAGCTGCCCGAGACGGAGGTCCGGTTGGCCGTGCGCGAGCTCCTACCCTAGTCAACCCTCGTCACGCGCGCGCCGCGACCGGCGCCGAGTCCTCGTCGGCGTCGGCCAGCGCGACGGGGTCGGCGGGCGTGCCGCGGATCTTGCGCACGAGCGGCGGCCCGCGCAGCTCGGCGCCGCGCCCCGCGCGATCGATCTCGATGGCCACCGCGCCGAGCACCATGATGCGGTCCTCGGGGCGCAGCACCGCCTCGCGGAAGCGGAACTCCTTCTCGCCGCCGAGCGGGCCGGACAGCGGCACGCGCGCGTGCTCGAGCACGCCGAACAGCCCGGGCGGCAGGTTCGCCCACACGTCGCCGCGATCGTCGAAGTCGAGCCCGAAGAGGAACGGCCCCTCGACGACGGCCTCGACGCCCTCGTCGACGAGCTCGAAGGGTACGCAGCTCGACTGCTGCGCGACGACGTGCCAGTCGCCGCCGGCGCCGCGCTCCTCGATGACGTAGAGGAACCCGAGGCACCGGCGGCCCGTCACGGGCGACGTCACGGTCTCGCGCAGCCGCCGCACGAGCCCGGTGACGCGGCAGCGGTCGCCGTCGCGCACGTCCCAGAGGCGCTTGCCGGGCGCGCGCTCGAGGGCGCGCCGCGCGCGACGGCGAGGCTGCATCCACCACGCGAGCGCGTACCCCACGGCCGGCAGCCCCATCGCGACGATCTGCAGCAGCGTGAGCGACTTCATCTCGCCTCATCATTATGAGCGCTCGCTCCGTCCCGATCCGTCCAACCGATGTGCGGATCCGTGCGCCGGTCGGGCACGGGGTGGGGTGTGGTCATGGGGAGTACGCCCCCCAGGTCGGGCCCCGCCTCGGCCGAGCCGCGCGAAATGCGTCTCACGAAACCGCGAACCGCCGCGGGTCTCGAGACACCAGGCGTCGACCAACCGCGGCAAGTCGGGCGGCTCGGATCTTGCGAACGGCTGACCGCCATGACCCCCACCCAGCTCGACGTGAGACGTCAACGAATCCTCTCCGCCGTGGCAGCGCTCGCGCTGGCCTCGGCGATCGCGCCCGCTTGCACCGAAGGAATGATCGAGGAGGGGCCCGCGATCGGCGTCCGCGCGGACCTCGTGCTGGCCGGAACGGCGACCGCCTCGTCGATCCAGGCGACGGGATACGAGGCCGCGAAGGCCGTCGACAACAACACCTCGACGCGCTGGTCCTCGCAGTTCAGCGATCCCCAGTGGATCACCGTCGATCTCGGCGCCATCAAGTCGATCAACGAGGTGAAGCTGAGCTGGGAGGCGGCGTACGGGAAGGCGTACCAGCTCCGGGCTTCGACGGACAACGCGACCTGGACGACGATCGAGAGCGTCACGGCCGGTGACGGCGGCGTCGACGACTTCACGGGCCTGTCGGTCAGCGCGCGCTACGTCCAGATGTACGGCACGGCGCGCGCCACCCAGTACGGTTACTCGCTCTGGGAGATGACGGTCATCGCGCCCGACGCCACGACCGGCGCCGCCGGCGCGGGCGGCGCGGGCGG